>NC_010617.1:2360347-2697540 GCF_000010285.1 Kocuria rhizophila DC2201 | reverse complement strand
GAGCGACTCCTGACGTGATGGACTGGGACGGCCCAGTTTTCCACAGAGTTGTTCACAGCGGTGGATAAATCGTGAGGGGGCGGCCGTGGGGATCAGCCTAGAACATGGATCGGGGCAGTTCATAGCCCGGATTCGCGGGCCCGGAGAACTACAAAGATGTAGTTCCGGGCTGGGGATAACCGTCCTCCCGGTGGGGTGCAGAACCCGTTTTCCACACCGCTGTGGAGGTCCGTCTGCACAGATGTGGAGAGACCGCGAACCCCTGGTGGGCCGTTGCGGGGAGGGCTCGCGGACGGGCACGGGATTTGACCCCCGGGGGCGGATCGACTACTGTGAATTAGTCTTGTGCGTGTTGGGCCGTGATTTTTGCGTGCCTGCACGCCCCCTGAAACCTACCGCGTGCGCCCCCTGCGACATCCTGCAGTTGGCTCACCGTTGTCCAACCTCGTGGAGTGACTAATGCCCAAGCGGACTTTCCAGCCCAACAACCGCCGTCGCGCCCGCAAGCACGGCTTCCGTGCTCGCATGCGCACCCGTGCCGGCCGCGCCATCATCGGCGCCCGCCGCAGCAAGGGCCGCGCCAGCCTCTCGGCCTGAGCCCTCCCCACCCCGCGAGGTTCGCATCGTGCTGCCCACCAGGCACCGGATGCGGACCTCTGCGCACTTCTCGACCACTGTACGTTCCGGCGCCCGTGGGGGCCGCCGGAACGTCGTCGTATCCGTGCGCCTGAGCACGGGCGCACCCAGCCGCGTGGGGTTCGTGGTCTCCAAGGCCGTGGGCAACGCGGTGACCCGCAACAAGGTCAAGCGCAGGCTCCGAGAGCTGAGCGCCGAGACGGTTCGCGAACGGCCGGAGGGCATGGACCTGGTGGTCCGCGCGCTGCCTCCCGCCGCCACCGCGCCGTGGGACGAACTGGCGCGGGACTACCGGTCCGCCGTCGCCACCGCCGTGCGCCGCTGCGCGTGAGTTTCCCAGCAAGCCCCGGGCACCATGCCGTAACCTGCCGGGTAGTCGATCGAGAAGGAGGTGCGCGTGGCGTCACGGGTGACTCCTGAACAGCTCCTTGCGCGCGCACCGCACGAGTACGACACCTCCGGGGGGCTGCTGAGCGCCGTCAAGAAGGCGCCGCAGAACCTGTGCATCGCGCTCCTCAAGCTCTACCGCACCATCGTGTCCCCGCTGTACGGGGACGTGTGCCGCTACTTCCCCTCCTGCTCCGCCTACGCGCTGGAAGCCTTCACGGTCCACGGGGCGGTGCGCGGTCTGGGGCTGAGCGTCCGGCGGCTGCTGCGGTGCCATCCGTGGGCGGCCGGGGGGATCGACAGGGTCCCTGCGGGGGGCCGGGAGTTCTCCTCCGCGGTCGAGACCCCCAAGATCGTTCTGCTCAACCACCCGAACCTCGTGCGCGAGTACACGCACGACTGCCAGGACCGCCAGCACGCGGCTCAAGGAGCTGAGGCTCGATGAACTTCTTCGACATGATTCTGCTGCCCTTCAAATGGATCGTCTCCGCGGTCCTGTGGGCGTTCCACGAACTGTTCACCCTGATCGGGCTGGACCCCACCTCCGGTTTCACCTGGGTGCTGTGCATCGTGGGCCTGACCCTGGTGATGCGCACGCTGACCATCCCGCTGTTCCTCAAGCAGATCAAGTCCATGCGGGGGATGCAGGAGCTGCAGCCGGAGCTCGCCAAGCTGCAGGCCAAGTACAAGGGCAAGAAGGACCAGCTCTCCCGCCAGGCCATGGCCGAGGAGCAGATGGCGCTGTACAAGGAGCACGGGTCCAACCCGTTCGCGGCGTGCCTGCCCATCATCGTGCAGATGCCCATCTTCTTCGCGCTGTTCCAGGTGCTGCGCTCGGTGCCGCAGGCGGCGGCCAACAACGAGGCCATCCACCTGCTCACGCCGCAGATGGTTCACGAGTTCAACGAGTCCACCATCTTCGGTGCTCCCCTGTTCTCCACGCTGATGCAGCCGGGCACGGGCAACCATGCGGCCACCGTGGTCCTCGCGCTCGTGATGATCGTGGCCATGAGCGCCACGCAGTTCATCACCCAGAAGCAGCTGACCTCCCGCAACATGAGCGACTCCGCCAAGGAGTCGCCCATGTACCGCCAGCAGCAGATGATGCTCTACCTGTTCCCGCTGATCTTCGCGATCGGCGGCATCAACTTCCCGCTGGGCGTGCTCGTGTACTGGACCGTGTCCAACCTCTGGTCCATGGGCCAGCAGTGGTGGGTCATCCGCAACAACCCCACCAAGGGCTCGCAGGCCGAGCGGGAGCTCAACGAGCGTCGTGCGGCCAAGGGTCTGCCTCCCGTGGGCATGTCCAAGAAGGAGCACGAGGACAAGCTCGAGGAGCAGCGGGTGCGGGCGGCCGCGGGACAGCGCAACCAGCCCGTGTCCAAGAAGCGCCAGAAGCAGCAGACCAAGAAGAACAACGGCTGAGAGGTCGCCTGCCATGAACGAGACGGACCACACCCGGGAGACCACCCCGCAGGACGCCCAGGCGCAGGCGGGCGAGGTCGACGCCCAGGAGTCCTCGCTCTCCCCCCTCGAGGAGGAGGGTGAGATCGCCGCGGACTACATCGAGGAGCTCCTCGACACCGCGGACATCGACGGTGACATCGACATCGAGGTGCGGGACGGCCGCACCTACGTGTCCGTGGTCGCCGAGGACGACGACGCCGAGCTGCAGGCTCTCGTGGGCCGCGACGGCGAGACGGTCGACGCCCTGCAGGAGCTCGCCCGGCTGGCGGTGCTCAGCGCCACCCAGCGGCGCAGCCGGCTGATCCTGGACGTCGCCGGACACCGTGACGAGCGTGCCTCCCAGCTCCACACCATGGCCGACGACGCCGTGGCCCGGGTCCGCGCGGACGGCCAGCCCGTCCACCTGCCCCCGCTGTCCGCCTACGAGCGCAAGATCGTGCACGACGCCGTGGCCGAGGCCGGTCTGACCTCCGAGTCCGAGGGTGACGGAGCGGACCGCCACATCGTCATCTCGGCGGGCGCGTGAGCTCGGCGGATCGCGCCCACGGTCGTCGGGCGTCCAGCGGCAGCGGGCAGACTGATCGCTCGGTACCCTCCGCGGAGGAACGGACCGACGGGACCTCCGAGCACCGCGCGGCCCCGGAGCCCCAGCCCGCGCCCGCCCTGGGTGAGCTGGAGGGTGCCGCGCGCACCATCTTCGGCGAGCGGCTGGAGCTCGCGCAGCGCTACACGGAGCACCTGGCCTCCTCGGGCATCGTGCGCGGCCTGATCGGGCCCCGCGAGGCGCCCCGGCTGTGGGAACGCCACGTGCTCAACTGCGCCGTGGTGCAGGAGCTCATCGCTCCGGACGCCCGGGTGGTGGACGTGGGTTCGGGTGCGGGTCTGCCCGGGCTCTGCCTGGCGATCGCCCGGCCGGATCTGCACCTCACCCTCGTGGAACCTCTCGAGCGCCGTGTCGTGTGGCTCGACGAGGTGGTTGCGGACCTCGGACTGGACAACGTCACGGTTCTGCGGGCTCGCGCGGAACAGGCGAAGAAGGACGTCGGACCGGTGGACGTGGTGACCGCGCGTGCCGTCTCCGCACTTGTCGGTCTCGTGGACATCACCCTCCCCCTGCTCAAGGGCTCGGGGGAGCTCCTCGCGCTCAAGGGGAGGTCCGCCCAGGAGGAGCTGGACAGGGCGTCCAAGAAGTTCGGTCGCTTCGGGGTGCGTTCCTCCGAGGTGGTCACCGCTGGGGCGTCCTTGCTGGCCGAGCCCACCACGGTGGTCCGCCTGGTCCTCTGAGGCGCACCGGGCGATGGGTGTGGATGCCGATAAGCTACGGGGAGCACCGCCTCAGCCAGGGAAGGAACCGTCGATGACCACTCCGGAGCACGCCGACAAGGCCGTGACGCGCGGGCACGACTTCGGGCTCCCTCCCGACCCCGCGAATCAGCCGGAAAAAGTTGTCCCGGATCGCGGGAAGCATGTTTCACGTGAAACAGAGGGCCACGCTGGTCTCGCAGCACAAGACGCGGTGGCTGATACCGCCCTGGGGAGGAAACTCGTGGAAGAGAACAAGCGCCGGGCCAAGCTGAAGAACGTGCAGCTGGATCCGCCGACCGCCACCCGCTACATCACCATCAGCAACCAGAAGGGCGGGGTGGGCAAGACCAGCACTTCGGTGAACCTCGCGGTTGCCCTGGCCAAGCAGGGGCAGAACGTCCTGGTGGTGGACAATGATCCGCAGGGCAACGCCTCCACGGCCCTGGGCATCCCCCACGGATCGGACGCCGACTCCGTCTACGACGTGCTCATCGACGAGGTGCCCGTGGCCGATGTGGTCAAGGAGTCCCCGGAGATGCAGAACCTCTGGGTCCTGCCGGCCACCATCGACCTGGCCGGTGCCGAGATCGAGCTCGTTTCCGTGGTGGCCCGTGAGCAGAGGTTGCAGCGCGCGCTGGCCGACTACGCCACGGCGCGTGAAGATCAGGGGCTCCCCCGACTGGACTACGTGTTCATCGACTGCCCGCCTAGCCTGGGGCTGCTGACCATCAACGCATTCGTGGCCGCTACCGAGGTGCTGATCCCCATTCAGTGCGAGTACTACGCCCTGGAGGGTTTGAGCCAGCTGCTCAACAACATCTCCATGATCCAGAAGCACCTGAACCCCAAGCTCACGGTGTCCTCCATCCTGCTGACCATGTACGACGGGCGCACCAACCTGGCCTCCCAAGTGGCCGACGAGGTGCGTCAGCACTTCCCCGACGAGGTCATGGAAACCATGATTCCGCGCTCCGTGCGCATCTCCGAGGCGCCCAGCTACCAGCAGAGCGTGATCACGTACGATCCCAGCTCTACGGGCGCACTGTCCTACCTTGAGGCCGCGGCCGAACTCGCCACGCGGGAACCGCGCTCGTAGTGCTTTGAGGCGCGGCGTGGGACATCATCATCGCTGTAGGGCTGTAGGGCTGTAGGGCTGTAGGGCTGTAGGGCTGTAGGGCTGTAGGGCTGTAGGGCTGTAGGGCTGTAGGGCTGTAGGGCTGTAGGGCGCGAAATGACGTACAGACGGCGCGGCGCCTGGTCCACCAGTTGGCAAACAAGGCGGTTCGCTGCGGCTGACGGGCGGTCTGTCGTCTTGCGAGTGAGTTCCCGCCCCGAAGTAACCCTTACTCGGCAACGGCCGCTGTGTGGACCTACGGGCCTGACCCCGCTCTCTTTTCGGCCATGTTTCACGTGAAACATTCCTGGTCCTCACTGTAAGCAAAGCCTGCCCGGGAGCCCCCGCTCCCTAGCCCGTGCGTGGCATATGTTCGGAGACCATTCCTATGTCACCACAGGTTCCTCCGGAACTCCATCCTGCGGGGGATGACCAGCGACCCCATCGGCGAGCCCCGATGGAGCGGGCACCGCGTCTGTCTTCTCGCGGCCGACTACGATGGGGTGGAACATCCGTAGGGAAAGGACATGACAGTGGCTGAACGTCGACGGGGCCTGGGACGAGGACTTGGCGCCCTCATCCCCAGTGGGGACACTTCCGAGGAGCAGTCGGACAGGGCATCGTCGCCGCGCGCGGGCGATGCGGCCTCCGCGCCGTCGAACGCACCGCAAGATCGTGCTGAGGCGGCGACGTCAACGTCCAGCTCATCACGGAGCAACGGCATCAAGACGAAAACCCCGGCAAAGAAGTCCGCGACATCTGCTAAGACCGCGTCGTCCGCGTCTCGGACCGCACCCAATGCTGGCAGCAAGGCAGCGCAGCCGTCTTCAACCAGGTCGCAAAACGCCGATAACGCCGCAGCCACCTCTGCGGGACAGCGAACCAGCGCCTCCATGGGCTCCCGGGTTGACGATGTTTCACGTGAAACATCGCGAGCCGCATCGAACGCGGGTCGCCCAGCTGACGTGAAGACAAAGAAGCGCCGCGACATGGTGCAGGCTCTTCGGAGCACGACGTCGGTGAGCCGGCCCGTCGACATGTTCTTCCTGCCGTCCGAGCAGGAAGCGCAGCCACACGATCGCAATGATCGGTCCAATGGCCGTACTCAGAGGCCGGCGCCTGGGGTCGCGCAGAACGGAGACGCTCAGCCCCGGGAGCAGCTGGCAGACGAGTCTCAGGGTGTCGGGCGCAAGCAGGCTCGTGCAACGAGAACGTCGGATATGGCACATTCCGCTGAACATGGTGCACCATCCGGCGCCGAACGCGAAGCGTCACGTCCCAGCACTGAACCAGCTCCTACAAAGAGTCAGGCTCGTGACGATGTTCCACGTGAAACATCATCTCCCACGGTGTCCTCACACCAAACTCAGCCGGCCTCGTCCGAGCGCAAGGCACCGGCGGCGACCTCCGCTCAGTTAGATGCGGCCGGTACGGCGGTGGAGGATCATCGAACGAGTTCCTCCGACGTCGACGGTACGAGCGGGGAGGGGAAAGTTTCGGCTGAAAACCCGGATGCACAGAAGGCCGGGGTTCGATCGGCCTCGGGCAGCCAGAAGAAGACCGCCGCGAACCGCGGCGGGGATGACGACCATGCAGCTGAGGAGCTCCGCGAGGTTCCCGGCGCCGTGTTTGCGGAGCTGTCGGTCGCGAACATCCACCCCAACCGAAAGCAGCCACGTCAGGTGTTCGACGAGGACGAACTGGCGGAACTGGCCTTCTCCGTCAAGGAGCTCGGTGTTCTGCAGCCCGTCGTCGTGCGCCCCAGCCGTGACGAGGGCCCGGAGCGGTACGAACTCGTCATGGGTGAGCGGCGCTGGCGTGCCGTCCAGGCTGCCGGGCTGGACACTATCCCCGCCATCGTCCGGGAGACGGCGGACAACGACCTTCTGCGCGACGCCCTGCTGGAGAACCTGCACCGGGCACAGCTCAACCCTCTGGAAGAGGCGGCGGCCTACCAGCAGCTCATGCAGGAGTTCGGGGCCACCCAGGAGCAGCTGTCGGAGCGAATCGGACGCTCACGGCCGCAGATCTCGAACACCCTTCGTCTGCTGCGACTGCCGGCTCTCGTGCAGCGACGGGTGGCGGCCGGGGTGCTCAGTTCGGGCCACGCGCGGGCGCTGCTGGCTCTGACTGACCCCGCAGACATGGAGCGGCTCGCGCAGCGCATCGTGGCGGAGGGGCTGTCCGTGCGCGCCACGGAGGAGGCCGTGGCGCTCTCCGACGGCCTCAAGCGGTCGAAGGGGCGTCGCAAGGCGCCGTCCACCCGCCACGATGACCGGCTGGGCTACATCGCCGATGCTTTCTCGGACAAGCTGGACACCAGTGTGAAGATCCAGTTGGGCGCCCGCAAGGGCAAGATGACCATTGAGTTCGCCTCCGTGGAGGATCTGAACCGCATCATCGACGTCCTGGACCCCAAGATGGACACCGAGAGCTGATCGGGCCGATGACCTCGTCGATGGGTTTGGGGATTCCCTGCACCCCAGGGTAGCCCCTCGCCGGGGACGGGGTCGCAGGTCAGCGCTCCACCGCCCGATACAGAAGAACGCCCCGATGTTTCACGTGAAACATCGGGGCGTTCTCATATCATCACGGTGCCAGGGAGGGCTTCATGAGACCCGGTTCTCACCCAGGGGCCGTCAGGAGTGGTTCTCCCTGTAGTAGGCCTGGATGTCGGCGAGACTCATCGTGCCCGTGGCCGTTGACTCCGGAGTGCGGACGAGCATGCGCTGCAGTCCGCACAGCAGGGCCTCTGCGAGCCGAGCCCTGTAGGTCGAATCGTGCAGCTTGGCCGCCTCGGCCTCGTGCGAGAGGTAACCCAGGTCGACCCAGGCGGCCGCCGCGCCGGTGGTGCGCAGGCCGCTCCACTGACGGGCGTGGCTTCCGAGGTCCTGGGCCCCGGTACGGGCCACCAGCTCTCGCAGGACCATGTCGGAGGCCGCGTGCCCAATGGGGGCGTAGGACTGACCCGTGACAGGATCCCCCCAGTAGAACGTCGCCACGCCCTGGGCCTGGGGGGAGGTGTTCCAGTCACACTGCAGGCACAGCACCAAAGCCCCGGGGTGTGCCGTGATGGCGTCGGCGTAGCTGGACAGGCAGGGGCGGTCAGTGGCTTCCCCGTGCTGCCCTGCTGTCTCTGCCTCGGGGTCCGCGAGCACAGGGTCCACCAGGACGGGGACCGCCCCCACGGTGGAGAGCAGGTCGTGGGCCCGCAGGGCGACGTCCCGGGTGATCGCGTCCTGCTCGGGGCCGAAGCTGTCCGGCGCCCCGTGGGGCTCGGTGGGTGAGGTGCCCGAGGACGGCACGAGGATCACCTCGCGTCCGCGCAGCGCCTCGTGGAGGGACTGCAGCCGCCGGTGGTCGCGCAGGGAGAAGGCCTTGGACGTGGTGATCTTCTTGCTGACCCGCGCGAGTCCGGTGAGCGTGTCCAGACCCACCACGCCGTCCTCCGGAACACCCAGGCTGCTCTGCAGCTCCTTGACGGCGTACTCCGTCTGCCGGGCGAAGGTGCCGTCCAGGTGTCCGTAGTAGAAACCCAACAGGGACAGGTTGTTCTGCAGCTCCTCGACGTCGTCCCCGTGCATGGGGGTGTCCCGCTGGTGCGAGAGGGGCCGGTCGCCCAGGGCGTACTGAGCGTCGTTGAGGGCGGACTCGGTGTCCGGCCCCACCACGCCGTCCACGATGAGTCCCTTGCGCTGCTGGAACCCGCGCACCGCACCGTCCACGCGCTGGTCGAACACGGTCGGGTCCGTGGCCGCGTCGGGCGACAGGGCGGCGTCGTCCGCTCCCGCGCGGACGAGACGCTCCCTGAGCCCCGCGACACGTCGATCGGTCATACCGTGGCGGAGGGCGGCTCCGGGAGTGGGGTGCGGCACGTGGATCTCCCTGTGGTCGATGGGCCCGCACGGGCGGGTGTTCGGTCTGCAGTGCATCGTCTCAGAGAAAACCCGGGCCCGCGTACCGGAGGTACGGTGCGGGCCCGGGCAGGGGGTGTCACGCGGAGGGGGTGAGGTACTCCGCGAACTCCTTCTCCAGGGCGGACTTGGGCTTCGCGCCGATCGAGGTCTTGGCCACTTCGCCGTTGGCGAAGAGGTAGACCGCGGGGATGGACGTGATGCCGTACTGCGAGGCGATGGCGGGGTTGTCGTCCACGTTGACCTTGACCACGTCCACCTGCTCGGCGTGCTCGGCGGCCAGGGCGTCGAGCACGGGGCCCAGCTGCCGGCACGGGCCGCACCACTCGGCCCAGAAGTCCACGATGGTGGGCTTGGAGTTCTCCAGCACCTCGGCCTGGAAGGTGGCGTCGGTGACGTCCTTTGCTGCGCTCATGACTGTGTCCTTTCGTCGGTGCCGCACGGCACGGGCCCTCGGCCGGTGCCGCGCGTGCGGGGAGTGTTGGGGGCGGGGGTCAGCTGTCCAGGGCGGCGAGGTAGTGCTCCACGTCCACCGCGGCCACGCACCCGGAGCCTGCCGCCGTGATGGCCTGGCGGTAGGTGGGGTCCACGACATCCCCGGCGGCGAACACGCCGGGCAGGGACGTGGTCGAGGAGCGGCCGTCCACGGCGATGGTGTTGTCCACCGTGAGCTCCAGCTGGTCCTTGACGAGGCCCACGCGTGGGTCGGAGCCGATGGCCACGAACAGGCCGGTCACCGCCAGCTCGGAGCTCTCTCCGGTCACGGTGTCCTCCAGGGCCAGGGACTCCACCTTGTTCTCGCCGCGGATGCCCGTGACCCGGGTGTTCCACAGGATCTCAATCTTGGGATCGTCCAGGGCCCGCTGCTTCATGATGTCCGAGGCGCGGAACTGGTCCCGGCGGTGGATCAGAGTGACCTTGTCCGCGAATTTGGTCAGGAAGGTCGCCTCCTCGATCGCGGAGTCGCCGCCGCCCACCACCGCGATGTCCTGGCCCTTGAAGAAGAAGCCGTCGCACGTGGCGCACCACGAGACGCCGTGGCCTGAGAGCCGCTCCTCGTCCTCGAGGCCCAGCTTGCGGTACTCGGAACCGGTGGAGATGATCACCGCGCGCGCCCGCAGCACCGTGCCGTCCTCGAGGGTGACGGTCTTGACCTCGCCCTCGAGCTCCACGGAGACGACGTCCTCGTAGCGGATGTCCGCGCCGAACCGCTCGGCCTGCTGCTGCATGTTGTCCATGAGCTCCGGGCCCATGATGCCGTCGATGAAACCGGGGTAGTTCTCCACCTCGGTGGTGTTCATGAGCTCGCCGCCCGCGGTCACGGAGCCGGCCAGCACCACGGGCTTGAGGTTCGCGCGCGCCGTGTAGATCGCGGCGGTGTACCCCGCGGGGCCGGAACCCACGATGACGACGTCGTGCACGGCGTCGTCCCCCGTGCGCTCCGCCGGGGTGGTGGCGGACTGCGGGACGCCCGTGACGCCGAGGTTCACAGCATTCGAGAAGATGCCGGACTGATTGCTCACTGGTAGGAAGCCTTTCCACGAGTCTCCGCGTGTGCGGAGGTCAACTACACGTCAGAACGTGGGGAGCACGTTCAGATATTCCGGTGTCCGGGGGCACCCGGGCAGGGCCCACCGCACGGAGAACGACGGCGCCCACGCCCTCTGCGCGGTGGGCTCGCCACGTCCGGTGCTCGCCGTTCCACGAGGCCCGACGGACGGGCGCGGCGGTGGTAGTGCGGACACGCAGCCGTCCGGCGAGCCGGGGAGGCCGGTGCGACAGGCCTGTGCGACGTTCGGCCGGTGACCCGGCAGGCTGTGCGGAGGCCGCGGCCCGACGGGCGGGCGGGGCGGCGGGCGCTCAGCGGAGTCCGATCTCGCCGATCCGCAGCCCGAACGGGTACCCGCCGATGGAGCTGGTGAGCCGCGGCAGCTCGGTCCACTTGACGAGCACGTAGCGGTGCGGGGTGCTGCGTGCGGCGTCCGAGAGGGGCACGCGGGTCTCGGGACCGGTGAAGGAGCCCTTCCCCACTTCCTGCGCGCCCTCGAAGCTGGGCTCATCCGCCACGTAGACCGTGAACTGCCCGCCGCTGCCGTTGGCCTGCTGGATGGTGAGCTCCTGCGCGGTGGCGGGCTCCTTCAGCTGGGCCGCCAGGCCCACATACTCCGCGAGGCTGCCGAACCGGGCGTCCGAGAAGCCGTAGCTCAGCCAGAAGGTGGCGGGGTTGCCGTCCGTGGCCTGATTCAAGGTGGCGTCCGTGTCCGCCATGAAGTTGGGGTCCGCGGTCACACGCTTGACGGAGTCGATCGCGGGGGCGGCGGAGGCGCTCGGGGCCGCAGACGCGCCCGGTGTGCCCTGCGGGTCGCCCGGTGCCGCGTTCTGCTGGGCGGGGCCCTGCTGGGAAAACTGCCCCGTGAGGGCACCCAGGCCGCGGAAGCCCATCACGATGGCCGCGATCAGCACGATGGCCAGGAGCAGGAGGAGCAGCCACCGCAGGGGTCCCTTGCGGGACTCGTCGGCGGGGGCCGCGGGGTGGGCGCCCGCAGGACCGTCCGGGCCGTCCGCGGGGCTGGCGGGGTCCGCGTCCGTGGGGTTCGTCGCGGAGGTGTCGGCACCCGTCACGGAATCCGCGGGGGCCGCGGCATCGGTGCGATCCGCGGGATCCGCATCGCCGTGGTGCCGGGGCCCGTTCCCCGCGTCCGCTCCTACGGCACCGGCGGCGGCCGCCGCATCCGATCCGCCGGCCGCCACGTGCATCGCGGAGGTGGGTTCACCGGCCTCGCCCTGCTCGGCCGCCTCCGCTCCGCCCGCCGTGTTCGGGGAGCCGGAACCGGCGGGGGTCCGAGCACCCGGGCCCGCGGCGTCGTGCTCGGCACCAACGGTGCCCGACCCCGGGGAGTGGCGTGCGGCGTCGTCGTCAGGGGACGGGGACGTGCGCGAGGCGCCGTGACGCTCGTCCAGGCGGTCCGGCTTGCCCTCGGTGCGCTGGTAGCTGTCGTAGCGGTTGTCGCCGTCGTAGGTGGGGTCGATCGCGCCGGCGGCCACGGTGGCCCCGGCAGAACCGCCGCGGGAGGCCGCGCGGTCGAACAGTGTGGAGCGCACGGCACCGGGGCGCACCTTCCGGGCGAGGCCCAGCTTGTTGCGCACGGAGGGGGCGGCAGGGGCGGAGTCGTAGTCGTCGTAGTCCGAGGCCTCCCAGCGGGTCACGGCGGGCTCGGTCGGGGGCTGGCCCTCCTCACGCGGCGCCACGCTCTGCTGCGGCTGGGTGGGATCGGGCTCCTGGTAGATGTACGAGGCGGAGGACGCGGTGCGCGGGTTGCCGAAGATGTCGTCCGAGAGGGAGTAGTCGTCCGCGTTCTCGTCCGCGAAGAGCAGGGCGTCGAGCAGGTCCGGGGCCGGTGCGTAGGAGGTGATGAGGTAGGTGGCCTCATCGGTCTGGCCCATGTCCAGCACCTGGAAGCCGCTGTGGCCCGCACCGGCGGCCAGCGCGCGGGCGTTCTCCACCACCGTGGCCTCGTGGGCGTCGGCGGGCACCAGGATGGAGACACGACGCCGCAGGATCTGGTCCTCACCCTGCAGCACGTGGTCGTCGTCCGCGGTGCTCAGCAGGGAGGCGCTGACCTTGTAGCGGCCACCCAGGATGGCTCCGAGGGCGATGGGCTGGGACACGGTGGCTCCCTCTGCTTCGGGCGCCGCGGCGGTCGCACGGACGCGAGAACGAACTTTCCGGCAGTCTACCGGCCGAGCCTGGCCCTCAGCGGGGCCACCAGACCGGTGAACTCCTGCACCCGGAACACCTTCAGGGCCACCGCGTAGCTCAGCGCCATGGCGGTCCCGCCCACGGCGATGCTGATGAGCGCGGAGAGCTGACCGCCCCACGGGAACCCGTCCGTGGCGTACCCGCCCATGAGCCACAGCACTGCGGCGCCCACGGCACCGGAGACCAGCGACGCCGCCAGGATGCGGGCGTGCGAGCCCACGATGCGGGACAGCCCGTAGTCCCCGATCCGCCGTTTCAGGGCGTAGTGGTAGACCACGGTGGCCAGGATGTTCTGCACCGCGTAGCACGCGGCGATCGCGAAGACCATCTGCTCGGGCGGGAGGAGGTGGGCGATGAGCACCGCGCCGAGCACCGTGAACACGGACACCGCGAGCTGCACCATGAACGGGGTGCGGGCGTCCTCCTGCGCGTAGAACGCCCGGCCCAGCATGAACGCGGTGGACATGAACGGCGCGCCGATGGCGATCACGGTGATCACCTGGCCGATCACGGCGCCCGCCGCTGGCACGCCGCCCGAGAACAGCATCCCCAGCGGCCCCGCGTAAACGATGAGCGCGATCATGCAGAACACCGTGGCCACCCCCGTGACCCGCAGGCTCGAGGACAGGGAGGCCACGAGGGACTCACGGTCCTTCTCCGCCGCCGCGGCCGCCATGCGGTTGAACAGCACGGTGGCGATGGACAGCCCGATCACCCCGTGGGGCAGGGCGTAGAGCATCGTGGCCTGGTCCAGCACGGCCGTGCCCGCGATGGGCGTCGGACCGCCCGGGCCCGCGGGAGCGTCGGAGCGCGCACCCGTGGGGATGGCGGCGGTGCGGTACAGGGCCATGAACGCGAGGTTGGCGATCACACCCGTGGCCAGGGTCCACCCGCCCAGGCGCCCCGCCGTGGACAGTCCGATGCCGCGCCAGCCGAAGCGCGGGCGGATGCGCAGCCCCAGCCGGGCGAGGGGCCAGAACAGCACGAACGCCTGCGCGGCCACGCCCACCGTGGCCATGCCCACGAGCCAGAAGGTCTGCGCGGACGTCCAGTTCTCCAGCGAGTGCGGGTGGGTGCGGAACGGGCCGAACTGGTAGATGAACATCAGCAGTGCCGCGATCGCGATCACGTTGTTGAGCACCGGAGCCCACATGTACGCGCCGAACGCGCCCTTGGCGTTGAGCACCTGGCCCACCACGGTGTAGAGGCCGTAGAAGAAGATCTGCGGGAAGGTGATCACCGCGAACATCGTGCCCATGGCCAGCTGCGCGTCGGACCAGCCCGGACCCATGAGCCGCATGATGGGCCCCACGCACAGCAGCACCGCACCGGTGATCACCAGCAGCGCGATCACCGCGAGCGTGATGAGCCGGGAGATGTAGTCCGCGCCCTCGTCCTCGGCCTTCGAGGCCTTGATGATCTGCGGGACCAGCACCGCGTTGAACACGCCGCCGGCGATCAGCACGTAGATCAGGTTGGGCAGCGTGTTGGCCAGCTGGAACACGTCCGCCATGGTGGCCGCGGAGCCGATGGCCACCGTGATGAGGAAGGTCTTGACGAAACCCAGGATCCGTGACACCAGCGTCCCGGAGGCCATGACGGCGCTGGCGCGCGCCCCGGACTTCTGCATCGAACAAGGCCTCCTGCACGAGGGGTGGGACCGCCCGCGGCGCGGAACGGTTCGAACGGGACACCCTACAACTGGTGGATGATGTATTCCCGGGCGATGTCGGCGATGCGCCGTTCATTGGGGAAGGACAGCTTGCGGCCGAGGTCGTCGATCCCGGACCACGCGACGTCCACGGCCTCGTGGTCGGGATCGTTCTCCGTGGTCAGGTGCCCGCCGGTGGCCTCCAGCAGGAAGTGGTGGACGGTCTTGTGCACGCGGTGCCCGGAGACGGTGAACCAGTAGTCGATGCTGCCCAGCGGGGAGAGCACCCGGCCCATGATCCCGGTTTCCTCCTCGATCTCCCGCACGGCGGCTTCCTGATTGGTCTCCTCGCCCTCGGGATGACCCTTGGGCAGGCACCATTCGAGCCTCCCGCCGCGGTTGATGCGAGCGATGATGGCCACCGGATGCGTGGGGTCGGACAGGTTGACCACGATCCCACCGGCCGAGACCTCTTCCACCGTGGGCAGCGCGGAGACCGGTTGGTTCGGTCGCCTCTTGGGCGCGCTGGGTACGGGGAAAGCCATGTCGTCTACCTTAGCCACATTCCCCTGGCACTCCCTGACGGGGTGGGGCGTCCGGGCGGCGGTATCGCGCGGGCGCACCCCGGCGCGCCCGCCACGCCGGAGCCGGTGCGCCACAGCGACCCGGCCGACGCGCAGCCCCCGGTCCCCGAGCTCTCGCGGCGCTCGCGGGGAGGGCCGCAGGACACGACGACGACGCCGTACGCCGCCTTCCCCGGGACCGTCCCGTGTGTGCGGTGATGCGATAATGGCTCGCATCATGACGCAGCTGCTGGACACCTCCTCCCTCCATCCCGTCTCCCTCGAACTGGGCCGGCTCTTCGAGCGCGCCGGGCACGAGCTGTCCCTCGTGGGAGGGCCGGTCCGGGACCTGCTGCTCGGGCGCGAGGCCCTGGACCTGGACTTCACCACGGACGCGAGCCCGGACCAGACGCTCGCGGTCATCCGCGACTGGGCGGACGCGCACTGGGAGATCGGGCGGGACTTCGGGACCATCGGGATGCGCAAGGCGGGGATGCAGCTGGAGGTCACCACCTACCGCGCGGAGGCCTACGACCCCGGGTCCCGCAAGCCCACCGTGGCGTTCGGGGACGACCTCACGGAGGACCTGCGGCGCCGCGACTTCACCGTCAACGCCATGGCCCTGCGGCTGCCGGGCCTGGAGCTCGTGGAT
Source organism: Kocuria rhizophila DC2201 (assembly GCF_000010285.1). Lineage (NCBI taxonomy): Bacteria > Bacillati > Actinomycetota > Actinomycetes > Micrococcales > Micrococcaceae > Kocuria > Kocuria rhizophila. The sequence continues at coordinate 2,682,091 of NC_010617.1, read as the reverse complement.
CCGTTCGGGGGCATCAGGGACCTGCACGCCGGTGTGCTGCGCACCCCGGGGACCCCGGAGGACTCCTTCACGGACGACCCCCTGCGCATGATGCGCGCCGCGCGGTTCACGTCCCAGCTGGGGCTGACCGTGGCGGAGCCCGTGCGGGAGGCCATGACGGCCATGGCCCAGCGGATCGAGATCGTCTCCGCCGAGCGCGTGCGGGAGGAGCTGGTCAAGCTGGTCTGCGGTGCCCACCCGCGGCGGGGCATCGAGCTCATGGTGGACACCGGGCTCGCGCAGATCGTGCTCCCTGAAGTCCCGGCGCTGCAGCTGGAGACGGACGAGGCGCACCACCACAAGGACGTCTACCAGCATTCCCTCACGGTCATGGAACAGGCCGCAGAGAAGGAGACGGGCCCGGACGGCCCGGTCCCCGCCCCGGACTTCGTGCTGCGCTTCGCCGCCCTGATGCACGACGTGGGCAAGCCCGCCACCCGGCGCTTCGAGCCGTCCGGGGCGGTGAGCTTCCGGCACCACGAGGTGGTGGGCGCCAAGCTCACCCGCAAGCGCATGAAGGCGCTGCGCTTCGACAACGACACCGTCAAAAAGGTCACGCGGCTCGTCGAGCTGCATATGCGCTTCTACGGATATGGCGAGGCGGACTGGACCGACTCCGCGGTGCGCCGCTACGTGCGGGACGCCGGGGACGAGCTCGAGCGCCTGCACCGGCTGACCCGTTCGGACGTGACCACGCGCAACCGCCGCAAGGCCTCCCGCCTGGCGGGGCACTACGACGAACTCGAACGGCGCATCGCCCAGCTCGCCGAGCAGGAGCAGCTCCAGGCCGTGCGGCCCGAGCTGGACGGTCAGCAGATCATGGAGATCCTGGGCATCCCGCCGGGACCCCAGGTGGGGCGGGCCTACGCCTTCCTGCTGGAGATGCGGCTGGACGAGGGCGCCGTGGGGGAGGACGTCGCCCGGGAGCGGCTGCTGCGGTGGGCGCGAGAGAAGGGGATCATCGACTCCTGACCCCGGGTTCCACCGGCCGACGACCGCCACCCCGGAGTGCCCGGCGGCGGGTGGTGCGCTGGCGACCGGGCGGGCGGACGCCTGAACCGTGGTGACGCGGCGGGCCCGGACCCGGTGCGCCCGCGAAGGGGCGGGCCCGGACCCGGTGCGCCCGCGAAGGGGCGGGCCCGGACCCGGTGTGCTCGCGGCGGGGCGGCCGGACGGCACGGGCCGTGGACGCGTCGCGCTCGTGACGCGCCATGACGCCCTCCGTGCGCGCACCCGTGGAACACTGGTGCTCGATTCCCGTCCACGTCCCAGGAGACCCGCATGAGCCTCGAAGGTGCGCGCAACAGAGCCGGAGGCAGCGCCGGTCTGATGCTGCTGGGCGTCGGGCTCTACACGGTGATGATGGCCTACCTGATCCGGATCCCGTGCCACGTGCCGGACTGGAACATGGCGCAGCAGGTGCCGCAGCTGTGCGCCACCGTGATCGACTCCGGGGACCTCGGGGTGCACTCCTCGGACGTCGCGGGAGGGTTCTTCACGGGCGGGCCCACCGGGGACCAGCCCGTGCTGGTGGGCATGATCACCACCATCATCGGGTGGTTCGCCTCCAACCTGTCCGCGCTCATGGGGCTGGACGTGGGCAAGGGCTTCTACCTGGACCTCTCCGTGGTGCTGCTGGCCCTGGTGTGGCTCGCCATCGTGGGCGTGGTGTCCTCGCTGAGCGGCAACCGGCGCGCGGACGCGCTGGTGATGGCGCTGTCACCAGTGATCGTGCTGGTGGGGTTTCAGAGCTGGGACTTGTGGGCCGTGCTGTTCATGATGCTGGCCCTGCTCGGCTACGTGCGGGGCAATCCCGCGGTCGCGGGCATCATGGTGGGCTTCGGGGCGTCCGTGGCGTTCTTCCCCGTGGTGGTGCTGGTGGCCATTCTGATCATGGCGGCGCGGCACCGCTTCCTCAAGGACATCGTCTCGGCGCTGCTGTGGGCGGTGTTCGCGTGGGCGGTGATCAACGGCACCTACATGATCACCGCGTGGGACCGGTGGCTCGCGCAGTTCAACGACATGCTCCGTTCGGGCACGTCCAAGCCCTCCCTGTGGAACGTGTGGAGCTCCACCGTGGAACCGCGCACCGGGGTGTCCCTGGGCGCGGGGGACGGTGGCCAGTTCGTGCTGCTGAGCATGGTCCTGGCCCTGGTGTTCGTGCTGCTGATCTCGCTGCTGAGCAAGCGGGAGCCCTCCGTGGTGCAGGTGACGTTCCTGCTGCTCGCGCTCTACATCCTGCTGGCCAAGGAGTACTCGCTGGGCTACGTGGTGTGGCTCGTGCCGCTCGTGATCCTGTGCCGCCGCAACTGGGTGGAGTTCGCCCTGTGGCAGGTGGTGGAGATGCTCTACTGGGCCACCGTGGTGCTGCCCGCCTCGGCGTGGCCCACGCTGCCGTGGGTCCAGGATTTTGGGTGGAACGCGCAGGACCTGCTGGCCGTGGTGCGCTACCTGTTCCTCGTCTACCTGGTGGTGGCCGTGGTCGTGGACATGTTCCGGGGTCGCAAGGCCGCCGCTCTGGGCGCCTCGGCCGTCCAGTGACGGGCTGAGTGACCCGTGGTGCCTCCCCCAGCGCGCGATCCGCGGATCGTCCACCATCTCGACCTGCCCCCGATGCGCGCCCTGCGGCTGCCCCTCGCCCTGGTGCTCGCGTTCGTGGTGGTGGCCGTGACGGCGTGGTCCACCGCAGCCAACTACGTGCTCGTGGCGCGGGATCCCGCGGCTCCCGTGGACACCTACCTGCGGTACCTGGAGGGGGGAAGCTCCCGTCAGGTGATGGCGCCCCTGCGCGTGGCGGGGGATCCCGAGCTGCACCAGATCCTGGGAAACTCGGCCTACCGGGCGGCTGCGGACCGGCCTGTCCACCACGAGGTCGTGGACACCCGCGTGTCCAGGGACCGCGCACGCGTGGACGTGGAGGTGGCCCTCGGGGACGGCTCCACGGTGCGGCGCGGGTACACCGTGCACCGTGTCACCGCCTGGGGGCCGTTCAACGACTCGTGGCAGCTGCGCGAGCGGGACAACGCCACCGTGGCGGTCCGGCTGCCCGCGGCCGTGGACGCACTGTCCGTCAACGGCCAGAAGGTGCGCCCGGAGGAGGCCAGCACCATCGGCACGGAGGGGGCCGCACCCGGTTCGCCCGAGCGCACGTGGCGCTTCGAGGGGCTCCCCGGCCGGTACGACGTCGCCCTGCCGGAGGACTCGTACCTCATGGCCAGTGAACATGCGTCCATGTTCATATCATTGGACGCGCCGGAATCTGCGAGCACACGGGTCACGTTCACGCCCTCCCCGCGGCTGTGGCGGGCCGTGGACCGCGCTGTGCAGGAGGCCGTGGGTCGGTGCCGCAACGTGCTGCGCTTCGACGCGGCCGAGTGCCCGCTGCCCCGGGAACTGGAGCGGGAGGCGTCGTCCTCCACCGGGAGTTCCGTAAGCGGCGGGTTAGCGGCGAGCGGGAAGTTGCCCCCGGGGGTGTCGAACGTGCAGTGGGAGCTGAAGGCGCGCCCGGCGCTGCTGCTCGACCAGGATGCGAACGATCCGCTGGCGTTCCACGCCGCGCAGTTCCGCAGGGCCGAGGCCACCGTCACGTGGCTGCAGAACGGGCAGAGGCTCAGCCGCCCCGTGTTCTTCGACATCGAGGCCACGGCGCGGACCACGGGCGAGCACGCGAACGTCGACGTGCGGCTGCGCCCAGCGCAGAGCCACCGGACGGCAGGTGCCCGGCCCTCCTAGAATCGAGATGGCTGCATCACGGCAGCCGGGGAGAGAACAGGAGGTCGACATGGCCGAGGAACCCGAGTACTACCGGGCGCAGCCCCTGCCGCCGCGGGACGGCGCAGTCGGGGGCCACCGGCAGGGAGCACCGTTCGGCCCGGCCGGCGGCGCCACCCAGTGGGGTCAGCAGGGCCCCTCCGGCGGTGTGGTCAACGTGAACGTGGTGGGCGGCAAGTCCACGCTGCTGGCCTATGTGCTGTGGTTCTTCCTGGGGCAGCTGGGGATCCACAAGTTCTACCTCGCGCAACCCTTCCAGGGTCTGATCTACCTGACCCTGGGTGTCATCGGGTGGCTGACCACCGGGATCCTCATCGGCTGGTTCCTGCTGTTCCCGCTGTGGCTGCTGCTGCTGATCGACATCTTCGTGATCCCGCTGCGCGTGGCCACGCTCAACGCCCGGTTGGCCCGCCGCGTGAGTGGCTACTGAGCCCCCGCTGTAGTAAAGTGGGCAAGTCTGTGTGCCGTGCGTCGAACGTGTGCCGGCACCGACAAACGCACAGAACCTCCTGCTGCGGAAGGACCGCAGCCGCTTAGCCCGAAGGAGGTGGGTTCTTTACATGCGTGAATACGAATTGATGGTCATCCTCAACCCCGAGGTGGAGGAGCGCGCCGTCGAGCCGACCCTCAAGAAGTTCCTCGAGGTCGTCACCAAGGAGAACGGCACCGTCGACAAGCTCGACATCTGGGGCCGTCGTCGCCTGGCCTACGAGATCCAGAAGAAGTCCGAGGGCATCTACGCCGTGGTGAACTTCACCGCCGAGCCGCAGACCGCCAAGGAACTGGACCGCGTGCTGAGCCTCAACGAGGCCGTGATGCGTACCAAGATCATCCGCCCGGAAGAGCAGAAGATCCACGGCAAGTGAGGTGACGTGCCGTCCATCCGGACTGCACACCACATGCTCCCGCGAGGGTCCCACGGGCCCCGTGAGATGCTTGTCAACCCACTGAGTCTCGCATCCAGCGTCCACACATCCGGAGGTTCACATGGCTGGCGACACCGTCATCACCGTGATCGGAAATCTGACCGCAGACCCCGAGTTGCGCTTCACGCCGTCCGGAGCCGCGGTGGCCAACTTCACCGTTGCGTCCACCCCGCGCGCCTTCGACCGGCAGAGCAACGAGTGGAAGGACCAGGAAACCCTTTTCATGCGTTGCTCGGTGTGGCGTGAGGCCGCCGAGAACGTCGCCGAGTCCCTCACCAAGGGCACTCGGGTGATCGTGCAGGGCCGCCTCAAGGCACGCTCGTACGAGACCAAAGAAGGGGAGCGCCGCACCAGCACCGAGCTGGAAGTGGATGAGATCGGCCCCTCCATGAAGTACGCGACCGCCAAGATCAACCGGAACTCGCGCGGCGGAGGCAACTCCTACGGCGGGAACCAGGGCTTCGGCGGCGGTCAGGGCGGCTTCGGTGGAGGCCAGGGCGGCGGCCAGGGAGGATTCAACGACTCCCAGGGCGGCGGCTTCAATCAGGGTGGCAACCAGGGCGGCGGGTTCAACGGGAACCAGGGCAGCCGTGGTGGCCAGCAGCGACCGCAGCAGGCAGGAGACCCCTGGGGTCAGTCCTCCGGCGGGAACTACGACTGGGGTGCCGACTCCGAGGACGAGCCCCCCTTCTAAACACAACCAATCAACCCCATCCCGCAGGTCCGCCTGCGGGCTCCGCACCAGAAAAGGAGCACCACGATGGCCAAGGCTGAGATCCGCAAGCCGAAACCGAAGCAGAACCCGCTCAAGGCGGCTGACGTCACCGAGATCGACTACAAGGACGTCGCTCTGCTGCGCAAGTTCATCTCCGATCGCGGAAAGATCCGCGCTCGCCGCGTGACCGGCGTGTCCGTCCAGGAGCAGCGCAAGATTGCCCAGGCGATCAAGAACGCTCGCGAAGTGGCACTGCTGCCCTACTCCGGCGCCGGCCGCTGATCAGAGAGGACTGAGAATTCATGGCAAAGATCATCTTGACCCAGGAAGTCTCCGGGCTCGGTTCCGCAGGCGACGTGGTGGACGTGAAGAACGGCTACGCCCGTAACTTCCTGTTCCCCCGCGGCTTCGCCACCCCGTGGAGCCGTGGCGCCGAGAAGCAGATCGAATCCATCAAGCAGGCTCGTGCGGCCCGTGAGCTGTCTTCCCTCGAGGACGCCCAGGCTCTCGCCGCCAAGCTGACCTCCACCACGCTGACCGTTCCGGTCACGGCCGGTGCTGAGGGTCGTCTGTTCGGTACGGTGCGTGCCGGCGACATCGCTTCCGCGGTGGAGAACGCCGGTCTGGGTTCCATCGACAAGCGTCGCGTGGACCTGACCCAGCGCATCAAGACCACTGGCGTGTACCAGGCCGTGGTCCACCTGCACGAGGACGTCAACGCGAACGTCGAGTTCGAGGTCGTCCCCGCCTGATCACCGTGCCCCACCACCGCAGCGCGGTGCGTGGAGCGTCCACCGGGTGCGCGTGTCCGCGGGTGAGCCGGTGGCGTGCACGGCGGATGGTCGGACGATTCGTGGGAACCCCGTGGAACCGATGTTCCGCGGGGTTCTTGCACACCCACGCCACGTTCATCCTGTCGAGCCCCGGAGCTGGCCTCCGGGGCTCGTCCACACCTCGGGCCGTCCAGTGCCTGCGCAGGGCGGCGTGGCAGGATCGGACCATGATCTCCGTGAGCACGAGCCGGCCGGGCACCGGTCGAGGGACCTCAGCACGATCCACCACCGGCCGACGGCTCTTCTGGGCGGGGCTGGGGTGCGTGGTGCTCACCGTGGGGTGCTTCCTCGGGGCGTTCCTGGCGGGCAACTCGTTCAGCGCCCAGGCCGCGATGGGGGTGCTGCTGGCGGGACTCGTGCTGAGCGTGATCGCCTCCCTGGTGGCCGCCGTGATCGGGGTGGCCGGGGTCGTGGCGTTCCCGGCACTGCGAGGGCGCTACATCCTGGTGCTGGTCCTGGCGATCCTGTGCTCGCCGCTCCTCTGGCTCGTGGCCCTGACCCTGCTGAGCTGAGCAGCCCACAGGATCCGTTGGTTGTCCACAGCTCTATCCACACACTGTGCACAGTGCCGCGTGGCGTGTTCCACACGTTGCCCACAGGGTTTTCCACAGGCGTGGACGAGTGTCGTGGGCCGTTGCCGGGACCTGCGGTGAGGGTCGGAGGGTGGTGCCAGAATGGGACCGGTGCCCCGGGGATCGGGGTGCCTCCCCTGACAGAAAGTGAGTGAGGGTGTCGGACTACACTTCCGGGTCCCGCGAGGACTACGGCCGCACCATGCCGCACGACAACCAGGCCGAGCAGTCGGTGCTGGGCGGGATGATGCTCTCCAAGGACGCCATCGCGGACGTGGTGGAAGTGCTGCGGGGCGTGGACTTCTACAAGCCCGCGCACGAGAACATCTACGACGCCGTCGTCTCTCTCTACGGGCGCGGGGAGCCCGCGGACGCCATCACCGTGGGGGACGAGCTCACCAAGAATGGGGAGATCGAGCGGATCGGCGGGATCGCCTACCTCCACTCGCTGATCGCCTCGGTGCCCACGGCGGCCAACGCCGGCTTCTACGCGGAGATCGTGCGTGAGCGCGCTGTGCTGCGGCGGCTCGTGGAGGCCGGCACCAAGATCGTGCAGCTGGGCTACGCGCAGGACGGTGAAGTGGATGACATCGTCAACGAGGCCCAGGGCGAGATCTACCAGGTGGCCGAACGCCGCACCGCGGAGGACTACGTCCCGCTCAAGGACGTCATGGAAGCCACCGTGGACGAGATCGAGGCCGCGGGCAGCCGCTCGGGCATGCAGGGTGTTCCCACGGGGTTCCTGGAACTGGACGAGCTGACTCACGGGTTCCAGGGCGGGCAGATGATCGTGATCGCCGCGCGCCCCGCCATGGGCAAGTCCACGCTCGCCCTCGACATCGCCCGTTCGGCCTCCATCAAGCACGGGATGACCTCGGTGATCTTCTCCCTGGAGATGAGCCGCAACGAGATCGCCATGCGCCTGCTCTCCGCGGAGGGCACCCTCAACATGCAGGACCTCCGGGCGGGCACCCTGCAGGACGACCAGTGGGCGAAGATCGCGCAGATCATGGGCAAGATGAACGAGGCGCCCCTGTTCATCGACGACTCCCCGAACATGTCTCTCATGGAGATCCGCGCCAAGTGCCGCCGGCTCAAGCAGAAGCACGACCTCAAGCTCGTGGTCCTGGACTACCTGCAGCTCATGAGCTCCGGCAAGAAAGTGGAGTCCCGCCAGCAGGAGGTCTCCGAGTTCTCCCGTGCCCTCAAGCTGCTCGCCAAGGAGCTGGACGTGCCCGTGGTGGCGCTGTCCCAGCTGAACCGAGGCGCGGAGCAGCGCCAGGACAAGAAGCCGCAGGTGAGTGATCTGCGTGAATCGGGGTCAATTGAGCAGGATGCGGACATGGTCATCCTGCTGCACCGCGAGGACGTCTACGACAAGGAGTCGCCGCGCGCGGGTGAGGCGGACGTGATCGTGGCCAAGCACCGCAACGGTCCCACGAAGACCATCGTGGTGGCGTTCCAGGGCCACTACTCACGGTTCGCGAACATGGCGCTGGAGGGGTTCTAAAGTCTTCAGCTCCCCGTCTTGTGCTGCGCTGTGGGCGAGCCGAGCTGCGCCTTGCGTCCAACCTCCCACCCCCTGGGATCGCACCCACCTCGCCCGTAACCGGCCCGTCCCACTACGCTTTGTTGGTGCTCACCACTGAACAGGCTGCTTACAAACTCGCCTTCCAGATTGCGGACGCCCTGATCCGCAGCGGGGCCGGGTCCGCCAACACCACCAAGTCCCTGCTGTCGATCTTTCGCAAGACGGACCTGCGAGACGTCACGGTGAGCGTAGGCCTGGGGCAGGTGACCATCAGCCACCAGGATGCGCCGGACGAGGCGCCGAGCACTCGCGTGTTCGAGTCCCAGCCCGGGACCCTGGACATCGAGCTGCGCACGGACACCGGCCAGGTGCTGGAGGACTTCGTGCTCGGACGCATTTCCGCGGAGGAGGGCATCCAGCGCATGGACGAGATCCTCGCGGAGTCACGGCACATCGGCCACCGTCTGACGATGACCGGTTTCGCGATGTTCGGTGTCGGGTTCGCCCTCATCCTGGGCGGAAGCTGGCCCACCGCCATCACGGCCGCGATCGTCTCCGCGATCGTGTACGGGGTCTACGCCCTCGTGCAGCGGATCAAGGCCCCGGAGGTCTTCAGCCTCGCGGCCGGGGGGTTAATGGCGGTGCTGGGGGCGACCGTGGCGGGGGTCCTCTTCGACATCACCCAGACGGCGGTGTGCGTCGTGGCCGCGCTGGCCGCGTGGCTCGCGGGGATCGCCGCGTACGGTGCGGTGCACGACGTCATCACCGGGTGGTACGTCTCCGCCTCCGGGCGCATCTTCGAGGCCATCACGAGCACTGCCGGTCTGGTGGCCGGTGTGACCATCGGGATCCACGCCATGCGGCCGCTCGTGGGGGACTCCGTGGACTACATCGAGACGCTGCAGATGGACGACTCCCGCTGGGCCCTCACCGTCCTCGGTGCCGCCGTGGTCTCCGCCGGTTTCGCGCTCGCCTCGGGCGGGCGCGGCTGGAAGCTGGCGTCCCTCGGTCTATTCGGCGGCCTGGTGCAGCTGGGGGTCCTCGCCATCACCGCCACGGGCATCAGTTCGTTCGGTGCCATTCTGATCGCCTCGATCGTCGCGGGCATCCTGAGCGTCACCCTCACCCGCGCCCTGAACCTGGCCTCGAACGCCACGCTCATGGTCGTCCTGCTCCCGCTGTTCCCGGGAATGCTCGTCTACCAGGGTGTCCTGGGCGTGATCTTCGGCCTCGAAGACGCCGGGGAGAACGTCCTCGAGGCTGCCATCACCGCGTTCTGCCTGTGCATGGGCGGCATGCTCGGGCAGTACGTGGCGTCCGAGATCCTCTGGGCCGGGCGGCGTCGCCAGTTCGTGCGTCACCACCCGGGCCAGAAGTTCCGCCGCGAGATGGCGAACGAGGAGAACTTCAGCGACATCATGGTTCCGATCTTCTCCAAGCCCTTCACCAGCTGACGCGGGCACAGATCAAGCTGGGGCGGTCCGCACTGCGCGCCCGGCGGCGGGGGGTCCTCCCCGCGTCCGCCCCGCCGTCGTGGCCGCTACTTCCCCATGGCCTCGGCCACGCGCTCCACGAGCCCGCGCATGTTGGTGAGCGCGCGATCGGCGCGCTCCTCTGGGCTCATGGTCTCCTCCATCTGCCGGATGCCCTCGGGCTTCCGCCGCCCCAGTGTGTAGTCGCTGCACGCCAGGTTCGAGCACACATAGGTGCCCACGGAGTTGTAGCGGTCCTTCGCGGTCTTGGAACGCTGGATCGACACCAGTGAGACGCCGCTGGCCGGGTGCAACGTCAGGCAGATCTGACACATACGTGCGCCACCGCTCGCCTTCTGAACGCTCTTCTCGAGCACCAGCCCGCGCAGCCCGTGCTCGGTCTCGACGACGACGTAGCCCGCCCGCGGCGACTTCGGGTCGTACCAGCCCAGGAAGATCTGGGACTCCCAGTCCCCGTGGAGCACGTCCTGCGGGATGTTGATGCGCTGCGCAGCGCCCTTGGAGCAGTTGACGAAGCTCTTGCGGATCTCGGTTTCTGTATGCGTATTCATGTTCTTTGGTCCTTCGAGGATGGTCTCCCCCTGCCTGCCACGTGTGGGTCAGGACGGCGCGCGGGCACCCGGGTGCCAAGGAGTGCGGTGGGTGCGTGGCGGCGTCGTCGTGCCGCGTGCTGCGGGAGGGCGACGGCGTTCGGCGCGCTCGTGGAGCGCGGTCGCCTCGGGGAGGTGGAAAGGGGTGGGTGAAAGCGCACGACGGGGTGGTCTTCACCCGCCGCGTCTGGTCAGCGCTGTCTAGTGCCGGCGTTGAAGAAGCCGGCAACCCCCTGACGCACGAAAGCCTCGTCCCTCCACGGCTGTGGATCTCGAAAACGTACGGGGACAGTTTAGATCCACCGACGGGTTCCCCACCACCGCTGGCCGACATCCCGCGAGCCACCATCACCCATTGCGGTTCCATGGGCCGGGCCTGCCCCCGACGATCATTCACCGCTGAGACGTCCTGCACACCTGGACTCCTCGCGCCCTGAGCTCCAGTGCTCAGCACCTACCCTGGAGGCATGACTTCCACCGCCACTGCCACCACCCCCCTGGGCGTTCTGCAGGAGGTCTTCGGGTACGACGCCTTCCGCGGTGAGCAGGCGGAGATCATCGACCAGGTGGTGGGTGGCGGGGACGCCGTGGTGCTGATGCCCACCGGCGGCGGCAAGTCCCTGTGCTACCAGATCCCCGCGCTGCTGCGGGAGGGCACGGGTGTGGTGGTCTCTCCGCTGATCGCGCTCATGGCGGACCAGGTGGCCGCGCTCGAAGCCGTGGGCATCCGCGCGGCCTTCCTCAACTCCACCCTGGAGCCCTACGAGGCCCAGGAGGTCGAACGGCAGCTCGGCGCCGGCGAGATCGACCTGCTCTACATGGCCCCCGAGCGGCTCATCCTGTCGCGCACCATCGCCCTGCTGAAGCGCTCGCCGATCGCCCTGTTCGCGATCGACGAGGCGCACTGCGTCTCCCAGTGGGGGCATGACTTCCGCCCCGACTACATGGGGCTGTCCGTGCTTGCGGACGCCTTCCCGGATGTCCCCCGCATCGCACTCACCGCGACCGCTACGCGGGCCACCCACCAGGAGATCACCGAGCGGCTGCGCATGGAGAACGCGCGGCACTTCGTCTCCAACTTCGACCGCCCCAACATCCAGTACCGGATAGAGCCGAAGGACCGTGCCAAGGACCAGCTGCTGCGGCTCATCCAGTCGGAGCACCCGGGGGAGGCGGGCATCGTCTACTGCATGTCCCGCAAGAGCGTGGAGTCCACTGCCGCGTGGCTCAGCGCCCGCGGGGTCGACGCCATGCCCTACCACGCGGGTCTCGACGCCGCGGTGCGCCACGAGACCCAGGTGCGGTTCCTGCGGGAGGAGGGGATCGTCGTCGTCGCCACGATCGCGTTCGGCATGGGGATCGACAAGCCCGACGTGCGCTTCGTGGCCCACCTGGACCTGCCCAAGAGCATCGAGGGGTACTACCAGGAGACCGGCCGTGCCGGGCGCGACGGCATGCCCGCCACGGCATGGATGGCGTACGGCCTGGGGGACGTGGTCAACCAGCGGCGCATGATCGACCAGGGCGACGGATCTGACCTGCACAAACGCAATGCGCGCTCGCACCTGGACGCCATGCTCGCCCTGTGCGAGACCACGGACTGCCGCCGCGTACAGCTGCTGCGGTACTTCGGCCAGGACTCCGAGCCGTGCGGCAACTGCGACACGTGCCTGAACCCGCCCAAGGTCTGGGACGCCACCGTGCCCGCCCAGAAACTTCTGTCCACCCTCATCAGGCTGCAGCGCGAACGCGGTGAGCAGTTCGGCTCCGGCAAGGTCTTCGACATCCTGCTGGGTCGCAACAACGAGCGCACGGAGGCGTCGCGCCACCAGGAGCTGAGCGTGTGGGGGATCGGGCAGGACCTCTCCGAGCGGGAGTGGCGGTCCGTGCTGCGGCAGCTGCTGGCCCGCCGCGTGGTGGAAGCCGTGGGTGACTTCGGTGTGCTGGTTCCCGGGCCGGAGGCGGGTCCCGTGCTGCGCGGGGAGATCGCCCTGGAGCTCGCGGTGGACCGCGCACCCACGGCACGTGGTGGCGGTCGCGCCCGGTCCACCGGGAGCGGTGGGCGCTCTCGGGCCGCGGACGCACTGGACGAGGCCGCCAAGGAGATGTTCGAGGCCCTGCGCGAGTGGCGGACCTCCGTGGCCAAGGAGAAGCAGATCCCGCCCTACATGGTGTTCTCGGACGCCACGCTCGTTGGCATCGTGGAGGCCGCTCCGGCCTCGACCGCGCAGCTCAGCGGCATCAGCGGCGTGGGCGCCAAGAAGCTCGAGGAGTACGGGGATGCGGTCCTGGAGGTGCTGAGCTCCGCGGGGTGAGAGGGGCGGTTATGCGGCGGCGGAACCCGTCGACGTCACGCGCTTCGTGATCGCCTCCACCACGGCCGCGGCCTCGAGGTCAGGGAGCCAGTGGCCGGCGTCGAGCTCCACGAACTCGTAGGGCGCGTGCACGTAGACCGCCGTCTCCTCGGCGGCGGTGCGACCCAGGGCCGGATCGCGGTTGCCCCACACGAATGTGGTCGGCACGGTGATGATGCCCTGCATGGCATGTACGCCCGAGACACCGTCCTTGCGGAACATCGCCCGGTACCAGTCGATGGGGCCCCGCAGGTCCTCTGCGGTGGCGAAGTGCCGGCCGTAGCGCTCGGCGGTCTCCTCGGGGATCCCGGCCTTGCGGGTCAGGCCGCCGATCCTCCCCGTGAGGAGCCGTTCCGGGAGCGCGGGGATCTGGAACATGCCGATGTACCAGGACTTCTTGAGCTGGTCCGGTGTCTTCAGGGCGTGGCCCAGTGCGGTGGGGTGCGGCGTGGAGAGCACCGTGAGGGATGTGACGCGCTCCGGGGACCGCTGGGCGATGTCCCATGCGAGCACGCCGCCCCAGTCGTGGCCCACGAGGTGGAACTGCTCGGCTCCCGCCGCGTCCGCGAGTGCGAGGGCATCGGCGGAGAGTTCCGCCCGGCGGTAGTCCTCGACCCTGCGGGGGCGCGCGCCGCGGGAGTAGCCGCGCTGCTCCAGGGCCAGGGTGCGCAGCCCCCGGGCGTTGAGCATGGCCGCCACCTGGTCCCAGCAGTGGGCGTCCTGCGGGAATCCGTGCAGCAGGATCACGACCGGTCCGTCCTCCGGGCCCTGGTCGAGAACGTCGAACCGCAGTCCTTGGCGGGTGAAGTTCTGGATGCGTGTCATGGGCCCACAGTAGTGCGGGGTGGGTGGGCCTCGGCGAGACGACGTCGCGGGACCGCACCGGGCGGCCCCGCGATGTCGTCGTGCGTGGAGTCCGTGGAAGGACGCTGGTCAGTCCGTGACGTGCCGGTCCGTGAGCTCCAGTGCCTGGTCGAGGATGTCCAGGCCGCGGTGCAGGACGTCGTCCGGGGTGTTCAGTGGCGGGACCACGTGCACGCGGTTGTAGTTGTTGAAGGGCAGCATGCCGAGGCGCTTGCACTCGGCGACGAGCTCGTTCATCTCGGGGCTGGTCCCACCATAGGCGGCCATCGGCTCCTTGGTCCCGCGGTTCTTCACGAGTTCCACGGCCCAGAAGGCGCCGAGCCCGCGCACGTCCCCCACGCAGGGGTGGCGCTGTTTGATCTGCTCGAGCCGGGGCCCGATGACCTCCCGGCCGATCCGCTCCGCGTTCTCGACCATCTGCTCGTCCCGCATGGCGGTGATGGTGGCCACGGCGGCCGCGCACGCGAGGGGGTGCCCGGAGTAGGTGAGCCCGCCCTGGTACGGGTACTCGGCGAACGTCCCGTAGACCTCGTCCGAGATCACCACGCCGCCCAGCGGCACGTACCCGGAGTTCACCCCCTTGGCGAAGGTGATGAGGTCCGGGGTGACGTCCCAGTGCTCGAACGCAAACCATTTCCCGGTGCGGCCGAAGCCGGCCATGACCTCGTCGGCGATCATGAGCAGCCCGTACTTGCGGGTCAGCTCCCGCACCCCGGCCAGGTAGCCGGGCGGCGGGGCGTAGATCCCCGCGGTGCCGGGCACGGTCTCCAGGATGATCGCGGCGATGTTCTTGGCGCCCTCCAGCTGGATCACCTGCTCCAGGTGCTCCAGGGCGCGCTCGGACTCCTGCTGCTCGTCCTGCGCGTGGAAGTAGCTGCGGTAGAGGTAGGGCGGCAGGAAGCGGGCCACGCCGGCGCTGGAGCGGTCCGCGTCGAAGCGCCGGGTGTCGCCCGTGACGTTCACGGCGAGGTCCGTTCCACCGTGGTAGGAGCGGTATGCGGAGAGCACCTTGTGCTTGCCCGTGTGGATGCGGGCCATGCGGATGGCGTGCTCCACGGCGTCCGCGCCGCCGTTGGTGAAGAACACGTGGTCCAGGCCCGCGGGGGCGAGCTCGCAGATGAGCCGGGCGGCCTCGGAGCGGGCGTCGTTCGCGTGGGAGGGCGCGATGGTGGCGATCTTCGCGGCCTGCTCCTGGATGGCTGCGACCACGGCCGGGTGGGAGTGGCCGATGTTCGTGTTGACCATCTGCGAGGAGAAGTCGATGAGCTTGCGCCCCTCGCCGTCCCACAGGTGGGAGCCCTCGGCCCTGACGACCGTCATGGGCGTGATCTTCTGCTGCGCGCTCCATGAGTGGAACACGTGCTCGCGGTCCACGCGGTAGGCCTCGCGGCCCTGGTCGAGCAGCTCGTCGCTGATCTTCGGGTCCCGGGTGGCGGGCTCGAGCGCCGGGCGGGCGGGGGTGGCAACGGTGTCGGTCATGATCATCTCTTTCCGGTGCGCGCCGTGGCGGCGCGGAGGGATGGGACGGTGCGGGTGGCGCCGGGCTCAGCCGTTCTGCGGGAACCCCAGGTTGATGCCGCCGTGGGAGGGGTCCAGCCAGCGGGTGGTGACCACCTTGCCGCGCGTGAAGAAGTTGACCCCTTCGGTGCCGTGGGCGTGGGAGTCCCCGAACAGCGAGTTCTTCCACCCGCCGAAGGAGTAGTAGGCCATGGGCACGGGGATCGGCACGTTCACGCCGATCATCCCCACGCTCACCTCGTTCTGGTAGCGCCGGGCCGCGCCGCCGTCGTTGGTGAAGATGGCGGTGCCGTTGCCGTAGGGGTTGCTGTTGACCAGCTCGATGGCCTCGTCGTAGGTGTCCACGCGGACCACGCACAGCACGGGCCCGAAGATCTCCTCCGTGTACACGGACATCTGCGGGGTGACGTGGTCGAAGAGGGTGGGGCCCAGGAAGAAGCCGGAGCCCTCGGCGTCGTAGCTGCCCTGGCGACCGTCCACCACCACGGTGGCCCCGGCCTGCTCGCCGGCGTCCACGAACCCGGCCACGCGGTCCCGGTGGGCCACGGTGACCAGGGGGCCCATGTCCGCGCCGCGGCGGCCGTCCCCAGTGCGCAGGGTGCGGGCGCGCTCGGCGATCTTCGCCACGAGCTCGTCCGCGATGTCTCCCACGGCCACGAGCACCGAGATGGCCATGCAGCGCTCGCCGGCGGAGCCGAAGCCCGCGTTGATGGCGTTGTCCGCGGCCACGTCCAGGTCCGCGTCCGGCAGCACCACCATGTGGTTCTTCGCGCCGCCCAGCGCCTGGACGCGCTTGCCGGTGGCCGTGGCGGTCTCGTACACGTACTGGGCAATGGGGGTGGATCCCACGAAGGACACGGAGGCGATGTCCGGGTGCTCCAGCAGCCGGTCCACCGCGGGCTTGCCGCCGTGGAGCACGTTGAACACGCCGTCCGGCAGCCCGGCCTCCTTCCACAGCTCGGCCTCCCAGTTCGCGGCGGAGGGGTCCTTCTCCGAGGGCTTGAGCACCACGGTGTTGCCGGTGGCGATCGCGATGGGGAAGAACCACATGGGCACCATGGCCGGGAAGTTGAACGGGGAGATGATCGCCACCGGGCCCAGCGGCTGGCGCACGGAGTGGACGTCCACCTCGGTGGAGGCGTTCTCGGTGTAGCCGCCCTTGAGCAGGTGGGGCATGGCGCACGCGAACTCCACGACCTCCAACCCGCGCGTGACCTCGCCCAGCGCGTCGTCCAGCACCTTGCCGTGCTCGGCGGTGATCAGCGCGGCGAGCTCCTCCTTGCGCGCGTTGAGCAGCTCGCGGTAGCGGAAGAGGACCTGCATGCGCTTGGTCAGCGAGGTGTCCCGCCACGCGGGGAACGCCGCCTTCGCCGCGGCCACGGCCTCGTCCGCGGTGGCCGCCGTGCCCATGTGCACGCGGCCGGTGACCTCGCCCGTGGCCGGGTTGGTCACGTCCGCGGTGTCGCGGTCCTCCGGGGCTCCGGCGGTGTACTCGTTGTTGATCCAGTGGCGGATGGTCTCCACGGGCTGTCCTTCCCTCGCGGTCTGCTGTCCGGCCCCGCGGCGCCCGGCAGGGCACCGGCGTGGGGCGTCTGTCTCCATCCTTGGAGCGCAGAGGGGTGGGCCACCAGAGACGATCTGTCACCCTGTGGCCTGGACTTCTTGACAGGGTGTTGCCCTCCGCGGCCTAGGCTGTGGCCATGGCACGCACCTCCCGCCCGGGCGTCCCGGGCCCGCCCCCGGACGACGACGCCGACCGCGCCCCGGGCGCGCAGCTCGCCTCCTCGACCGCGGGCCTGGGCTTCACCGGCCGTTCTGCGGTCGATGACGCCGCGACCCCTGCTGACCAGGCCGCCCTCCGTCCCGGAGCGCCTCGCCACGCCCCCGCCCGCGACTTGCACCGCGCCGCCCCCGCCCCGGGTGTGCACCCCGCCTCCACCGGCTCCGATCCGGCCGCCCTCACGGTCGGGGGCGTCGCCGCCCTGGAGCCGTTCCGCCGTGGCGATCCCCAGCTGCTCTCCGAACGCGCCTCGGCTGCCACGGGCCTGCCGGTGCGGTGGGTGCACGTGATCGAGACGAGCGACGCCACCGGGCTCCTGGAGGGCGGGGAGTTCGTGCTCTCCACGGTGCGGATCCTGGACGCCGCGCTCGCCGAGGGTCGCGGGGACGAGGCCGCCGCCGCGTTCCTCGACGGGATCGAGAAGGCCGGGGCGGTGGCGCTCGCGATCGAGGTGCTCTCCGGGCGGGAGCCCGTGGTGCGGGTGCTGCGCGCGGCGGCCGCCCACCGGGAGCTGCCCGTGTACCTGTTGAGCCGTCAGGTACGGTTCGTGGCCGTCACGCAGGAGGCACATCGCCGGATCGCCGCACGTCAGCTCGAGCAGCTGGAGACGGACCGCCGCATCCACGAGGTCTTCACCCAGCTGACCCTGGAGGCCGCTCCGGTCCAGCGGATCGTGGCGGAAGCCGGGCGGCTGCTGGGCGCCGAGGTCGTGTGGTGGCGGCGTGCGGCGTCGTCGTCACCGGGGGACAACGGGGGGACCGTTCCCGTGGTGGTCGCGGGGGAGATGGTCGGGTGGCTGTCCGCCGAGCCGCGGGGCGCCGGGCCCGCGCTGCGCGCCACCGTGCTGGAGCGGGCGGCGCAGGCGGTGGCGCTCACGCTGCTGTCCGAGCGCAGCCGCCGGGACGAGAAGCGGCAGGCGGAGACCGCCCTGCTGCACGAGCTGCGACGCCCGTGGAACGTGGACGAGGACTCCGCGCGGCGGCGCGCGCACGAGCTCGGGATCGGCGTGCTGCGCCACGGGGTGCTGAGCGAGGCGGCCCCGGCCGCGTGGCTGCCGGTGGTCGTGCGCTGGGAGCGCCCGGGGGCGGACCCGCTGGGCGAGCACCAGGGCGGTGGCGCCGTGCTCGACGCGCTCGCGTGGGCGCTGGGCCGGGAGGGCACGGCGGCGCTCGCTGGCCGTCTCGGCGCTGCCTCCGTGGCCGTGCTGGTGCCGCTGGCCGCGCGCATCCCGCAGGACGCCGTGGTGGAACGTGTGCTTGCGGTGGCGGAGCAGCGCCTGGGGGGAGCGTGGCGGGTGCTCGCGGGGGTTTCCGATTTCGAGTCGGGGATGATCGGCGCGGCCGCCCGACTGGACGAGGCAGGCATGATCGCGGAGGCCGCGGTGTCCCTGCTCGCACGGGACGGTTCTGTCGATGTCGGCTCCTCGCCGGACGGGACCGCGGTGGACCGTCCGGCACAGGACGACGCCGCCCGGTCCGGCACCCCACGACGGCGGTGCTTCCGAGCGCGGGACGTGCGGCTGCGCGGGCTGCTCGCGATGCTGCGGGGTGACGAGCGCGTGCAGATGTTCGCGCGGGCGGAGCTCGGGAGCATCCTGGACGCCGAGCGCCGCGAGGACCGTGAGCTGCTGACACAGTTCCTGGCGTGCGGGGGGAACAAGAGCCTGCTGGCCCAGCGGATCCACCTCTCCCGCCCGGCGCTCTACGGGCGGCTGGCCCGGCTGGAACGCAGGCTGGGGGTGTCGCTGGACGATCCGGAGTCGCGCACGTCCCTGCACGTGGCGCTGCTGATCGCGGAGGTGGAGGGGTGCTGAGGACGGCCCGGGCGGCGTCGTGCGCTAGGACTCGGTGGGGTAGTCGCGCGGCCAGCTGTGGCCGAGGCTCGCCTCCACGCTCTCGTTGAAGCGGCGGGTGAGGTGGGCCAGGGTGGCGACGTCCTCCGCGGACCAGTCCCGCGTGAAGCGCTCGAAGGACTCCCGGCGGGCGTGGAACTCCTCCTCGAGGCGGCGCAGGCCCTCCTCGGTGGGGCGGTGCTTGCGGGCCACGCCGCCCTCGGGGTCCTTGATGCGCTCAATCAGCCCGCTCTTCATGGCGGCGGCCACCTGGCGGTGGACGGTGGAGATGTCCAGGCCGAAGGACTGCGCGAGCTCGGCCACGCTCATGGGGCCGCCGGCCTGCAGGCGGGCGAGGAGCACGGTGGAGCTGCGGTCCAGCGCCTCGGTGCGTGACTGCGGGGGCGCGCCCTGGAGGGCGTATCGGGAGAGCAGCATGTGCTCGTAGACCAGCTCGCTCACGGAATCCTCGCTCTGCACGGGTCCATCCTTTCATCTCTCGTTCGTGGGCGGTCCGCGTGCGGGGTGCGCGGGCCGCAGGGTGGGGGTGGCGTCGTCGTCATGGCGGGGGTGGACACGGAGACGGGGGTCACGGACGGACGGGACGCAGATCCCCGGAATTGCACTGTACAAATCCCTGAGTAGTATTTTGCACTATACAAATCCGAGACCCCCAGGAGGCGCCCGTGTCCGTCGACACCCAGCAGCACGTACCCACCGGCCAGCTGCCCGTGGTCGTGGAGCACAGCAGGTCCGGCCCGGCGCACTCCGCGGGGCCCGAGCGGCTGGTCACGCCCACGTTCGTGGTGGCGTGGGTGGTCAACTTCCTGCAGTACCTGACCTTCTACATGCTGGTCACCACCATGGCACTGTACGCAGTGAAGAGCTTCGCGGCGTCGGACGCGGTGGGCGGCTTCGCGTCCAGCGCGTTCGTGGTGGGTGCCACCCTGGCGCGGCTGGTCTCCGGCTACCTGGTGGACGCGCTGGGGCGGCGCCGGATGCTGCTGATCGCCCTGGTGGTCGTGGCGGTGGCGTGCGCGCTGTACCTGCCCGCGGGATCGCTGCCGGTGCTGATCGCGGTGCGCATGGTCCACGGCTTCGGCTACGCGTTCGCGAGCACCGCCGTGATGACGATCGCGCAGTCCGTGATCCCGGACTCCCGCCGTGGCGAGGGCACCGGGTACTTCGCACTGGGCACCACGCTGGCGACGGCGATCGGGCCCGCCCTGGGGCTGTTCCTGGTGGGCTCGCTGGACTACACGTGGCTGTTCTGGACCACGCTGGTCACTGCGGTGCTCGGCCTGGTGCTGGGCATCTTCCTGCGGGAGCCGCTGGCGCACCAGGAGGCGAAGGCGGAACGCTCGAAGTTCTCGCTGAGCGACATCGCGCACCCGTCCGTGCTGCCCATCGGCTCCTTCATGCTGGTGGTGGGCGTCTGCTACGCGGGCGTGATCACCTACCTCAACGCCTATGCCGAGGACCGCGGAGTCACCACCGGCGCGGCCCTGTTCTTCGTGGCGTACGCCGTGGCCATGCTGATCATGCGCCTAGTGCTGGGCAAGGTGCAGGACCAGCGCGGCGACAACGTAGTGGTCTACCTGGGCCTCATCTGCTTCGCGGTGGCCCTGGGCATCCTGGCCGTGGCGAACCAGGACTGGCAGGTGGTCGTGGCCGGCGCCATGACTGGTCTGGGCTACGGCACGCTCATGCCAGCCGCGCAGGCCATCGCCGTGAACGCGGTGCCCGCCCACAAGCTGGGCACCGGCATCTCCACCCTGCTGCTGCTCATGGACGTGGGCGTGGGCATCGGCCCCGTGATCCTGGGCCTGCTGCTCTCCGCCACCGGGTTCGGCACCATGTACACGTTGCTGGCGGTGCTGGTGGTCGTGGCGGCGCTGCTCTACCACGCGGTGCACGGCCGGCACCCGCACGCGAAGCGGGGGCGGCTCGCGGTGGACTGACGGTCGCTCTTTTGGGGGGCTCGTGGCGTGTGCCGCGGGCCCCCTTTCTGTTGCGCGGCTGCTTCGGGGGCGACGACGCCGTGGGGCCGGTTGGGCGTGCGTCGTTGCCTCTGCGCCGGGCGGTGCCCTCTCTTAGAGTCGATCCATGGAATCCTCGCCGTTACATTTCAAAGAGTGGGACGCCCCCACCGGAGTTAAGGCCTCTGCGTTGTTCGACGCGGGGCTCACCTCTGGAATCTATGTCCTCGTGTTTGCCAATGGCGAGGAGTACGTGGGCAAGACGGTGAATTTCCCTCGCCGCTTCATGGACCATCGCCGACGGTGGTCGGACATCGTGTCCGTGAGGTTCGCGCCGGTTATTGCAGAGGATCTCGACCGGATGGAACGCGCCGTCGTGTCCGCGCGAGAAGCTGACGGGGTCCTCCTACGCAACCTCTTGCTCCTCTCACAGCCGCTCGGGAGTTCACGTCTGGACGTGCTGATCGACAAGCAGGCCCAGGCGGAGTGGCTGACAGCGGATGAGGACTACACGGGACTGCGCGTCGACCCGCAAAGAATCGCCCTTGCGCGCCGCAGGTTGCGTTCGCGGAACAAGCTGGACCAGCTCATGTGTCACCCTCAGGGTGATGCCGTGGTGGCTACCGTGGCGGCTTATATCAGCGCGGTCATCCCGTCGCCGGATGTGGGGGAGGGAACGTCCTGGACCTTGACGGCCATGCCACACACCTCGAAGGGCCCACGGAATCGACGGTTGGCCACCCTCAGCATCCACAGCGTGGAAGTGCTGTTCCTGGGGGAGTGGAGGGGCGATGCCGGTGAGTGGGTGCCCTACACGGTTCTCAACATAGGGCCCCACGGGGATCTGCCGGCCGAGATCACCGCACTCGTCACCACCCACGGGCGTTACCGCTCAGCGGGCACGGTGAGGTCGGTTGAACTGGAGGGTTTCCATGCCGTCCCCGAGTTGCTGCGGATCCCCGGTGTCCTGCGCGCTGCACGATCACTGGCGCTGGGCCAACTGCGGAAAGGGCGGGGTGCATTTTCACGGTTCCATAATGATGCTTTCGCCGATACAGTGTTCGCATCTATGAGCGGGGGTAAAGACGGCTAATCGCCGAGCCTGTTGTGGTAATTGAAGGTTCGGAAGGCTGGACGTGTGCTGCCTTTGGGTTGCGGCAGATGTGCGGAGATCGCTATGCGAAGAAATCCTCGTCAACGGCTAAGACGTCGAAGGTCTGCCTCACCTGTACACCCACCCGGTACTTCAGCATCAAGGCCACCAGGCGCACGCCGTCAATAAGAATAGGCCGAGAAGGGACTGCTGCGGCGTACTCCTTTGCGCCCGCGGTGAATGTGCTCGTGGTGATAAAGATACCTTTGGTCGCGCCCTTACCATGAAGTGCCCCTACGAAGGCTTGAATTGCCTCCCGGCCTACGGTGTTCCTCTCTGCGTAGCGCTTGGCTTGGATGTAGATCTGATCGAGACCCAAAGGGTCCTGGTCAATGACCCCGTCTACACCTCCGTCTCCAGACCCGCCAATGCGACGCCCCCGCTTGCCCACCCCGCCGTACCCCATTTTCAAAAGCACCTGCACGACCGCCTCCTCAAAGAAATCGGGGTGGGTGCCGCGCAGGCGTTCCAAGAGATCTTCTGCTGTCTTGGCTGTGATCTGGTCAATCCCTTCATCGATTTTTTCAAGGGGGTCCAGCTCTGCCGCCTCGGGCACTGTCGTGGTGTCCGGCTGCTTCGAAACCTCAGGGCTCCAGAACGGCTTGAAGTATTGGTTGGCCTCTCTGAATGTCATGCCCCTCGGATGTTCTTCGGACCATGCCCGTCCCGCATCATTAAGCCGGTAGTACCCCCGCGCGGGGCGGTCTACCAGGTTGGCGCGAGATAAATGACTCAATACCCACTGCATGCGCTGTTCGTAACGAAGACCACCCGTGTTCAACTGTTCGTTCTTGGCAACGTCACTCAATCCGGCAGCCTCGGCGGCGCGATCAAATATGTCTTTGCGGTGCAGGTTCTCCCCGGATGCCATGACCGATAAAACGGGCCTCAGGAGCTCCGGCCACGTGGGAACTTCAGTGGGTCGAGCATTAGGGGATGTCATGTGAAACCGCCTTGAGGTACGAGTGGGTTCATGCAGCCAATTGCGATATGCACAGTGTAGAGATGATTGCGCCAGTACCCGATCCCCACACGTGAAGAGGACCGCGGCGCAATACCCCCATAGGGTATATAGTCGATGGTATGAACACGTCCGCCACCACCCACTCCACCGACCATCCCGACCCCCACGCGGGTCGCGACATGCACGACCACACCACCTCCGACCACTCGGGCCACGACATGTCCCCCATGGCCGCCAGCGCCACCCTCCACTGCCTCACCGGCTGCTCCATCGGTGAGATCGCCGGGCTGATCCTCTCCACCGTGTTCGGCTGGGACAACGTGGCGGGCACCGCCGTGGCCATCGCCCTGTCCTTCGTGTTCGGCTACGCCCTGTCCTCCCTGCCCCTGCTGCGCTCGGGCATCAGTGTGGGCCAGGCCCTGCGCCTCGTGCTCGCCGCGGACACCGTCTCCATCCTCACCATGGAGGTCGTGGACAACCTCGTCATGTGGCTGGTCCCCGGCGCCATGGACGCCGGCCTGCTGGACGCCCTCTTCTGGGGCTCCATGGCCCTGTCCCTCGTGATCGCGTACTTCGCGGCATACCCCGTGAACAAGGCCCTGCTGCGCCGCGGCAAGGGCCACGCCATCACCCACCACGCCTCCGGCGGCGGCCCCATGGACAACCGCCCCCTGGCGTACGGCATCAGCGCGTTCATGCTGGGCGGCTTCGTCGCCTCCCTCGGCACCCTGCTGTAGGGAACCGCCGCAGCGGGGCCCGCTGCCACCGCGCATTCCCACCAGAAACCCGCCCGTACCGGGGCCCAGCAACCCGGGCGGGCCCGCAGAAAGGATCCTCCCCATGCGTCGACTTTCCCTCACCCTCGCCGGTCTCGCCATCCTGGTGACCGCCACCGCCTGCTCCGCCGGTTCCGATTCCGCGGACCACTCCGCCCACGAGGGCCACGAGACCAGCGCGACCTCCAGCGCGACGAGCCAGGCGACGTCGTCCTCCGCGAGTGGCACGCCCAGTGCGAGCCAGGGCGGGCACGAGCACGGGCAGGAGCACATGCACGCCATGGACGGCGGCCCCGCCCCGGAGGGCATCGCCGCCGCGGAGAAGCCCACCTACCCCGTGGGCACACAGGTCACACTGACCACCGACCACATGGAGGGCATGGAGGGCGCCCCGGCGACCGTGGTGGGCGCCTACAAGACCGTGGCCTACGCCGTGAACTACACCCCCACGGACGGCGGGCCCGAGGTCACCAACCACAGGTGGGTGGTCCAGGAGGAGCTCCAGGACGCAGGTTCCGAGCGCCTCGCGGACGGCACCGAGGTCACCATCGAGGCAGACCACATGCCCGGCATGAAGGGCGCCACGGGCACCGTTGCCTCCTCCACCACCCAGACCGTCTACATGGTGGACTACAAGGCGGACGGCATGACCATGACCAACCACAAGTGGGTCGTGGAGAAGGAGATGAAGCCCCGCGGCTGATTCCACCGCGCGAAGTGTCACCTCCCACCAACCTGCATGTATTCGAATACTCTTGGCCTCATCTCCTCCGCTGCCGCGGACCCGGAGCGTGTCCATCCCCCCAGACACACGGAGCGCCCTCGTGAGCCCTGAACACCCGTCCGTCCTCGTTGCGGACGACGACCCCGACATCCGCGACCTCGTGGTCTTCAAACTGCAGCAGGCGGGATACGAGGTCCGGGCGGTGGAGGACGGCACCGCTGCGCTGGGCGCGCTGGAGGACGCCATCCCGGACCTCGTGGTGCTGGACGTCATGATGCCCGGTCTCAGCGGACTGGACGTGCTGCGCCAGATCCGCGCCACGGAGCGGCTGAGCAGCGTCAAGGTGCTCCTGCTGACCGCCCGCGCCCGTGACACGGACGTGGACGACGGGTACAGCACCGGCGCGGACGAGTACGTCACCAAACCCTTCAGTCCCCGTGAGCTGCTGCACCGTGTGAACAGCCTCCTCGGCCGGGGCCGGTGACCCCGCGGTGGTGACCCCCACGGTGGTCTCCGCGCAGCTGCTGTCCTGGGCGCTGTGGGTCCTGGTGTGGGCCGCGGTCCTGCTCCTCGCGACTGTCCTGGGATCGCGTGCCGGCCGGCAGTGGCGTGAGCGCCGGGACGCGAAGCTGCTCGGTGAGCTGCGCCCCGCAATGCTCGAGGTCGCATCTGGTGAGGACGACGACGCCTCCGCCCTGCGCCGCCTGACCGCGGTGCCCCGGCGCCGCGTGCCGGTGGTGGACCGCGCCGTCTCCGCGATGCTCTCCAAGGTCAGGGGGGAACCCGCCCGTGCCCTGGCCCGGGTGCTCGAAGCCCACGGGCGCGCCCAGTGGGCCCTCGCGGGGCTCTCCTCCCACAGTGCAGTGCGCCGCGCCCACGCCGCCTGGACCCTCGGCCTGATGCGCGCCCGCGAGTCCGCGCCCCGGCTCCTGCCCCTGCTCCAGGACCGTTCCGCGGACGTGGTGGTTGCCGCCGCCCGTGCCCTGGCGCTGCTCGGCGACGGTTCCGCGGCGCGCGCCGTGCTGCGCGCGGTGGCCCCGCGGCGTCGTCCCCGCGGACTGCCCAGCTGGGTGGCCGTGGAGTCCCTGTGCGCCTTCGACGACGACGCGGCACCCGTGATCGCGGACGCCACCCTGCACCCGGACCCCGCCGTGCGCCACGTGGCGGCAACCGTGATCGGAGTGCGCCCCGTGCCGGGTGCCGCTCCCGTCGTGCGTGATCGCCTGGCGCAGGAGACCGATCCCCGTGCCCTCGCCGCCTTCGTCGACGCCCTGGGATGGGTGGGGGGAGCGCAGGACCTCGCCGTCCTGTCCGAGTTCGCCCGCCACCGGGACGAGAGCGTGGCGCTCGCCGCCGTGGAGTCCCTCGAACGGCTGGGCCTGCCCGCCTCCGCGGCGGCCCTGGCCCCCCTGGTCGAGGACACCCGGCCCCGGCTGGCGGAGCGGGCCGCGGTGGCACTCACCGAACTGGGCCCTGCCGGGCGGGAGAGGCTGCTGGGCGCCCTGGACGGGGAGACCCCCGCCGTGCACCCCGCCCACTACGCGCTGCAGCTGAGCGCCATGAGAGGGGCCGGCCGTGGAGTGGCTTGAGCTGCTGCGCGGCGCTGTGGCCGCGATCCTGGCGTTCATCGCGGTGCCGGTGCTGATCTACTTCCTGCTGATCAACACGTCCTACCTGGTGATGATCGTCCTGGCGGCGGTGGACTTCGTGGCCCACCGCCGCCGAATCCCCTTTGCGGGGCGGGAGGAGCTGATCCGCTCCCGCACCATGCCCGGCATCAGCGTGGTGGCACCCATGCACAACGAGGAGGTCGGCATCCGCGTGGCCGTGGAGTCCTTCCTGTCGCTGCAGCACCCGCGCCACGAAGTGATCGTGGTGGACGACGGCAGCACCGACAACGGCTTCGAGGTGCTGCGCCGGGCCTTCGACCTGGTGCCGGTGTCCCGGCAGATGCCCGAGGACGTTCCGGTGCGGGAGGCACCCACCAGCATCCACGTCCCACGGGACGGGCGGACCCGGCTGACCGTGGTGCGCAAGCGCAACTCGGGCCGCTCCGACTCCATCAACGTGGGCGTCAACCTGGCTCGCGAGGACCTGGTGCTGTTCGTGGACTCGGACTCCATCCTGGACCCCGGGGCGCTGCTGGCGGTGTCCCGGCCCTTCATCGAGGACCCGATCTCCACGGTGGCGGCCGGGGGAGTGATCCGCGCCGTCAACGGGTGCCGCGTGAAGGGCGGGCGCGTGCTGGAGGTCCGGATGCCCGGCAACCCCCTGGCGGACATCCAGGTGATGGAGTACCTGCGGGCCTTCCACCTGGGGCGCGCAGGCTGGTCCCGGATCAACGCCCTGCTGCTCATCAGCGGCGCGTTCGGTGTCTTCCGCCGGGATGCTCTCGTGACGGTGGGAGGCCTGGACGCCAGCAGCATCGGTGAGGACTTCGAACTGGTCATGCGCCTGCACCGCACGTTCCGCAAACAGCGTCGGCCCTACCGCGTCACCTTCCTCACGGAGCCCATCTGCTGGACAGAGGTCCCCAGCACCCTGCCCGTGCTGCGCAGGCAGCGCGCCCGCTGGCACCGGGGTCTGTGGGAGACCCTGTGGGCCTACCGGGACATGCTCGGCAACCCCCGCTACGGCCGGCTGGGGCTCGTGGCCGTGCCCTACTACTGGCTCTTCGAGCTCATCGCCCCCCTGCTGGAGCTGGCCGGACTGGTGCTCATCGCGCTCGGTTTCGCCCTGGGCCTGGTGACGGTGCAGTACTTCGTGCTGTTCATGCTCGTGGCCTACGCCTACGCCATGATCGTGACCCTTGCCGCCGTGACCATCGAGGAGTTGAGCTACCACAAGTACCCCCGCTGGCGGGACCTCGGGATCACGCTGTGGGCCGTCGTGCTGGAGAACCTGGGCTACCGCCAGCTCACGGCGTGGTGGCGCATGGAGGGCTGGGTGGCCTCCCTGCTGGGGCGCCGCCAGCAGTGGGGCACCATGACCCGTTCGGGTTTCACGGAGGTGGACGGATGAGCGCCCGCTTCCCGGCAGTGACCCGCGTGCGGGACGGTGTCCGCCACCGCGGGGTGCGCGCCATCCTCCTGCAGGTGCTCGCCCTGTTGTGCCTCGCACTGCTCTTCACCGGCGCCACCGCGCTGTGGGGCCTGCACACGGTGCAGCTGAACGTGGCCACCACGCGCACCACCATCACACCCCTGATGGATGCCACGCACCAGGTGGAGGCCACGCTGCTGCGTGCCCAGACGGCCGCGCGCGGCTACGCGGTCAGCGGAGACCGGACCTTTGCGCGGGAGTACGCGGAGGCCACGGCGGACCTCGCTGCGGCCCAGGACGTCCTGGGTGAGGTGGCGGCCGGGCGGCTGCCGCAGCTGCGGTCCTTGAACGAGTCCGTGGACACGTGGCTCGGCCTCACCCGGGAACCAGGGAGGGACACCCCGCGGAGATCTCTGGACCTCCCCCTCACGACATCCGCCATGGACCGGGCCCTCGGCACACTGGAGGACGTCCGGGCGGACGCCTCCCGCCTGCGGGAGCAGCGCAGAGCGGATCTGAACCGGTCCATGACCCTGGCCGCGGCCGCCGTGGTGACTGCCGCGATGCTGTCGATCGCGGTGGCGTTCCTCGCCCTGGGCCGCGCGGACCGCGCCCTCGGGGCGCCGCTGCTCGCGCTGCAGCGCACGGTGGCGAGGCAGCGTGCGGGCGATCATGACGCCGTCGCGGAAACCTCCCACGGCGCTCTTGAAGTGGTGGGCCTCGCCGCGTCCTTCAACGCCTTCACCCGCGAGGCCCGGGACGTGGTGGAGCAGCGGGAGCGCACCCTGGAGCAGCTCACGGAGCTCAACCGCCAGAAATCCGTGTTCGTCTCCACCACCAACCACGAGCTGCGAACCCCGCTCACGTCCATCAGCGGCTATGTGGAGATGCTCCAGGACGGGGACTTCGGCAGTGTCGGCCCGGAACAGGCCCGCGTGCTGGAAGTGGTGCGGCGCAACACGGAACGGCTGCGGCTGCTGATCGAGGACCTGCTGCTGATCAACAAGCTGGACCAGGACCAGGAGAACCGCTCGGCGCGCCACCGTGTGCTGGACCTCGCAGAGTGCGTGTCCGGGGTGGTCACCAATCTCGTTCCCCAGGCCGCGGCGGGCGAGGTGACCGTCCACGCGGACACGGACGGTTCATGGCCCGTGTCCGGGGACCGGGACCGTCTGGAGCGGGCCGTCACCAACGTGGTGGGCAACGCCATCAAGTTCACCCCGCCCCACGGCGCGGTCACGCTGACGCTGGAACGCACCTCCGGTGGCACGGGAGTCCGCCTGACGTGCACGGACACCGGGATGGGCATTCCCGAGAAAGAGGTGGGGTCCCTCTTCACGAGCTTCACCCGGGCCTCCAACGCCACGGCCCAGCAGGTGCCCGGAACGGGACTGGGGCTCGTAATCATGCGCACCATCGTGGAGCAGCACGGGGGGTCCGTGGCCCTGGAGTCGGTGGAGGGGGAAGGCACCACCGTCACGCTGGATCTCCCCCTGACGACCCAGCAGGGCGAACCGGTGCAGCGGGCCGTGGATGCCGGCCCGCCGTGCTATTCTCCTGAATGAGAATTATTCGCAAAAAGGAAGCTCCGTGAAGGTCCGCACCTCGCTCCGCTCCCTCAAGCAGATCCCCGGCTCGCAGGTGGTCCGCCGCCGGGGCAAGACCTACGTGATCAACAAGAAGAACCCGCGCATGAAGGCTCGTCAGGGCTGAGCCGCGCGCGGGGTGCCCCCGGGAGCCGGTCCGTGCGGGGCCGGCAATCACCGTGGGGCGCGTAAATTACTCCTGGGCTGCCCCATGTGACGAGCAACCGGGGGCAACGTCCGCTGGGCGCGAATCCTTGCTGCGGCAAGCGTCCGGGCGTGCCACGATGCATACATGGCTACCAACGATTCCATCAGCACACAGATCCAGCTCGTCTCCCGCCCGGAGGGGTGGCCCGAGCCCGAGAACTTCCGCACCGAGACCGTGGAGCTGCCCGAGCTGCAGGACGGCCAGGTGCGCGTGCGCAACGAGTTCATCTCCGTGGACCCCTACATGCGCGGCCGCATGCGGGACGAGAAGAGCTACGTGCCGCCGTTCGCGCTGAACGAGACCATGACCGGCGGCGCCGTGGGCCGCGTGGTCGAGTCCCGCTCCGAGAAGCTGCCCGAGGGCACCCCCGTGCTGCACCAGTACGGTTGGCGGGACCTCGCACAGGGCTCCGCGGACGAGTTCACCGCCATCCAGGAGCTCCCGGACACCCCGCTGTCCGTGTACCTGGGCATCCTGGGGATGACGGGCATGACCGCCTACACCGGGCTCACCCGCATTGCCGGGCTGAAGGAGGGCGACCGCGTGTTCGTCTCCGGTGCTGCCGGTGCCGTGGGCTCCGCGGCCGGTCAGATCGCCAAGCAGCTGGGCGCCTCGTACGTGATCGGCTCCGCCGGTTCGGACGAGAAGGCCAAGCTGCTGACCGAGAAGTACGGCTTCGACGCGGTGCTCAACTACAAGGACGCCCCCATCCGTGAGCAGCTCGCGAAGGCCGTGGGCGAGGACGGCGTGGACGTCTACTACGACAACGTGGGCGGCGACCACCTCGAGGCGGCCCTCGACGTGCTGAACCGGCACGGCCGGGTGGCGGTGTGCGGCGCGATCAGCCAGTACAACTCCACCGAGCGCCCCTGCGGCCCGGACAACATGGGCAACATCATCAAGAACTCGCTCATGCTCGAAGGCTTCACCATGGGTGACCACTGGGACGTCACCGAGGAGTACACCTCCCGGATGACCGAGTGGTTCACCTCCGGGAAGATCGCCTACGACGAGACCGTGGTGGAGGGCCTGGACCACGCCGTGGACGCCTTCATCGACATGATGAAGGGCGCGAACACCGGCAAGATGGTCGTGAAGATCTGATCACCGCGCACCACTGAGGAGAGGCACACCATGGCGTTCAGCACGGGCGACCGCGTCCAGTGGAACACCCCGCAGGGGCCCACCCAGGGGACGGTCCGGTCCACGCACACGGACGAGTTCGAGTTCAAGGGTCAGACGTTCAAGGCCACGGACGACGATCCGGTGCACGAGGTCGAGTCGGAGAAGACCGGCTCGCAGGCCGCGCACCACGCCTCTGCCCTGGAGGCCGCGCCCGAGGACTGAGCGCGCGGCGTCGTCGTGCCCCGCGGGTGCCCCCCCCGGGACGGCGACGCCGCTGCCACCCGCCCCTGCCTCGTCGAACCCGCCGCTCCGCGCACCCGCGCGGGGCGGTGGGTTCGTATCATGGGCTCGACCAGCCCCGCCCTCGAGAGGAACCCGTGCCCCGCACCGCCCTGCCGCACCGCGTGAGTCCCGTGCAGATGCTGCGCGCGCTGCGCGACGAGCCCGGACTCGCGGCGCTGCTCGGCGACTGGGCGCACGGGGACGCGGTAATCGGCGTCCGGCCCACGCGCGTGGTGGGTGCGGACGAGGACCCGTTCGCCGCACTGGGTTCCGGGGACGACGACGCCGTGCGCACCGCGGAGGGCGCCGCACCGCCCAGCGCGGGCAGGAACCGGCACGATCTCGACGCTCCCGCCCACGCCCTCTGTGCCCCCGCCACACCAGGTGCAAGCGGCCTCGGCCCCCCAGCCCTCGGCCGCGCCGCCGAAGATCCCGCCCGGTTCGGCGGCGGGTGGATCGGCTACCTCGGCTACCAGCTCTCGCGTCGCCTCGAGTCGCTCCCGCCCGCCCCTCCGCGCTCGGGCGGCCTGCCGGAGCACCACCTCGCGCACTATGACCACGTCCTGGTGCACGACGACGCCGCGGACCGCTGGTTCTGCGAGTCCCTTCCCGGAGCGGACCCTGCCCGGGTGGCCGAGACGATGGCCGCGGTGCAACGGACGCTCGCCGGCGAGGGTCCCTCGACGGCGGCCGCGGGGCACGACCTTCCGGCGCCGCCCCTGGATGCCGCCCCACCCCCGAGGGACGCCACCCTGGGCGGCACGAAGGGCTCCCCTCCGGAACCGGACGGGCCTGCGGTGCCCGGCCCCGCGGCGTCGTCATCCGGGGTGTGCGCCCCGCGCCCGTACCGGTGCGGGCCGTTCGAAGCCGCCGTGACCGGCGAGGCCCACGCCGAGGCCGTGCGGCGCGCGCTGGAGCACATCCGGGACGGGGACATCTTCCAGGCGAACATCTGCCGCGAGCTCACGGCGGGCTTCGACGGAGACCCGCTGGACCTGTTCTGCGCGGGCCACGAGCGGCTGCGCCCGCGCTTCGCCGCGTTCCTGCGCGTGCCGGGCGGCGCGGTGGCCAGCTTCTCGCCCGAGCTCTACCTGCGCCGCACCGGCCGCGACGTGCTGACCTCCCCGATCAAGGGCACCGCGCCCGCGGACTCGGACCCCCGCGAGCTGCACGCCTCCGTCAAGAACCGCGCGGAGAACGTGATGATCGTGGACCTCATGCGCAACGACCTCTCCCGCGTGTGCGTCCCCGGCTCCGTCCTGAGCCCCGCCGTGCCGCGCGTGGAGCCGCACACGGGCGTCCACCACCTGGTCGCGGATGTCCACGGCACGCTGCGCCCCGGGCTCGACGACGCCGCCCTCCTGCGCTCCACGTTCCCGCCCGGTTCGTGCACGGGGGCGCCGAAGGTCAGGGCCACCGAGATCATCAACGCCCTGGAGACCACCGCGCGGGGCGTCTACACCGGTGGGATCGGGTACGCGAGTCCCGTGGCGGGGCTGGCCATGAACGTGGCCATCCGTACGTTCGAGTTCTCGGGCGCCACGGTGCGCCTGGGTGTGGGTGGCGGGATCGTCGCCGACTCGGACCCGGACGGGGAGGCGTTCGAGACCCTCGTGAAGGCCGCCCCGCTGCTGGATGCGGTCGGCGCCCGCTTCGGGCCCGAGCTGTCCCGGGAGTGGCGTGAGCACGCGGAGTCCTCGGAGGTGGCGACCCCGGCGTGCGTGGGAGGCGGTGGGGCGCCGTCGCGCGCGGCAGCCTCGCTGAGGGACGCGCCCGTGATCCGCTCGACCCCCGACCCCTCCCTGGGGGTCTTCACCACGATGCTCGTCCGCGAGGGGCGTCCCGAGCAGCTGGTGGAGCACCTGGCAAGGCTCGGGAGCAGCGTGCGGGCGTGCTTCTCCCATGAGCTGCCGGGCGCGCTCGCAGAGCAGGTCCTCCAGCGTGCCGCCGGATTGGATGGCCCGCACCGGCTGCGGGTCACGGCAGTTCCGGACGCTGGGAGTCTGTGTCTCGAGATGACCCACGCCCCGCTGAACCCTCCCGGCGCGGCCCCTCCCGTGGATCCGTGGGTGCTGCACCCGGTGGTGGTGCCCGGCGGGTGGGGCCGCCACAAGTGGGCGGACCGCCGCGCCCTGGACACGACACCCGGTCCGTGGTCCCCGGTGTGCGATCCGCTGCTGGTGGACCAGGACGGCACGGTGCTGGAGACCGGGCGTGCAAATGTGTTCGTGGTGCGCGCTGGCGTGGTCACCACCCCGCCCGTTGACGGCCGGATCCTGCCCGGGGCGATGCGCGCCCGGGTGCTCCCGACCCTGCGGGCCGCCGGGTACGAGGTCCGTGAACAAGACATCACTCTCACGGACATCGCTGGGGCGTCGGAGGTGTTTGTGACCAACGCCCTGCGGGGTGCCCGGCCCGTGGGGGAGATCCACGGTGTGGGTGCGTGGGCCCCTGGGCCCGTGACGGTGTGGGTGCAGCGCGCGCTCGCGGACGCCCCGTGGCGAACGGGCGGCATCGCCCCCATTGACACGACCCGGTGAGGTGAGGATGCTCGGGGCACGGCGCCGTCGTCCGGGCCGCGGAGCTCGGGGCGGCGCACCACGCAACCGCGAAGGAGCGCAGCCATGGGCAAGAACCCGCAGGACGAGAACACCGAGTCGGTCAGCCAGGTGAACACTGACGAGCAGCGCCAGAAGGCCGCCGAGCAGGCGAACACCCAGGAGCAGCAGGAGTTCTTCGAGGAGCAGGCCGGCACGGAGGAGCAGTCCCAGGGCTACGGGCACTGAGCACCGCACCGGGCAGCCGCTGACAGGCGAACCGCCCCGCACCACGAAGGTGCGGGGCGGTTCTTCTGCGCCGAGTGGCTGCGGGGTCGGTGGCTACTTCTTCTTGTTCTCGAGGGTCTGCTCGTACTGGGCGAGAGCCAGGCCCACGCTCATGAAGGTGGGCGCCCAGTGGCCCACGAAGATGCCCCAGCGGTCCGACTGGGCCTTGGAGTCGTCGCTCTTGAGACGCGAGATTCCCCACGACACGAAGGACAAGGCGATCGAGCCCATGCCCGCAGCGTAGGCGTACTCGGAGCGGATGCCGACATCGTGCAGAGTCTTCATGATCATGGTGCGATCTCCATTCAGGCCCGGAGGGCCGACGAGGTGATGCGAGGCTTGGGATTTCTCAGCGTAGCCCGTTCCCGGAGCGGTGATAAGTGGGGTGACGACATTTTGTTCGACACCCTGCGGTGTGGTCCGCGCGGAGCCGCGTGGCAGGGTGGGGGCATGACTGGGACGAAATCACGACGCGTTCTGCTGGCCGGTTGCGGGGACGTGGGAACCGCGCTGGGCCTGCGACTGGTGGAGCGGGGGTGGGCGGCCACGGGCGTGCGCCGCCACTCGGACCGGCTGCCCGCGCCGCTCACCGGCCTCTCGCTGGACCTCACCGAGCCCGGGGACACGCTGCTTCCTGCGGTCGACGCGGTGGTGGTGACCCTCACGTCGGACGGCCACGACGTCGCCGGCTACGAGCACACCTACCTGGGCGGCCTGCGTGGGCTGCGGCGCGCGCTCGGGGAGCAGGAGCCGCTCGTGGTCCTGGTGTCCTCCACGGGCGTGCTGGGCGGTGGCGACGGCGAACGCGTCACCGAGGACACCCCGCCCGATCCGCAGCGGCCCACCGCCCACGTGCTGCTCGCGGCGGAGGAGCTGGCGGCGGAGCTGTTCCCGGACCGCGTGATCGTGCGGCCCGCGGGCATCTACGGTCCGGGGCGCACGTCCATGGTCGAGCGCGTGCGCCGCGGGGCGCCCCTGGCCCACCGGCGGGTGACCAACCGCATCCACCGGGACGACCTCGTGACGGTCCTGGCCACGCTGCTGGAGCGCGGCACCGTGGCGGGCGAGCGGGCGTTGACCACCGGTGGGGGCGGTGCTGCAGAGAGTGAGCGAACGGACGTCCCGCAGAACGGGACGGTCGCGGGGGGAGGCGGCCCGGCGGCGTCGTCGGCTGCTTCCCGGCTCCCGCGGCTGCTGCACGCCGTGGACCACGACGCCGCTCTGCTGGGTGACGTGGCCGCGCACCTCGCGCACCGGCTGGGTGTGCCCGTGCCCCCGGACGACTCCGGGCCGGGGGAGGGGCCGCTCGGGAAGGTCGTGGACGGGGAGCTGGTGCACGCCCTGGTGCCCCGCGAGGAGTGGCGGTACCCCACGTTCCGGGAGGGGTACGACGCGCTGCTGGCGGACGGGCCCGCGGACTCGTGGGTGGGGCGAGGATGAGCGAGGACGTCCACTGGTTCCTGCCGATCAACCCCGCCGCCCACGCGGAGCACATGCCCGCGGACTGGCGCACCCGGGAGGACGCCACCGAGGTGTGGCAGGCCATCGGGCGTTCGCAGCCCATCGACCGCTGGTGCCTGCGCACGGGCTTCCGCACCATGAAGGCGGGAGACGTGATCTGGGCATACCTGTCCAAACGGCAGGAGCTGTGCGCGGTGGGGAGGGTGCGGCGGACGGCGTTCGAGGTGGACGGTGTGGAGGTCGACCCCGCGGAGGTCCGAGGCGACAACGAGGGCGGCTGGTACGTCTACGTGGACTGGGACGAGTCTCGCACGGCGGAGTTGTGCCGCTGCCCGATCCCCAGAGCGGTGTTCGGGCAGGTGCCGATGTCGGTGGGGCGGGTGGGGGAGGCGCTCAAGGCGGTGTTGAGCAGGGGCCTCTCATCATGGCCGACAAAACCTCAGTTTTGCTCCGGGTGATCGGCTTGAGTCATCTCCCCCGATCAGCTGGGTGGCACAGTTGTTGGCACACGCCCCGGACCACGCGGGCGCGGTGGGCCCGCCGGTGCATCTGATCCCAAAATGCGTGTCCGCGGGGATCACGACGCCGTTGTGGTCGCCGGGAGCCTGCTCGGGGGTGGTGCGGGGGTGGACTGCATACCTCAGTCTGGAACATTGACTCGGGCAGCAAACTTGGGCCCACTGTTGCGCCGTGTGACACCTCCCTGGACCTCGGCGCCCGAGCGTAGTTCAGTAGTGGTCCTTCCCCCGTCAACCATTTCTGACACGTGCGCTCTCCCGGGCGCACAGGAACCAGGTACACACTCATGATCCTTTCCGGACTCGTCCTCGGTGCCGTGCTCGGCATCGTGATGCAGCGCGGGCGCTTCTGCGTGACGGGCATGCTGCGGGATATCTTCCTGCAGCGCTCGTGGCGCACGTTCACGGCTCTGCTCGTGGTGATCACGGTGCACGCCGTGGGGCTCGCTGCGCTCACCACCCTCGGGGTGATCTCCCCCGACTACCCCTCGTTCATGCCGTTGGCCGTGGTCGTGGGCGGGTTCATGTTCGGGGTGGGCATCATCCTGGCCGGCGGGTGCGCCTCCGGCACGTGGTACCGCTCCGGCGAGGGCCTCGTGGGCTCGTGGATCGCGCTGGCCATGTACGCGCTGTCCGCGTCCGCCATGAAGACCGGCGTGCTCAAGGACTTCAACTCCGGCATGAAGCAGTGGGACACCGGGCTCACCACCATCCCCAGTGCCCTGGGCGTCTCCCCGTGGCTGTTCGTGATCGTCCTGGCCGCGGTCACCGGTGTGATGGTGCGCCACTTCCTCAACCGCGAGAAGAACACCGTGAATCCCGCACGGCTGAACGGCCGTCCCGCATGGAAGAAGCCCCTGCACGTCTACACCGCCGGCGCGCTCGTGGGTCTGATCGGCGTCATCGCGTGGCCGCTGTCCGCCGCAACCGGCCGCAATGACGGGTTGGGCATCACCACTCCCACCGCCAACCTGCTGAACTTCCTGGTCACCGGAGCGGACGGGAAGCTGGACTGGGGCGTGATGCTCGTGCTCGGCATCCTGGTGGGCTCGTTCATCGCCGCCAAGTCCACGGGTGAGTTCCGCGTGCGCGTCCCGGACGCCACCACCACGGTGCGCTCCATCGCGGGCGGCCTGCTCATGGGTGTGGGCGCGGCCCTGGCCGGTGGCTGCACCGTGGGCAACGGCATGGTCCAGACCAGCCTGTTCACGTTCCAGGGCTGGATCGCGCTGCTGTTCATCGCCCTGGGCGTGGCCGTGGCCACGAAGATCTGGCTCAAGCCCACCGTCACGCAGCCCGCCACCGGCGAAGACGGCACCTACTCCACCGCCCAGAGCCTGGACCACACGGTGGACGCCACCGCACCGGACGACAACTCGATCGACGCCGCCCCCACCGCGGGCGCTCCCCGCACCGCGGGTGCGAACGTGTTCTCGGGCTTCGCCGCGGCACCCACCGCGCTCATGGTCAAGGACCCGGCAGGTGCACCGTCGAAGAAGCTCACGGGCCTGGGCGACGGCTACTACGCTCTGGACTCGCTCGGTGCCGTGTGCCCGTTCCCGCTGATCGAGGCCAAGGACGTCATGCAGACCCTGCAGACCGGCGACCACCTGGTGATCGACTTCGACTGCACCCAGGCCACCGAGGCCATCCCGCAGTGGGCAGCCACGGACGGCCACGAGGTCACCGACTTCGTGGAGAAGGGCGACGCCAGCTGGCAGATCACCCTGAAGAAGGGCTGACCCGGCAGGCATCCCGGTTCACGACGCCGCCGCGCCACCTCTGCGCCCCACGCTCCCGCCTGCCGGGGGCCGGGGCTGGGAGGGCGCGGCGGCGTCGTCGTACCACCGGGAGAGTGCGGAGCGCGGCCCCCCGGGGGGGGTGAGCGCTCCGGCGTCGTCGTGGTGTGCGCGCCGTGACTCAGGCGCGGGAGTCCTGCCGGGCGCGGTGGCGCATGTCCCGCAGGGCCACGGCCAGGGCGACGAGCACCACGAGCACCACAACGCCCAGTCCCGCCGCGATGCCCACGGACCAGCCCTGGTCGGCGATCACTCCGTACGCCACCGCGGTGATCATGGCGATGCCCACGGCGGTGCCCACGCGCTGGCCGGTCTGCATCACACCACCGGCGCTGCCCGCGTACTCGAGCGGCACCTCCGCGAGCGTGAGTGTCTGGTTGGGGCTCACCACGGCGCCCTGGCCGAAACCCACGAAGCCCAGGGTGAGCACGAGCCACCACTCGCTGATGTGCCATGAGTCGTGCAGCAGGATCACCGCCATGCTCAGCAGCAGGCCCACGACCACGCTGAGCATGCCGAGCACCACGATCTTGCGGCCCATCCGGTTCACGCGGCTGCCGGCAAGGTTGGAGGCCACCGCGCTCGCGAGGGCGTTGAGCAGGCCCACGCAACCGGCGGCCAGCGCGGTGTGGCCGAGCCCCTTCTGCATGTAGAGGGTGACAAGCACCCACACGCTCGTGATGCCCAGGAAGTACAGCGAGATCAGCAGGGTGCCGTTGAGGAAACTGCTGACCCTGAAGATGTTCAGGTCCACCATGGGCTGGTGCCCAGAGGCCTTGAAGTGCTTCTCCCACGCGATCCACAGGGCCAGGAACATGGCGGCGACCGCGAGCAGGGCCCACACCCACGGGCTCGTGCCGGGGGAGCCGGCCTCGATGAACGGAAGCAGGGTGGCGAGCAGCGCGATGCCCAGGAGCACCGCACCCGTGGGGTCCATCTCCCGCAGGGCGTGGCGGATGGTGGTGCCCTCGGGCCCGCGCAGCAGCGGGCGGGGGAACCACAGGAACGCGAGCACAAGCGCGACGACGCCCACGGGGACGTTCACCACGAACAGCCACCGCCACCCCTCGGACGCGCCGCCCGTCTGGATCAGCAGACCTCCCAGGACCGGGCCGATGGCCACGGAGACACCCACGGCGCTGCCCAGCATGCCGAACGCCTTCCCGCGCTCCGCTCCCTTGAAGTACTGCTGGATCATGGCCACGCCCTGAGGGTTGAGCAGCCCGGAGCCCACCCCCTGCACGAAGCGCGCCACGATCAGCATGGTGGGATCCGGGGCCAGGCCCGCGGCGATCGAGGACAGCGTGAAGATGGCCACCCCGAGCATCCACAGGAACCCGCGCCCGAACACGTCCCCGGCGCGGCCACCCGCCACCAGCACCACCCCGAAGGTCAGCGCGTAGCCGGAGAGGATCCACTGCAGCTGGGACTCGGAGGCGCCCAGCCCCTCCTGGATGGAGGGCAGCCCCACGTTGATGATGCTCACAGCCACCAGGGACATGAAGATGGCCACGAGCAGCACCGCCAGGATCCGCCACCGCCGCGGATCCGTGCCGTGGGCGTAGCCCCGGTGGGTCTGGGGATCCGGACGCGGGCTGAGGATGGGCAGCTCGCCGGTTCCCGTGGCCGGGGAGCGCTCGTGCCAGGTCTCGCCGGAGCCCGGTCCGTGGTGGGAGTCAGAGGTCATGGGGAGAGTATGCTCTCGGGTTCAGACGCGCCCAACGCTCCTGTTCGTGTGCATGAACTGGTTGCCCGTCGCATGCTCCTCGGGGCCGTCCTGGGGGCGAGTTTGGTGTGCGGCGCCCGGGGCCGTCATCCTGGGACCATGACAGCTGAACTGGTGATCCTGGGCCTGGTGGTCGTGACCGCTCTGGCCTTCGACTTCACCAACGGATTCCACGACACCGGCAACGCGATGGCCACCTCCATCGCCACCGGGGCGCTCACGCCCCGCACCGCGGTGGCCCTGTCCGCGGTGCTGAACCTGGTGGGCGCGTTCCTGTCGGTGGAAGTGGCCACCACGGTCACCAAGGACGTGCTGCTCATCCAGACCAAGGACGGCGGACTCGTCTCCGGGCTGGACCCCACCATTGCCCTGACCCTCATCTTCTCCGGGCTGATCGGGGGCATCCTCTGGAACCTTGCCACGTGGCTGTTCGGGTTGCCCTCCAGCTCCTCCCACGCGCTGTTCGGCGGGCTGATTGGGGCCGGGCTCGCCTCCCTGGGCGTGGCCGGCGTGAACTGGGCCGGTGTGGTCCAGAAGATCCTCGTCCCGGCCGCGCTGGCGCCGTTCATCGCCGGGTGCGTGGCCGCCGTGGGCACCGCCCTGGTCTACCTCATCGGCCGCGCGGCGTCCCAGGCGCACCGGGACCGGGGGTTCCGCTGGGGACAGGTGGGAACGGCGTCGCTGGTGTCCCTGGCCCACGGCACCGGTGACGCGCAGAAGACCATGGGCGTGATTGCCCTGGCGCTGATCGCCCACGGCAGCCTCAGCGTCCAGGGAATCGAGAGCAGCGGGCTGCCGGTGTGGATCATCGTGAGCTGCGCGGTGGCCATCGCCCTGGGCACGTACCTGGGCGGCTGGCGCGTGATCCGCACGCTCGGCAAGGGCCTTGTGGAGATCGAACCGCCGCAGGGCATGGCGGCCGAGGCGTCCTCGGCGGCCATCATCCTGACCTCCAGCCACTTCGGCATGGCGCTGTCCACCACGCACGTGGCCACCGGTTCCATCCTGGGTTCGGGCGTGGGCAAGCCCGGCGCGCGCGTGCGGTGGGGTGTGGCCGGGCGCATGGTCGTGGGGTGGCTGCTCACCCTGCCCGCCGCGGCCGTGGTGGGCGCGGTGTGCTTCATCATCGCTCGGGCCGTGGGCGGGCTGTCCGGCGCCGTGGTGATCTTCCTGCTGCTGGTGGTGGCCTCCGCCGTGATCTTCGCGCGGTCCCGGCACCAGAAGGTGGACCGCCACAACGTGAACGCTGACTGGGACGAGGACACGCACTCCGTGGTCCCCGCCGACTCCGACCGCGCCGACGCCCCGGAGGTGGCCCGCTCATGATTGTCGAGATGGCCCGATCTGTCCTCGCCGTGCTGCTCGCCGGGCTGTGCTTCGGGGCGGGACTGCCCGCGCTGTTCACGGTGGGCATCACCCTGTGGAGCCGGGCCACCCCCGAGCCCGGCCCGGACGGCGTTGCCCGCCGCAAACCCTTGGCGCTCGCCGGGGCGGTACTCTGCTTTGCGATCGTGCTCGCTGCCGTGGTGATCGGGGTCCTGTGGATCACCCGCAAGAGCTTGGACCACTACCTAGGGATCTCGGTGTTCGGATGATGACCTTCGATGCGGCACTCGACCACATTCGCGCCGCCTACCCCCACGGTGTTCCCCCGGAGCAGCACGTGGCGCTCGCGGAGCTGCTGGCCCGCACGGTGGGCCCTCACCGCACCGAGCGGCTGCTCGAGACCCTGGACATCCCGGCGGGAGACCTCCTGGGGCCCGCCGCGGCCTCCGCGGAACAGCTGGGCGACGTCGCCGCGGAGCTCGCGCGCGCCGGGTGGCCTCTCGCGGGTGCGAGCCAGGACGAACCACCCCGGCAGCCGGGCTACGTGGCCCGGGTGATGAACTGGTTGCGCGCCGACTACCCCAACGGGGTGCCCGCCCAGGACTACCTGCCCGTGCTCGCGGTGCTGCGCCCGCAGCTCAACGACGAGGACATGGCCGCGATCGCAGACCAGCTCGCCCACGACGCCCGCGAGCAGGGGGTGGCGCCCTCCGAGGCGGACGCCCGCGCCGCCATCCAGCGCGCCACGGAGGACGAGCCCAAGCCCGAGGAGCTCGCACGCATCCGCGCGATGCTCGAGGCCCACGGCTGGCCGTTCGAGGGGGAGTAGGGGCGGCTCCGCGGGTGGGGACCGAGCCGAACTGCGGAGGGCGGGTTCTACCCTGCGGCGGTGCCCCGCAACAGGC
Source organism: Kocuria rhizophila DC2201 (assembly GCF_000010285.1). Classification (NCBI taxonomy): domain Bacteria; kingdom Bacillati; phylum Actinomycetota; class Actinomycetes; order Micrococcales; family Micrococcaceae; genus Kocuria; species Kocuria rhizophila. Next base: position 2,640,875 of record NC_010617.1, on the reverse strand, counting down.
GCCTGACGCGTCAGGGGAAGTTCTGCCACCGACAGCGCGCCTTTCGGTGGCAGAAGCTCTCCTCGGACGCGGTGGCCTTGGCCCTCCTCCGGGACCGTTCAGATGCTCACTTCAGGGCATCGGACAGGTCCGAGAAGTATCGGTGACCGGACCACTCCGAACGGTCACCAATGACGTACAGCCGGCGCCTGGCGCGGCTGGCCGCGACGTTCACCAGATTCACGGTTGACGCCGCCCAGGCCTTGGCCCCCGGGCTTGCGGGATCTCCTCCCAGAACCAGGATGACGACATCCGCCTCTCGGCCCTGAGCCGTGTGGATCGTGCCCGCCTGCAGACCGGGATACTTCTTGCGGTCCACGAGCTGCCGCAGATGGTTCGACACATCACGGAACGGGGATATGGCAATCACTCGTGACGGGTCCACGCCCTTCTCGTCCAGATACTCAAGCGCCTTCTCCAGCCGCTTGACCTGCCCCATCTGCAGGTGTGTTCCGGGGGTGGTCGCGGGCTCATCCGCCCAGTAGCTCCACGCGACTGCCGGCCCCGTCCCCGTGTCCTCGAAGGGGTCGACGGCTGCGTCCTTGGCGCGGGGCTTTGGAACCCCGTTCACCATGATCCCGTTGTAGGCAATGCGGTTGCACAGGGAGAACATGGGGTCGTCGCAGCGCCGGTGCACCTTGAGCGGGGCGCTGACCCACACGTCCTGCTCGCCCTGCGGAAGAACGGTGCCGTAGGGAGAGATTCGGTCGGCAAGGGTCTGAACGGAGGCGCGGGGCGGTATCCACGTCGCAGAGACGCCGTACGCCGCAGCGATGTCTCGCCGCGATTTCGGGGGAATCGTGACCACCGGCTGCAGCTGCAGGGGATCGCCGACCGCGAGAACGCGCTGTGCGCGCCAGATGGCTCCCACCGCGAACTGGGGACATGCCTGTCCTGCCTCGTCGATGAGGAGCCACCCGAATGCTTCGGGGCCTACGTCACCGAACATTCGCCCCAGCGACGCAAAGGTTGATGACACCAGCGGCACCACCAGGAAGAACAGCTGCCATGCGGTGCGCAGTTTCTCCCGCTCCAGTTTCCGCGGGTGGTCTCCCGCCACCACTTCGCAAGCTGCTCTCAGTCCCTGTCTCATGGTGGTGGCAGTGGCGGCCATGAAGTCCTGGTGCAGCTGCAGGGCAGCGAGGAAGAGATCGGAATGCGCCTTGCTGAGATCGTGGTCGAGCCACGGGGCGTGCAACTCCCGGTCCTCGACGGACGCGTGGGCATCCGGGTGGTGCTTGCCGTATCTCGTGCGGTCCTGGGCGCACTGGGCCTCGAGGGAACGCCTGCGCGACGTCTTCATTGCCAGATCCCGTTCAGCTGTCTCCGCCTCCTGCCGGACACTGGCCAGATGGCGCTGGACGCGGTCGATTTCGGCCACGTGGGACGCGGACCGTTGCCGGGCGGTCTCCAGTGCCGTGCTCAGCGGGCTCAGGTGCGTTCGCCACTCACGTGGCGCGGCGCCCAGGGTGAAGATGGTTTCCAGGATGCCTGGCTTCTCGCCCATGTGCTGCTGGTAGGCGGCGGCCGCGGTGTCCAGCTCGTTCTGCAGGTCACCGGCTCTCAGGACCTGCGCGCGATGGATCTCGCGCGCCCGGCCTTCTTCCGCCCGGAGAGTGCGCAGGTGTTCTTCCCGGCGGGCGATCTTACGCACCAGTAACTGGACTTCTTCCCGTCGTCCTTCAGCGGCCTGGCGCTGCCCCATCAGGTTCTCCACGCGCTCCAGCGCACGCTGGAACACTGCTTGGGCTTCTCCCCAGGTGCGCTTCGGCCGGGTGCCCTCGGCCCAGTGCTTGAGAATGGTGTCGAGACCCTCCCTCTCCACCCGGGGCGAGGTCCTCCCGCCGCTGTGGGACGGAGCGCCGTCGGACCCGGTGGATCGGTCCCGCGACGCTTTTTCGTCGAACCAGAGAGCGCTCTGGAAAGCCATGCGGTTGGACTTCTTGCCCAGTCTGGCTGCCACCAGTCCCCAGCCTGGAGTGTCCGCCTCGTCGGCTGCTGATTTTCCGGCGGCCGCCCGCAGAGTCGCCGTCGCAATGTCCTTGAAGTAGTCGGCAGACTTCTCCCACGGCGAAGAAATCGCATCCGCAGAAGGGATTTCGACCGCCACGTTCTCCACAGCGGCGTTGTTCGCCGATGCCACGACCATCTCGAACCCCGTGAGCTCGGGAATGAGCTGCGGCACCGATCTGCTGTACCCGGACGCCGACGTCCAGCGGTGCATTGATCCGGTGAAGGCACGGGACGGATCGTTGAGAGCTGCGAGTCGGCGGGCTCGTTCCACCACGTTGCCCGCCAGCACATCCCGTAGCATCGTGGTCTTGCCGGTGCCCGGCGGGCCGTTGACGCCCATGACGCCGAGGTTCTGGCGCAGGTCGTTGAGGGCGCGGTTCACCGCGAACTGCTGGCTCAGGGCAAGCGGGTGCTCGGGGTTCGAAGGCCAGCGGCCCAAGGGCAGCTGGTCCACACGGGTCCGGGCATCGACTGCCTCGGGGTGCTGGATGACGTCCACTCGTCCAGCGGACGTCTCCTTCCCGTCCTCGGTCAGGTACTCAAGTAGGGCGGTTCCGCTGCGTCCCGCTGCCGCTGCCTGCCGTACGGTGCCCAGATCCTGCAGGTAGAAGCTGTTGAGGAAGTCCATGTCGCTGACGCTGACGCTGTCGTGCGGGCGTACGGCGACCACTCGACTTTCGATGACGATCTGGTGGGTGGCGAGATCCTCGCGGCCCTGGACGCCGGCGCCGGCGTGTGCGGCCCGCAGAATGTCGTTCAGATACGCCTCGCCCAGCCGGGGAACCTCGTGCGAGTTCTCCTGCTCCAGACGACGGCCCCCCAGCTCGTCGAGGGCTTCCACGAAGGATTCCTGCGCCGCCTCAAAACCGGACATCCACGACGGATCCCGCGGGCCCGGGTGGAGGAGGCGGCCCACCGCCCAGAGACAGGACGAGAGCGTGGCGGTGTCCCCGATCAGCTTTCCGTCGTGGCCCACCAGAACCCCCGCGCAGGCGCTCCGACCGCCGGGGCGCTCGTCGTAGGCGTCCGGATCGTCCGCGAACACCCAGTGCATGACCTCGTAGGTGTCCTCCACCTTGTAAACACCGAGATAGACCGTATGCCGCCACTCCCGCGGGGTATTTCCCATAGGTCGAGGCTCGGGCAGTGAATCCCACGGGAGGGGCGCATCGGATGTCCAGGCCACGACCTGCCGGTCCTCGGGCCGTGTTGACCGGGGCGTCAGTTTGGGGAGCGGCTGCGGACTGAACAGCTCCAGCATCCACCAGTAGTCCAGAATGCGCTGCTGCGCGGGACTCATCTGAGACATCGCCATTTCCCCATCCTGCCTCAGCCGGTGGCCACTTCTGGGGCGCGCCTCGGAAGGAGACGGTCCGAGATCTCAGGTGCTGGGACTCGTTTCCCGCAGGCGCCCCACCCACAGGGACAGGGTGCCCCCCACGGCTGCCTCGGCCAGGGCATCCGGATCCACGTGCTCCGTCTCGTCCACCTTGGAGGAGATGAGGGCAATGGTTTCCTCCGCAGTCGCGGCGGCGCGTCGTTCCGGATCGGCGCAGAACTTCCGCACGCTGGTCCCCAGGGTCTTGAGTGGCTGCTCGTCCCGAAACGGGTGGAAGGACTGCATGAACTCCTCCACCGTTTCCTGCACCAGGGGGTCGTCCGTGGCCATGCCCTCGAGCTCAACGAGGCGGGGCAGGAACTTCACGATTTCCAGGTAGGGGAAGTTCTCGCCCTCGGCAGTTTCTGCGGTTTCCTGTCCCCGCTCCGCGGTCTCGTCCGAACGCAGGGTGATGATCAGCTCTTCGGGGTCCAGCTCCAGGTGGGAAAAAACCCTGCGCATCAGGGAGACCTTTGTCCAGGTGCTCGACGATGCGTTCCAGCCGATGCTGTCGTCCAGGCGGTACACGCCGTTCTCGTCCGGGTCGTAGGCCGCGCCTACGCGGAACCAGTCGGAGGTCCGGGCCCACTGGAGGAACTCGTCCCGGTGCTCAACCAGAAGGATCGTGAATACCCGGGTCGTCAGGTCCCGCCAGTTGGCCACCGTGGCGTGGTGCTCGTTCCACGTGAAGGACACAGCAGCCCTGCCCGTGAAGTTGGTGTCCGTTCCCAGTGCTTCCGTGGGCAGCTGCGGTCGGGCCGGTTCGAAGTCGCTCTCGGGATAGATCCAGTAGGTGAGCGCATCTGCGCAGAGACGGCGGGTCCGTGCCGCCAGCTGGTCCTCGCCCCAGTGTTCGGCGCTGCGCATCTCCAGGTTCAACCGGAACGGGGACTCCATGAATCCGTGCTTCATGGTGCGTTTCGTGGAGTACGAAGAGTTCGAGTAGGAGGAGTTGTACCCGGTCACGGTCAGGTTGCCGAGCCGGTTCAACCACTGCTCGTGGATGCGCTGGGCCTCATCACCCAGTTCGTCGTGCCATGCCTGCGTGAGCGTCTGCGGCATGACGTGCTCAATGGTGAGAGACCCGTCCTCAATGCCGTTGGCGATGTCTCTGGTGTCGTTGGAATCCAGGTTCTCCAAGCACTCGAACAGGTACTTCCGACGCTCGCCCTTGAAGTTGTACAGGTTCTTCACCTCAAGACTGCTGATGAACTCAGCGTCATCGGGGAAGGCTCCGGAGCCGGAGCGCTTCCGCAGCGAGTACCCCAGGACTTCGGCGAAGGAACGGTTTTCGGGGCGGATGCGCTTCACGTCCCTGTAGACCGTGGCAAACACCTTGTTCAGCGCATTCGTCGGAACTTCTGCAATGTAGCGACGGAAAATATACGACTCCACGGTGCGGATGCACTCGGCAAGATCGAGGTCCGTGATCTCGCCGGTCTCCCGCGACTCGAAGAGGGGCATGAGCAGGGGGAGCACGACATCGGTCTTCAAGAGGTTGAGCCGGCGAAGACGCAGGTCGATCTTTGAGCTTCCGGTGGTGGCGGTGCGGATCTGGCGGTAGTAGGTGGAGTACTTCCGGACCCCGTCCAGCAGCTCAGCGCCTCGAAGCCCCGTCTCGGTGATGTACTTCTTGAAGGACTCGTAAACCTGGTCCTGGCGGGGGATGCGCGAGGTGCGAGTCACCAGGTACCAGCGCAGGAATGCCCCGGTGTCATAGCCGACGTTGACCTCAATACGGTTCCAGTAGTCGGTGTAGACGCGTTCCTGCTCGTGGACGTCCAGGCCCATCAGAACCAGGTTCCGCACCTTGTCCGCTTCGCTCAGAGCCAGCCCCGTGGAGTTGAGCGATTCGAAGATGCGCTGTGCATCGTCGTGCTGCTCCAGGTCCAGATGCATGACCTCGAGGCGCTCTACCGCGGCCCACAGGTCGTCCCCATCGATGGGCAGTCGGGGGATCTGATCCTTGAAGAAACGGTAGTTGGCGGTCACCGAGGACGTGTCGATGTGATCCGAGTCAGACCTGAACAGCAAGGCGTAGGCGTCCGCATCATGCTTGACGGGCTTGAGCTTGAACCGGGGTGTGTCCTGCTGCTCGTTGAGCAGCAGGAAGCTGGTGCGAATCCTGTGGGCGAGTCCTGGATCGCGCGACTCGAGGGTGCCCTCGTCCAGGAGGTCCGCAAGGGCCAGCATGAGCAGACTGACCGTGGTGAGTCGTTGCTGACCGTCGATCACCACCCACCGCCATGAACCCTCCGGCTGGCCCACCACGGCCCCGAAGAAATGCTTGGGCCGGCCTTGCTGGATGACGTTGACGAGGTCTTCCAGCAGCTGCTGGCACTGTTTCAGCCCCCAGTCGTAGTTGCGCTGGTACACGGGGATCACCAGCTGCCGCTCCTGCATCCCGTACACCTTGAGAACTTCAGTCACCTGTCCGCGCATGGGGCAAGTTTACGAGTCGCGGGAGCAGGCGCTTGGGGCGCCTCCCAGGGGCCTGAAGCGCCCGGCGGTCCCCGGGGCGCGCACAATGGCCCCATGTTCGAGAACTTCGAGACCCACCGCATCCCGGTCCCCGGGGCGACCATCCACGTGCGGACCGGCGGGCGGGGCGAGCCGCTCCTGCTGCTGCACGGCTTCCCGCAGACCCACGCCATGTGGCACCGCCTGGGTCCGGCCCTCGCGCGGGACCACCGCATGGTCGTCGCGGACCTGCGCGGCTACGGAGAATCCACCGCAGACAGTGAGGACTTCAGCTTCCGGGCCATGGCCGCGGACATGGTGGCCGTGATGCGCCACCTGGGCCACGAGTCCTTCCACGTGGTGGCCCACGACCGCGGCGCCCGCACCGCCCACCGCATGACTCTGGACGCCCCGGACGCCGTGCGCTCCGTGGCGCTGCTGGACATCCTCCCCACCCCCACCGTGTGGGAGCTCATGGACGACTGGCTGGCCATCCGGTACTACCACTGGCTGTTCCTGGCCCAGCCAGCACCCATGCCGCAGGGGCTCATCAGCGCCGGGCCCCTCACGTTCCTGCACGCGGCCCTCGGGGGACTCAGTGGCACTCCCGGTTCCCTGGACACGTTCGACCCCGAGGCGCTCGCTGCCTACGAGGCCGCCGCCCAGAACCCGTCGGTGGTGGCCGCGTGGTGCGCGGACTACGCCGCGGCCGCCGGGGTGGACCGGGAGCACGATGACGCCGACCGCGGCACCTCCCGCAACCTCCCCGCCCTGCTGCTCTGGGGCGACGACGGCGTGGTGGGTGCCCAGACGGATCCGCTGGAGGCGTGGCGGCCGTGGCTGCCGCGGATCACCGGTCGGGCGGTTCCCACCGGGCACTTCATGGTGGAAGAGCGCCCGGACGAGGTGCTGGCGGAGATCCAGGAGCACCTGGCGGCCGCTGCACAAAACTGAGGGGGTCTCCCATTAGACATACGAGTGCACTTCCACCGGCGGGAAACTTAGGTTCCCGAGGCGGAACTGCACTCACCTGCGAGAGGCAACCCAGCGGCGTCGTCCGCGCGGGGCCGTGGCGGAATCAGCCTGGGTTCATCGCACGCGGGGCGCCCATGCCCGGGTCCACCTGCATGGGGCCGCTGGCGGAGGGACGGATGTCCACGTCGAAGATCTCCGTGGGCAGGTACACCGTGGCGCACGAGTTGGGGATGTCCACCACCCCGGAGAAGCGGCCCTCGATGGGCGCGGCGCCCAGCAGCAGGTACGCCTGCTCCTTGGACCAGCCGAACTTGGCGAGGTAGTCGATCGCGTGCAGGATCGCGCGCTGGTAGGACAGGTGCGAGTCCAGGTAACGCTGCTCGCCGTCGAGCGTCACGGACGTGCCCGAGAACGCCAGCCACTCCGAGTACACGGGACCGTTGCGCCCGGGCATGAAGATGGCGTTCTCGCTTACGCCGTAGGTGTCCATGCCGCCCTTGATCACGTCCACGTGGATGTCGATGAAACCGCCCATCTCGATGCCGCCGCAGAACGTGATCTCACCGTCCCCCTGGGAGAAGTGCAGGTCCCCCATGGAGAGGTTCGCCCCGGACACGTACACCGGGTAGAACACGCGCGAGCCCTTGGTGAAGTTCTTGATGTCCTGGTTGCCGCCGTTCTCGCGCGGGGGAGCCGTGCGGGCGCCCTCGCCGGCCACGCGGTCGAAGTCTGCGCCGGTCAGCGAACCCAGGATCGCGGCGTCGGGTTCGGGTGGCAGAGCCAGCGGGGGCACGCGCTGCGGATCGGTGGCGATCAGATCGCCCTCGCGCTTGTTCCACGTTTTCAGCAGCTCGGAGGACGGCGCGGTGCCCATGAGACCGGGGTGGACCATGCCCGTGAACTTCACGCCGGGGATGTGCCGGGACGTGCACTCGCCGCCGCGGAAGTCCCACACGGCCTTGTAGGCGTCCGGGAACTGGTCCACCAGGAAGCTGCCGCCGTTCTTCTGCGCGAAGATCCCCGTGTAGCCCCAGCCCTGACCGGCCAGCGGGCCCTCCTCCTGCGGGATGGGACCCACGTCCAGGATGTCCACGATCAGCAGGTCGCCGGGCTCCGCGCCCTCGATCCGGAACGGCCCGGACAGTGCGTGCACCCGGTTCAGCGGGGCGTCCCGGATGTCGTCCGCGGAGTCGTCGTTCTTGATGGCGCCGTCGAACCACTCGCGGCAGTCGATGCGGTAGCTCTCGCCGCGCTTGAGCGTGGCGACGGGCGGGATCTCCGGGTGCCAGCGGTTGTGACCGGTCAGCTTCTGCTCGGTGAAGGGCTTGGTGGAGTCCAGCGGGAAAATCACTTCTGGCATGGTCCGTGACCTTTCTGGAGAGCCCCGCGGGCGGTTCCCGCGCGGCAGTGCGGGGAAGCTACGGCCGCGGCAGCTTCGCGTGCCGGGGGTCCCGGGTCACGGCAGGGGCCGCTCCGGGGGCGCCGGGCTGGCGGGGCAGGGATCGGACGACGTCGGGCGCGTCAGCCGTGCGGGCGGCGTCGTCGATCGCGCGTGCCCGGGGAGAGTTCGCGCGGGACAGGCCCACCGCGGAGAACACGCGCCGTGCGTCCGCGCCGCACGCGGGGCAGACCTGGGAGCGCGGCACCTGCGCCATGGCGTGGTGGGCGTCGAACGGCCCGCAGGCCTCGCACCGGAACTCGTAGACGGGCATGGACGCTCCCTTCAGGCGTGTGAGCCACGATACAACCCGGTCTGCGGAGGGGACAGGCCCGACCGCTCGGGGTGGGTGGCGCGACGCGCAGGGAGAGGTTCTGCCCCCGGAAATGCACTTTCCGGGGGCAGAACCTCTCCTCACACGCCCCGCCCCTCGCGAACTGGCCGTGCTCGGAGGAGGCACGCGGGCGACGTCGTGCCCCGCCTCCGCGCGCGCCGGTCAGTTCAGCGGGCCCACCGCGGACTCGACCGTGCGCACCAGGCGCCCCGAGGCCACGTACTCCTCGGCCGCCTCGATCTCCGGTGCCATGAAGCGGTCCTCGCCGGGCGCGCCCACGCGGCCGTCCAGGTCCGCAATGACCGCCGACGCCGCCGCGCCCGGTTCCAGGGGCGCGCGCAGGGCAATCGCGCGCGTGGAGGTCAGCAGCTCGATGGCGAGCACGCGGCGCAGGTTCAGCACGGCCTGGCGCAGCTTGCGGGCGGCGTGCCAGCCCATGGACACGTGGTCCTCCTGCATCGCGGAGCTGGGGATCGAGTCCACGGACGCCGGCGCGGCCAGGCGCTTCATGTCCGAGACCAGCCCGGCCTGGGTGTACTGCGCGATCATCAGCCCGGAGTCCGTGCCCGGGTCCTCCGCGAGGAACGGGGGCAGGCCGTGGGAACGGGCAGGGTCGAGCATGCGGTCGGTGCGCCGCTCGGACATCGACGCGAGGTCCGCGATGGGGATGGCCAGGAAGTCCAGCACGTAGGCCACAGGGGCGCCGTGGAAGTTGCCGTTGGAGCTCACGGTGCCGTCGTCCAGGACCACGGGGTTGTCCACGGCGGCGGCGAGCTCCTGCTGCGCGACGGTCAGCGCGTAGCGGGCGGTGTCCCGGCTGCCGCCCGCCACCTGGGGGGCGCAGCGCAGGGAGTAGGCGTCCTGCACGCGGTCGTCGCCCACGCGGTGGGAGGCCACGATGCCGGAGCCCTCCAGCACCTTGAGCATGTTCGCGGCGGCATACTTCTGGCCCGGGTGGGGGCGCAGCGGCTCGTGCAGCTCGGGGACGAACACGCGGTCCGTGCCCAGCAGACCCTCCACGGAGAACGCGGCGGTGATGTCTGCGGCGGTGAGCAGGTTCTGCAGGTCCGCCAGCGCCATGATGAGCTGGCCCAGCATGCCGTCCGTGCCGTTGATCAGCGCCAGGCCCTCCTTCTCGGCGAGGGTCACGGGCTCGATCCCGGCCTCGGCGAGCAGCTCGGGCACGGGACGCTCGGTGCCGTCGGGTCCGACGGCGCGGCCCTCGCCCATGAGCACGAGCGCGCAGTGGGCGAGCGGGGCCAGGTCACCCGAGCAGCCCAGCGAGCCGAACTCGTGCACCACCGGGGTGATGCCCGCGTTGAGCACGGCGAGCATGGTCTCCAGGGTCTCCACGCGGATGCCCGTGTGCCCGGAGGCCAGGGTCTTGGCGCGCAGGAACATCAGCGCCCGCACCACCTCCCGCTCCACGGTGGGCCCGGTGCCCGCGGCGTGGGAGCGCACCAGGGACTTCTGCAGCCGCGTGCGCTTCTCCAGCGGGATGTGCTTGTTGGCCAGCGCCCCGAAGCCCGTGGAGATCCCGTACGCGGGCACGTCCGACGCCGCCAGCTCGTCGATGTGGCGGCGCACCTTGGCCACGCGCTCGCGGGCCTCGTCGGTCAGCTCCACGCGGGCGTCGTGGCGGGCGACGGCGATGACGTCACCCACCGTCACGCCGGAGGATCCCAGCTGCACGGTGGTGGGGAGGTCGGTGTCGAAGAGGGTCATGGGGAAGGGTCCTTCCGGTCGGGAGTGGTTCGGGAGAAGTGGGTCAGGGCGGTGCAGTGCACGTGCGCCGGGGGTGCTACGCGCTAGGTGAGCAGCCGCACCAGCGGGGTGGCGATGAGGATGGTGAGCGCCACGCGCTCGAACCAGATGACCACCAGCGAGCGGATGGAGACCGGGATCTCGGTGGCCAGGATGGACGGCACGAGAGCGGAGAAGAAGATGATCGCGGAGACGCAGACAATCGCGATCACCAGGCGCAGGACGAGCGAGTCCTGCCCGGCCACCAGGGTGGCGGGGAGGAACATCTCCGCGATGCCCGTGGCCGACGCCTTGCCCGCCAGCAGCGGCTCCGGCAGGCCCACGACCCACGCGAACGGCACGAAGAGGTACCCCAGCCAGTCGAAGATCGGGGTGTAGCGGGCCAGCACCAGTCCGATCAGACCGATCGAGAGGATCGACGGGAGGATGGACATGGCCATGCGCAGGCCGTCCCGGAGGTTGTCCCACACGTTGCGGCCCAGGCTGGGGGCGGCGTGCAGGGCCCCGCGCGCCTCGGCCCACGCGTGGTGGAAGCGACGGCCGGTGACCAGCTTCTCCGGCTGGTGCTCCACGCCGGGGTAGGGGTCGTCCGGGATGCGGCTCAGCGGCGGGATCCGCACGGTGATGGCGGTGACCAGGAAGGTGACCACCAGGGCCAGCCAGAAGTAGAGCAGCCAGTGGTCCATGAGGTCCAGGGCCTTGGCCACGATCACCATGAAGCTCGCGGACACCGTGGAGAAGCCCGTGGCAATGACGGCGGCTTCCCGCGCCGTGTAGCGGCCCTCCCGGTAGACGCGGTCGGTGAGCAGCAGCGCCAGGGAGTAGCTGCCCACGAAGGACGCCACGGCGTCGATGGCCGAGCGGCCCGGGGTGCGCCACACCGGGCGCATGACCGGCTGCAGGAACACCCCGATGAACTCCATGAGCCCGTACCCGATGAGCAGTGCCAGGAACACGGCGCCGATGGGCACGATCAGCCCCACCGGGATCACCAGGGAGTTGAAGAGGAACGGGCCCATGTCCTTGGCCATGAGCCAGTCCGGGCCCACGCTGAACACCAGGGCGCAGCCGACCACCAGACCCAGGATGTTCAGGAAGGCGAACACCATCTTCACCGGGGATGCCCGCCAGGAACCCGTGACGAACGGGAACACCGTGCCCGCCAGAATCACTGCCAGCGCGTAGTACGGCACGGCGGCACCCACGTTCTCCCGGAGCCACGTGACGATGTGGTCCAACGGGATGGTGCTCTTGCCGCCGATGGTGACGGGCACGAAGAACATGAAGATGCCGATGGCGCTGTAGAGCACGAAGCGCAGCACATCGGCGCGGTTGGTGCGCGCGGGTTCCTGGAGCGTGCTCATTTCACATCCTCGTGACGGGTGAATCGTGGGTGGTGGTCGTGTGCCGCGGAGTGCGGCAGTGCCGGGCGGGGTTCGATCCGGGAGGCCCCGCGGCACACCGCAGGGCCTCCCGCTCAGATCTCCCGGCGGCCCGCCCGCCACACGCCCCACGTGAGGGGCATGCCGGGGCGGTAGGCCAGGTGCACGGCCTGCGGGGCGTCCAGCACGTGCAGGTCCGCGCGCGTTCCCACGGCGAGGTGGCCCACGGCGGGCCGGCCCGGGGTGGAGACGTCACGACGCAGCGCCTTCGCACCGCCGAGCGTGGCCGCACGGATGGCCTCGTCCACCGTGAGCTTCATCTGCAGCACCGCGGTGGCCACGCAGAAGTTCATGGACGTGGTGTAGCTGGTGCCGGGGTTGCAGTTGGACGCGATCGCCGCGGTGGCTCCCGCGTCCAGCAGCTCACGGGCCGGGGCCAGCGGGGCACGGGTGGACAGGTCGCACGCCGGCAGCACGGTGGCCACGGTGTCCGAGCCGGCCAGCGCCGCCACGTCCTCGTCCGAGAGGAAGTTGCAGTGGTCCACGGATGCCGCCCCCAGCTCCACGGCGAGGGACACACCCTCACCGGGACCGATCTGGTTGCCGTGCACCCGCAGCCCGAGCCCCGCGTCCCGGCAGGCCTCGAGCACGCGGCGGGACTGCTCCGGGTTGAACGCCCCGCGCTCGCAGAACACGTCCGCCCACTGCACGTACGGGGTCACGGCCTCGAGCATGGGCCCGCACACCGTCTCCACGTACTCGTCCGCGTCCACGCCCTCGGGCACCAGGTGGGCGCCCAGGAACGTGACCTCGTCCGCGGCGCCCGCAGCGATCTTCGCCGCGCGCAGCTCCTGCTCGACGTCCAGGCCGTAGCCCGTCTTCGTCTCCAGGTAGGTGGTGCCACCGGCCACGGCATCCCGCACGCGCCCGGCCACGAGCCCGCGCAGGGTCTCGTCACTGGCTTCCCGGGTGGCGTTCGTGGTCACGCCGATGCCACCCGCCGCGTATGCCTCACCGGCCATACGCGCGGCGAATTCCTCACCACGGTCCCCGGCGAACACCAGGTGCGTGTGCGAGTCCACCCAGCCGGGCAGCGCCGCGCGCCCCTCCACGTCCACGGCGCGGTCCGCAGCGGGGGCCTCGGAGGCGCGGCCCATCCACGCGATCAGCCCGTTCTCGACGACGACGGCCGCGTCCCTGAGCACGGAGTCCGCACCCCGGGCGGGGTCCACGGTGTGCAGCTCGCCGATGCCGGTGATGAGCTCGCTCACTGGTCCGCCTGGCGGGTGGCCGCGAGGTCGTTGTGCATGGGGATGTTGACGCCGCGCTCGTCCGCGACCTCGACGGCGCGCTCGTAGCCGGCGTCCGCGTGGCGGATCACGCCCATGCCGGGATCGTTGGTGAGCAGGCGCTCGAGCTTCTCGGCCGCGAGATCCGTGCCGTCCGCCACGGAGACCTGGCCTGCGTGGATCGACCGGCCGATGCCCACGCCGCCGCCGTGGTGGATGGACACCCAGGTGGCGCCCGAGGACGCGGCGGTCAGCGCGTTGAGCAGGGGCCAGTCCGCGATGGCGTCCGAGCCGTCCTTCATGGACTCGGTCTCGCGGTAGGGCGAGGCCACCGAACCGGAGTCCAGGTGGTCGCGGCCGATCACGATGGGCGCAGAGACCTTGCCCTCGGCCACGAGCTGGTTGAACAGCAGCCCGGCCCTGTGGCGCTCGCCGTAGCCCAGCCAGCAGATGCGCGCGGGCAGGCCCTCGAACTCCACGTGCTCCTGCGCGGCGTCGATCCACTCGTGCAGGTGCGTGTTGTCCGGGAAGAGCTCCTTGATCGCGTTGTCCGTGACCTCGATGTCCTTGGGGTCGCCGGAGAGTGCCACCCAGCGGAACGGGCCGAGGCCCTCGCAGAACAGCGGGCGGATGTATGCCGGGACGAAGCCCGGGAACTCGAACGCGCGGGTGTAGCCGGCGTGGCGGGCTTCGTCGCGGATGGAGTTGCCGTAGTCGAAGACCTCGGCGCCCTCGTCCTGGAACTCGACCATCGCCTGCACCTGCGCGGCCATGGCCTCGCGGGCCTTCTTGGTGAAGCCGATCGGATCCGCCTTGGCCTCGGCGTCCCACTGCTCCACGGTGAACTCGGTGGGCAGGTAGGACAGGGGATCGTGCGCGGAGGTCTGGTCGGTCACGACGTCCACGGAGATCTCGCCCGCGCGGTGGCGGCGCAGCAGCTCCGGGAACACGTCCGCGGCGTTGCCCACGTACCCCACGGACAGCGCGCGGCGCTTGTTCTTGGCGGCCATGACCTTGGCGAGGGCGGTGTCCAGGTCCGTCTCCACCTCGTCCAGGTAGCGCTTGGACTGGCGGCGCTTCAGGCGCGTCTCGTCCACGTCCACGACGAGGCACGCGCCGCCGTTCAGCGTCACGGCGAGCGGCTGGGCGCCGCCCATGCCGCCGCAGCCGCCGGTGATGGTCAGGGTGCCGGCCAGGGTGGGCTCGGGGATGCGGCCCTCCTCGTGCATCTTGCGGGCGACGGCGTAGAACGTCTCGTAGGTGCCCTGCAGGATGCCCTGCGTGGCTATGTAGATCCAGGACCCGGCGGTCATCTGGCCGTACATCATGAGGCCCTCGTCCTCGAGCTTGCGGAACTCGGGCCAGGTGGCCCAGTCGCCCACCAGGTTGGAGTTGGCGATCAGCACGCGCGGGGCCCACTGGTGGGTGCGGAACACGCCCACCGGCTTGCCGGACTGGACCAGCAGGGTCTCGTCGTCCTCCAGCTCCTTGAGGGTCTTCACGATGGCGTCGAACGCCTCCCAGCTGCGAGCCGCGCGGCCGGTGCCGCCGTAGACCACCAGGTCGTCAGGACGCTCGGCGACCTCGGGGTCCAGGTTGTTCATGAGCATGCGCAGGGGCGCTTCGGTCTGCCAGCTCTTGGCGCTGATCTCGGTGCCGCGCGGTGCGCGGACGGGGCGGGCGTTGGGCAGTGTCATGAATGGTCCTCCTGGTGCGGGTCGGTCCGGGGCGGATAAGGCTGCGGACGGGGAATGAGTCCATGGGACCACGGACGGTGACGGGGGTCACGGGTTCCGGAGGGGGTTGTGTCTGGGATGCCAGACAGAGGCGCGGGGCAAAACCCTTGTAGCTCTACTGCAATGCAAGATGACTTGTAAGTGTGGATGAGCCGATCATCGCGCCATCAGCGTTGAAGCACGGAATCGCGGAGGCTGACATTCTCCACGCCATGCCTGCCCGTCGGAAATATCTGAGGTGCTGACCATGCCCCGAACTGTGGAGGAGATCCTCGCGCACGCCGATGAGCTGGCCGCGCGCTTCGAGCAGTACGAGCAGTGGCCTGAGGACGAGCTGGACGTGGATGCAATCACGGCTCTGCGCGAGGCCGTTGCGGAACAGTCTGTTGCGGAACGTCATGTCATCGACGCCGTGCGCACGGCTCGCCACGCGGGCATGTCATGGGCTGCAATCGACACTTTCGTCGGAACGACCGGTGAGGCCGCTCGGCAGCGGTACACCCGGCTCGTGGCGTAATGGTGGGGTCCGCGTCAACGACGTCGCGTCTTCCTGCAGGTGTAGGAGGGCCTGACGTTGTTGACAGGGGTCGGGGCCGACTGAAACAGCAGGGGCCCCTCGGTGACGGATCTAAGCCCGGCGCGGGACGCCTTGACTTTCAGGCCCCAACCCCCGGCACCGCCCCGTGCAAGCGCCGAGTCAGCGCCTCCGCCGTCCGCCGCACGTGCCCCACCAGCTCTGCCCGCCGCTCGTCGTCGATCTTGTGCCCTAGGAACGTGAGCGCCACCCCCGCCACCGGCAGTCCCCGATGGTCGTGGGCCGCGACCGCCACGGACGCGAAGTTCGGCGTCACGTCACCCTCCTCCACGGCCCAGCCGCGCTCCCGGGTCCGCGAAAGCTCGGCGCGCAGCTGCCCTGGCGTCGTGATCGCCGTGCTCTCCCACCGGGACGCGAACGACGCCCGGTCCGGGTACAGCGCCCGCACCTGTGCGGCGGGCAGGCCCGCGAGCATCGACCGCCCGCTCGCCGTGAGGTGCGCCGGGATGCGCACACCCACGTTCGTCACCAGCGACGGCTTGTACGGCGCCCGCTCCTCCACCACGTAGACCACGTCCCGCCCGTGCATCACCGCCAGGTGCGCGTTCTCGCCCACCGCGTCCACGAGTGCGCGCAGCAGCGGCTCACCCAGCCGCGCCATCGGATCCTGCCGCGTGTACGCCGAGGACAGCTCGAACGCCGCGATCCCCAGCCCGTACAGCCGCTCCTCGGGCAGGTGCACCACGAACCCCTGCTCCGTCATCACCGCCAGCAGGTGGTACACGCTGGACCGCGGCAGCTCCAGCGCCGTCGCAATCGACGACGCCGCCACCGGCCCCTTCCGAGAGGCCAGGAACCGCAGGATCCGCAGCGTGCTCTGGGCGGCAGGCACCTTGGGTCCCGGCATGGCATCTCCTCCGTTGAGCAGCGGTGGGCGACGACGCCGCGCGGCCACCGCGCGTGCCCCCGGTCCGGTGTGTCGTACGATCTGCGTGTCTGGAATACCAGACGATATCTGGTGTGCGCCCTCGTCGCCGTGCCCCGTGGTGGGATTGGCTGGGGGCAGCGTAATTCAGATCACACTCGCGGGCTCCCGGCACCGTGCCACGCTGGGGGCAGGCACCGCAGGAAAGGGCGTTCCATGAATCCCACCCGGATCATTCCACCGGACGACTCCGTCTGGAGCGGACGAACGGACGGGGGCACCCCCGAGCACCTGCGCTGGCACCAGAAGGTGCGCCCAGAATCAGGCGACCAGGGCAGCGCCACCGAGGCCGCCGCCGTCGAGCTCATCGGCTTCTCCTGCGACGAGGGCGTGCGCCGCAACAAGGGCCGCGTGGGCGCCTCCGAGGGTCCGGACGCCCTGCGCGGTGCACTCGCCCCTCTGGCGATGCATGCCAACTTCGGCATCCACGACGCCGGCACCGTGGTGGTCCCGGACCGCGACCTGGAGGACGGCCAAGACACCCTGGGGCAGCACGTCGCACGCCTCCTGGACACCGGCAACCCCGTGATCGTCCTGGGTGGCGGCCACGACACCGCGTGGGGCAGCTACCTGGGCCGCACCCGCAGTGAGCGCCTGCGGGACAAGCGCGTGGGCGTGCTGAACCTGGACGCCCACTTCGACCTGCGCCAGGCGGACGAGCCCTCCTCCGGCACCCCGTTCCTGCAGATGGCCCGCGCGGACCAGGAGGCGGGCCGCACGTTCGACTACACCGTGCTGGGCATCAGCGAGCCCAACAACACCGGCGTCCTGTTCCGCACCGCGGACGAGCTGGGCGTGGATTACCTCACGGACGAGCAGTGCCAGCCGAGCCACCTCGACGCCGTCCTGGAGGTCGTGGACCGTCTCGTCAAGCGTGTGGACGCCATCCACCTGAGCATCGACCTGGACGTCCTGCCCGCCGCCGTGGCGCCCGGCGTGAGCGCCCCGGCCGGATACGGTGTTCCCCTGGAGACCATCCAGGCCGTGTGCCACCGCGTGGCCCGCAGCGGCAAACTGGTGCTCGTGGACGTGGTGGAGCTGCTGCCGCGGATGGACGTGGACGGTCGCACCGCCCGCGCCGCCGCGCGCCTCATCACCACCCTGGCCCACGACGCCCTGAGCACGACGACACCGCGCCCGGCCTCCGCGGGCACGTCCCCGCACGCGGGAGGCGCCGCCGCGACGTCGTCCTCCCCGCGCGCCGGGGGCGCCGCCGCGACGTCGTCCCCCGGGGCGGCGACCACCGCATCAACCGCCCGCCCCGCACCGACCCCACCCACCGGCCTCGCCGGGAACACCACGGGAGATCACCGATGAGCAGTTCCACCCCGCAGCAACCCGCTCCACAGGGGTCCCCGCAGGAGAACCACACCCTGTCCCGCGGTCTGAGCATGCGCCACATCCAGTTCATCGCGCTGGGCTCGGCGATCGGCACCGGGCTGTTCTACGGCTCGGCCACCGCCATCCAGGCGGCCGGGCCGTCCGTGATCCTCGCGTACCTGATCGCCGGAGCGGTGGTCTACATGGTCATGCGCGCCCTCGGCGAGATGGCCGTGCGCCACCCCGTCCCCGGTTCGTTCGGCCAGTACGCCGCGCGCTACCTGGGCCCGTTCGCGGGCTTCGTTACGGGCTGGACGTTCGTGTTCGAGATGATCGTGGTGGCCATTGCGGACGTCACCGCGTTCGGCGTGTACATGGGCTTCTGGTTCCCGGACACGCCCCGCTGGATCTGGGTGGCCGCGGTGATCCTGTTCATCGCCGCCATCAACACGCGCAACGTGAAGATCTTCGGTGAGCTCGAGTTCTGGCTGACCATCATCAAGGTGGGTGCCATCCTGGCGATGATCGTGGGCGGCATCGTGCTCATGGTGATCGGCGTCTCCTACGCCCCCGGCGAGCCCGTGGGCGTGCAGAACCTGGTGGACCACGGCGGCTTCCTGCCCAACGGCGTGGGTGGCCTGCTGGCCGCACTGTCCGTGGTGGTCTTCGCGTTCGGCGGCATCGAGACCATCGGCATCACCGCCGGTGAAGCCGGTGATCCGGCCCGCTCCATCCCCAAGGCCGTCAACGCCGTGCCCGCCCGCATCCTGCTGTTCTACGTGGGCACCATGGTGGTGCTGATGTCCCTGGTGCCGTGGACCGAGATCACCGGCGAGGCCAGCCCGTTCGTGCAGATCTTCTCCGCCCTGGGTATTCCCGCTGCGGCATCCATCCTCAACGTGGTGGTCATCGTCGCCGCCATCTCCGCGATCAACGCCGACACCTTCGGCGCGGGCCGCATGCTCTTCGGCCTCGCGGAGCAGGGCCAGGCGCCCCGGGCCTTCACCAAGGTCTCCCGCAACGGCGTCCCGTGGCTCACCGTGGTGGTCATGGGCATCGCCCTGGGCATCGGCGCGGTCCTCAACGCTGTGATCCCCGAGGACGTGTTCCTCATCATCGCCTCGATTGCCACGTTCGCCACCGTGTGGGTGTGGCTCATGATCCTGCTCTCGCACATCGCCATGAGGCGGGAGATCGAGCGCAAGAACCGCCCCGAGTCCGAGTTCAAGGTCCCGTTCTGGCCCGTGGCCTCGTGGGCCGCGACCGTCGGCATCCTGTTCGTGATCGTGCTGCTCGGCTGGTTCCCGGACACCCGCGTGGCGCTGATCGTGGGCGTCGTGTGGCTCGTGCTCCTGGGCGTGGGCTACGCGCTGTTCGTCCGGGGCAGCGGCCGCCACCGCCCGCCGCTGGACGACCACACCGCGCTGATCACCCTGCCCCGCAGCTGATCCCCGCCTGCTGAGAGCCCCGGCCCGTTCGCGAGCCGGGGCTTTCCCATGCCCGGACGACGACGCCGCACGGCCGGGTCCGCGCGCTCCGTCACGCGCCGCGCAGGTCACGGGTTCGTCCCCGCTGACGCCGGGCGGCCCTGCCCATGGCGCGCTGGAGGCGCTCCGTGATTCCCGGATGGGCCGCCCGGGGTTGTCAAGAGGCGGGGGCGCAGCGGCGTGGTGCCTCGGCGGGCTACCGGGCGGTCGCCGGGGACGCGGGGACAGCGGCGTCGTGCGCGGGAGGAAGTGCACTGTCCACGCCCGCGGCCACGAGGGCGACGATCTCCCGCATTCGCTCGAGCACCAGGCGCAGCTCGGCGCGGCCCTGGCGGGCGCGGTTGAGCTCCGCGAGCCCGCTGGTCACGATCATCCGTGCGCCCACGTCCAGAGGTGTAGTGCCGGCGTGCGCGGCGGAACGGCAGCCCGCGAGCATCCGCGCGATGTGGTTCTCGAGCTTCTCCACCAGCACCAGCACCTCGCGGCGGTGAGGGAGGTCCTCGCCGAAGAGAATCTCGCGTGCGATCCACACGGTGGTCTCCGGCCAGTGCACGGCCATGTCGAAGACCGGGGCGAGTGAGTCCATGATGGCGTCCACCACCGCAGCGGGGGAGCGGTGGCCGGGGTCGGGGGTGGCGTCCAGGATGTCGTTGACGTGGTCCGCCCAGATGTTCTCGGTGACCATCATCAGCAGCTCCGCCTTGGTGGCGGCGTACTGGAACACGGTGCCCGCGGCCACGTCCGCGCGGGAGGCGACCTCGCTCATGGACATCTGCGCGTAGCCCTTCTCGCTCATGAGCGAGCGGGCGGCGGCCAGGATGCGGGCGCGCTTCTTCGCCTTGGCGATCTCGCGGCGCCCGGGGCCGCGCGGGCTCACGCGGGAGGCCACGTGCTCCAGGGGGCGTGTTCTGCCGCGGGGCGTCAGGTTCTGAATTTTCTCCACCAGATAATTGTATTGCACTCAAAATTGAGTAGGCTCAATTATGAACGCAGGGAGCGCCAAGGTGACGCCCCCGCGGAAGGAGGAACGACATGCAGTTCACAGCAGGCAACTACGAGGCCTTCATGCGGCCCCGCCCGGCGGAGCACGCGCAGGACACCCGCGCGTGGATCGTGGGATCCGGTCTCGCCGGACTCGCGGCGGCGGTGTTCCTGGTCCGGGACGCCGGCGTGCCCGGCGAGAACGTGACTGTGGTGGAGAAGGGCCGGCTGCCCGGCGGTGCCCTGGATGGGCTGGACGTGCCCGAGAAGGGGTTCGTGATCCGCGGCGGGCGTGAGCTCGAGAACCACATGGAGTGCCTGTGGGACATGATGCGCTCCGTGCCGTCCCTGGAGATCGAGGGCGCGTCCGTGCTGGACGAGTTCGCGTGGCTCAACCGGGACGACCCCAACTACTCCCTGCGCCGCGCCACCGTGAAGCAGGGCCAGGACGCGGGCCACGAAGGCAAGTTCGACCTCCCGCAGCGCGCCCAGAAGGACCTCCTGCACATCTTCCTGGCCACGCGCGAGGAGATGGAGGGCAAGAAGATCCAGGACGTGATGAGCAAGGAGTTCCTGGCCTCCCCGTTCTGGATGTACTGGCGCACCATGTTCGCGTTCGAGGAGTGGCACTCCGCGCTGGAGTTCAAGCTCTACCTTCACCGCTTCGTGCACCACATCGGCGGGCTGCCGGACTTCTCTGCGCTGAAGTTCTCCAAGTACAACCAGTACGAGTCCTTCGTGCTGCCCCTGATTTCCTACCTCACCGAGCGCGGCGTCACCTTCCAGTACGACACCGACGTCCGCGACATCGACTTCTCCCACCGCAACGGCGAGATCCGCGCCACCGCGATCCACTGGGTGCGCGAGGGCGCCACCGAGACCCAGGAGCTCGGTGAGCACGACCTCGTGTTCACCACCATCGGCTCCCTCGTGGACAACTCGAACGACGGCGACCACGCCACCCCCGCGGAGCTCGACCGCGGCCCCGCCTCGGCCTGGGACCTGTGGAAGCGGATCGCCGCCAAGGACCCCTCCTTCGGGCGCCCCGAGGTGTTCTGCTCCTCGATCGACGAGACCAAGTGGGAGTCCGCCACCGTCACCACCCTGGACGAGCGGATTCCCGAGTACATCCGCAAGATCGCGCAGCGGGACCCGTTCAGCGGCCGCGTGGTCACGGGCGGGATCGTCACGGCGGAGGACTCCTCGTGGCTGCTCAGCTGGACCGTGAACCGCCAGCCGCACTTCAAGAAGCAGCCGAAGGACCAGATCGTGGTGTGGGTCTACTCGCTGTTCGTGGACACCCCCGGCGACTTCGTGAAGAAGACCATGGCCGAGTGCACGGGCGAGGAGATCACCCAGGAGTGGCTCTACCACATGGGCGTTCCCGTGGAGGAGATCCCGGAGCTCGCTGCCACCGGCGCCAAGACGGTGCCCGTGATGATGCCGTACGTGACCAGCTTCTTCATGCCCCGCCACGCGGGCGACCGCCCCCAGGTGGTGCCCGAGGGCGCCCGCAACTTCGCGTTCATCGGCCAGTTCGCCGAGACCGGCCGCGACTGCATCTTCACCACCGAGTACTCGGTGCGCACCGGCATGGAGGCCGTGTACCAGCTCATGGGGGTGGAGCGCGGCGTTCCCGAGACGTGGGGCAGCACCTATGACGTGCGGGTGCTGCTGGAGGGCCTCACCCGGCTGCGGGACGGCGAGAAGGTCCGGATCCCCGGGCCGGAACCGCTGCGCAAGCGGCTGCGTCGTCGGCTGGAGGACGGCGAGGTGGGCGAGCTGCTCGAGGAGTACGGCGTGCTGTGATCCTCAGCGCCTGCTGAGCGGACCCTGCACGGGTGCACCCGGAAGCCGTCACAGCACGTGGCACAGCTTCTGGGCCAGCCTGTGCAGGGTCTTCCTGTCCCTGGGGGACATGTCCAGCTCGTCCAGCAGCTCGCGCTGCATCCCCGCGGCCGGTTCCTGCAGGGCACGCCCGGCGTCCGTGAGGGAGATGACCACGGAGCGTTCGTCCTGCTCGCTGCGGCGGCGGGTCACGAAGCCCGCCGCCTCCACGCGGCGCAGCAGTGGGGAGAGGGTGCCGCTGTCCAGGGCGAGGGTCTCGCCCAGCTGGCGGACCGAGCGGTGGTCCTGCTCCCATAGCACAAGCATCACCAGGTACTGCGGGTAGGTCAGCCCGATGGCCTTGAGAGGTTCACGGTACGCGCTGGTCACCTTGCGCGAGGCGGTGTACAGCGCGAAGCACAGCTGCGTGTCCAGGCGGAACTCGGGATCCATGCCCACCATGGTACGGGAGGCGCATTTCCGGGATGACGTGCGGTGACGCTCGGGGCGCGCGGACTGAAGGCGTGCCCACCACGCGGGGCGGGGGTCAGGGGGCGCGCCCGTCACGGCCGGGGTTGTTGAACAACGGGGGCGAGTCGCGTATAACTATGGCCCGGCTCACAGGGTGTCCGCATCCTTCCGCTCTTCCCTTTCCCCAACAGCACGGAGACCCCGGTGCCGGAACACGACCACGACCGCACGTCCACGCCCGCCGGGGGATCCTCGGTCGCCACCGCCACCGCCACCGCCGCGCGGCCCCACTCGGGGAGCCCCGCCCCGGGCCACGCCAACCGCCGGTTCGAGACCAACTGGGCGATCTCCCTCTTCGGCACCGCCGTGGGCGCGGGGGTGCTGTTCCTGCCCATCAACGCGGGCCTGGGCGGTCTGTGGCCGCTGCTGATCGTCACGGTGCTGATCGGGCCCATGACGTACCTCTCCCACCGGGCGCTGTCCCGCTTCGTGTGCGCGTCCCCCGTGCCGGACGAGGACATCACCGGCGTGGCCCGCAAGGCCTTCGGCGAGGGCCTGGGCCGGCTGATCACCATCGTCTACTTCCTGGCGATCTACCCGATCGTGCTGATCTACGGCGTGGGCATCACCAACACCGTGGACAGCCTGCTGGTCAACCAGTTCCACCTGGCCTCTCCGCCGCGCTGGCTGCTCTCGGGCGTGCTGGTGGCGCTGCTGATGCTCGTGATGTTCACGGGGCAGCGGATCATGCTGATCGTCACCCAGTGGCTCGTGTACCCGCTGATCCTCATCCTGCTGGGCGTGACCCTGTTCCTGATCCCCACGTGGGACTTCAGTGCGTTCCGGGGCGTGCCCTCCGCCGGGGACTTCCTGATGTCCGTGTGGATGATCATCCCGGTGCTCGTGTTCGCGTTCAACCACTCACCCGCCATCTCGCAGTTCTCCGTGGCCATGAAGCACGGGTACGGGGACCGCGCGAGCGAGCGCGCCTCCGTGGTGCTCAAGCGCTCCACCCTGCTGCTGGTCATCTTCACCATGGGCTTCGTGTGGTCCTGCGTGCTGTCCCTGGGTCCCACCGGGCTGCGGGGCGCCAAGGACCAGAACCTGCCCGTGCTGTCCTACCTGGCCAACGAGAACGGCAGCCCGTTCATCGCCTACCTGGGCCCGGCGGTGGCACTCGCCGCGATCGCCTCCTCGTTCTTCGGCCACTACATGGGCGCGGCGGAGGGTGCCGTGGGCATTGTGCGCTCCACCGTGGACCCCAAAGGCACGAAGATCAGCGACAGGGCCCTCAAGACCGCTGTGGCCGTGTTCATCTTCGTGACCACGTGGCTCGTGGCCATCCTGAACCCCAGCATCCTCTCGCTCATCGAGTCCCTCGCGGGGCCGGTGATCGCCGTGATCCTCTATCTCATGCCCATGTACGCGATCCGCAAGCTGCCGGCGCTGGAGCCCTACCGGGGCAGGATCTCCAACGTGTTCGTCACCGTGGCCGGTCTCGTGGCGGTCAGCGGCATCATCTACGGCCTGATCTCCTGACGCCCCACGTCACGGCCGGAGGACGACGCCGCTGGGCCGGGTCCGCGCCCGGCCGCCGGTGCCGTGGTGCAGACCGCTGCGGGCCCCCCTCCCGGGTCCGGTGCGGTCCCGCTGTGTAGATTGGCCGTGACCGAGGCCGCGACCCCCGCTGCTGCGCAGCGGGGGTCGTTGCACACCACCGACCGAACGGGTGAGGAGCCCAGATGACCACCGTGGTGCTGTTCCGCGACGACCTCCGGGTCACCGACCACCCCGCCCTGCACGAGGCCGTCTCCCACGGGGAGCCCGTGGTGTGCCTCTACGTCCTGGACGAGGAGTCCGAGGGGGTCCGCCCGCTCGGCGGTGCGGCCAAGTGGTGGCTGCACCACTCCCTGACCTCGCTCGCCTCGGATCTGTCGGAGCTGGGGGTGCCCCTCACGCTGCGGCGCGGTCCGGCAGGGAAGGTGGTGCCCCACGTCGTGCGCGAGACCGGCGCGGACCGGCTGCTGTGGAACCGCCGCTACGGCGGGCCGGAGCGCGCGGTGGATGCCGGGCTCAAGGAGTGGGCCGGGGAGAACGGTGTGGAGGCCCACTCGTATGCCGGATCGCTCATGTTCGAGCCGTGGACCGTCTCCACCCAGAACGGGGATCCGTACCGGGTGTTCACGCCGTTCTGGCGGGCGTGCACCAGCGGGCCGCCGCCCCGGGAACCGTACCCGGCGCCGTCGTCGATCGACCACGCGGACCCGGCACCGGCCTCCGAGGACCTGGTCGACTGGGAGCTGCTGCCCACGCACCCGGACTGGTCCGGGGGCCTGGCGCGCACGTGGACCGTGGGGGAGCGGGCGGCGCACGAACGGCTGGACGAGTTCCTGGACGAGCGGTTGCCCCGCTACACCCAGGACCGGGACGTGCCCGCCAGGCCCGCCACGTCCGGGCTGTCCCCGCACCTGCGCTGGGGCGAGATCAGCCCGTACACCGTGTGGCACACCGCCCTGGAGCGTGCGGAGAACCCCGGGAAGTTCCTCACCGAAGTGGGGTGGCGCGAGTTCTCCTGGTACAACCTCTACGTCCACCCGGACATGGCCACCGAGAACATCAACCCGAAGTTCGACGCCTTCCCGTGGCCGCCGCTGGACGAGGACGTGCTCGCGGCGTGGCAGATGGGGCGCACCGGGATCCCCCTGGTGGACGCCGGGATGCACGAGCTGTGGGAGACCGGCGCCATGCAGAACCGGGTGCGCATGGTCGTGGCGTCCCTGCTGGCCAAGAACCTGCTGATCGACTGGCGCCTGGGCGAACAGTGGTTCTGGGACACCCTGGTGGACGCGGACCCCGCGAGCAACCCGCACAACTGGCAGTGGGTGGCCGGCTGCGGCACGGACGCCGCGCCCTACTTCCGGATCTTCAACGCGGAGACGCAGCAGAAGAAGTTCGACCCCGACTTCGTCTACGTGGACCGCTGGAACGGGCGGCAGGAGGGCGTGGAGCCCATCGTGGACCTCAAGGAGTCCCGGGCGCACGCGCTGGAGCTGTTCAAGAGCCTGTGAGGGGCGGCCGCGGGGCCGAGCATGTGGCGGGAACGAGCCCCGACGAGGGCCGCCCGCGCGCCGGCCCCGGGTGGCCCCGCGCCGAGCGGCGTCGTGGGCCAGAGCAGACCGCGCGGCGTCGTTGACCGGGACGGACCCGGCGTCGAACATCGCGGCGGCGGCGCACGAGCAGGGCGTGGGCCGGATCGTGTGCCTGTCCATCGCCGGCGCCGAGGACCCGCGCGTGAACTCCGGGTACGGCTACTACAAGGGCAAGGCCGTGCAGCAGAGCATCTACCAGCAGTCCCCGGTCCCGTCCGTCACGGTGCGCTCCACCCAGTAATTCGACTTCGTGCCCGCGACCGTGGGCATGGTCAGCCGGGGCCTGGTGGCGCTCGCACCCACCATGCTCATGGCGCCCGCCCTGCGTGAGGAGGTCGCGGACGTCGTGGCCGACGCCGCCACCGCACCGCGCGAGGCCCGTCACGAGATCCTCGCCGTCCGCGGCCCGGAGATGGACACCATCGCGAACTTCGCCCGCCGCATCCTCGCCGCGGGTGGGGACCTGGGCGGCCAGCGCCCGCCCACGATCAAGGAGGCGCCCTACCTGGGGCGCGGCATCGCCAATGGAGGGCTGATCCCGCGGGACGCGTTCGTCACGGCCACACGGTTCGAGGACTGGCTGGGCTGATCGCCGGTGCCAGGTCGGGGTGGTCGATCTTCCTCAGGGCTCGCAACGACGTTCCGGGGAACTCAAGCGCCCAGGTCAAGAATGTCCTCCACCTCGGCCAGCGAGTGGGTGCGTTCACGGCCGGCGCGCACATTCTGTGCGCCTTCCAGGATCTCGTAGTCGCGGACCAGCTGGTCGATGTGTGTTTCCACGGCCTCGCGCAGGTAGTAGGACTTCGAGCGCCCGGTGCGGGCCGCCGAGCGCTCCAGCTTGGCCCCGATTTCGTGGGACAGATTCACGGAGGCGGTCACGGTCATGGCGTCACCCCCCTTTCAGGGGTGGATTGACTACAGGTAGTCAGTTTCACCCGCCGTCAGGATGGGGCGGCATGGGGCGGCATGGGGTGGTGCGCACCATCGCACGGGCGCTCGACCCCGAAAAACCGGCGCAGGGCCTCCGTGCCCTCGCAGGTCACCGGTGTCTCCGGGCGCACGTACGTCCCCGGGGTGACGACGACGCGCTGCTCCTCCACGCCCATGGAGCCGTCGCGGGTGTTCTGGGCAATGCGGGCCCTGCCGTTGTCCATGTAGCCGGTCTTGCGGCTCACTGCGGCGGAGGCGTGGTTGCCCACCACGTACTCCGAGTGGCACGCGAGGGCGTCCAACTCGTCGAACGCGAACCCCACGGCCATCTGGCGCATGAGAGTGCCCATGCCCTGCCCGTGGTGCGCGCGCCCGAGCCACGAGCCCGAACTGACCGAGCGTGCCACGGGGAAATCCCGTGCCGTGAGGTCCTGCACCCCCACCAGCCCGCCCCGGGACCGGACGGCCAGCGCCAGGTTCCAGTGCTGCGGTGCGAACGTGGAGCGCTGAGTCCACCACCAGGACAGCGATGTGGTCGGGAAGCCGTCGGGTGTCCCCGGCGCGAACGGTTCCTCGTGCCAGGCGCGTAGAAACGGCATGGGCAGACCCGCCACGGAGATCCCGCCCTGGACGAGTTCCACCAGCTCCGGGAAGTCCTCGTCCCGCAGCACGCGCAGCTCCAGGTCCCCGCACGTGATGCGCAGTCCGAACGGAGGAAAGATCTCCTCGAGTGTCAGCATGTCCACTCCTCTCACGGCATACGGGCGATCTGGGAGAGCGTCCGTCGCACTCTCCTCGCGAACTGGGGGCAACCGGCACGAGAGAATGCCTCGCCCAGCTGCACATGGTTTGCCCTGGCACCCCAGTAGCTCAGCTGTTTGCGCACCATGGGAATCAGACAGGCGGGGTGCGAAAGGTGTTCCCGGCGAAGGACGCGGACACCGCCCATGGGGCCGCGCACCGCGAGCCGCTAATCTGCGAAAAATTCGAAGTCGTTCTCAGCATCCACCTCCCGCAGCTCCTGACATGCGGCACGCCGTGCCATTTCGCGCTGCTGGCGCAGCTGAAGCACGTCAGCACGCCGGAACCGCGCATGGGATCCGACCTTGAACGATTCGATCTGCCCCTCCCGGGCCCACCGCAGGAGTGTGGGGCGGGAGACGCCCAGGAGATTGGCGGCCACGGTGCTCGTCAGCTCCTCGGGCGTCTGGGCGATGTCCACCGAGCCGTGTTCCGCGATGGCGGACAGGGCGCGGAGAAGTGTTCTCTGCACCTCCGCCGGGAGAGCCACGTCGTTGCCTGCAGCATCGCGAAGAACCAGGCTTGCGCCGTGCTGTGCCGGGGCCTGCGCCTCCCGCACGGTCTGTGCTGAGATGTTGATCCGTTCAACCGTGGTCGTCATGGCGTGCTCCTGGAGCGCAGTAGTCACTGTTCGTTCAGCGACAACGTAACGCATTTCCACTTATAAATGAACAACCGGTGGTCTCACCCCTCCAGGTCCAGCAGTTTCAACGCCTCCTCGCGCATCTCCACCTTGCGGACCTTGCCGGTCACGGTCATGGGGAACTCCTCCACCACGTGCACGTAGCGGGGGATCTTGTGGCGGGAGATCTTCCCGTCCGCGAACTCCAGGATGGCCTCGGCGGTGAGGGCGGGAGCGCCGTCGCGCAGCCGCAGCCACACCATGAGCTCCTCGCCGTACTTCTCGCTGGGCACGCCGATCACCTGGGCATCGACGACGTCCGGGTGGGTGTAGAGGAACTCCTCCACCTCGCGCGGGTAGATGTTCTCCCCGCCGCGGATCACCATGTCCTTGATGCGCCCGGTGATCTGCGCGTAGCCGTCCTCGTCCATCACGGCGATGTCCCCGGTGTGCAGCCAGCCCTCGGGGTCGATGGCCTCGCGGGTCTTCTCCTCCTGGCCCCAGTAGCCCTTCATCACCGAGTAGCCGCGGGTGCAGAACTCGCCGGCCTGCCCGCGGGGCACGGTCTCGCCCGTGGAGGGGTCCACGATCTTGACCTCCACGTGCGGGTGCACCCGCCCCACGGTGCCCACGCGGCGGTCCAGGGAGTCGTCCGAGCGGGTCTGGAAGCTCACGGGGGAGGTCTCGGTCATGCCGTAGCAGATGGCCACCTCGCTCATGTGCATCTCGGAGATGACCTTGCGCATGACCTCCATGGGGCACGGGGACCCCGCCATCACCCCGGTGCGCAGGGTGGAGAGGTCGTAGTCCCCGAAGTCCGGCAGCTCTAGCTCCGCGATGAACATGGTGGGCACCCCGTACAGGCTGGTCGCCCTCTCCTGGGCGACGGCGCGCAGCGCGGCCCGCGGGTCGAAACCCGGCCCGGACAGGATGATCGCGCAGCCGTGGGACGTGGCCGCGAGGTTCCCGATCACCATGCCGAAGCAGTGGTACAGCGGGGGGACCACCACGATCCGGTCCTCGGCGGTGTAGTGCAGCAGCTCCCCGATGAAGTACCCGTTGTTGAGGATGTTCCGGTGGCTGAGGGTGGCTCCCTTGGGGCGCCCCGTGGTGCCGGACGTGTACTGGATGTTCACGGCGTCGTCGGCGTGCAGGCCCGTGGCGACCGAGGCGAGCCGGGCGTCGTCGGGCTCCACGAACAGGGCGTCCCACTCGGGGCTGCCCATGAGCACCACGTTCTGCAGCTCCGGGGCGTGGGGGCGGGCGGCCTCCAGCATCCCCGCGTAGTCGCTGTTCTTGAACGCGGGACTGCTGACCACCGTGGAGATCCCGGCCTGCGCGAGCGCGAAGTCCACCTCGTGCTGGCGGTAGGACGGGTTGATGTTCACCAGGATCGCGCCGAGCTCCGCGGACGCGTACTGCATGAGCACCCACTCCCACGAGTTGGGCCCCCAGATTCCGACCCGGTCCCCCGTGCGTACGCCCAGCCGGTCCAGGCCCGTGGCAAGGGACCGGACGTCGTGCAGGAACTCGCGGTAGGTCCACCGTTTTCCAGCAGCCACGTCCACGAGGGCCTCGTGGTCAGGGAACCGCTCGGCGGTCTCGTGCAGGTTCTCGCCGATGGTCTGTTCCAGCAGGGGCTGATCGGTGGGCCCGGCGGCGTACGACGGCGTGGGATCGGTCATCGGGTGTCTCCTTGGTCGGGTGCCGGGAGGGTCAGCAGGGACCGGGGCCGGCGGGTGTCTCGAGGTGGGGTGGTGGGCTCAGTTCGCGGCCGCGATGTGGTGGCCCACGGTGGCCTTGAGGATCTCGTCCGTGCCGCCGAAGATCGTGAGCAGCCGCACGGCCGTGTACGCCTGCGCCACGGAGGACTCCAGGATGTATCCGAACCCGCCGTGCAGCTGCAGGCATCGGTCCACCAGGTCCTTGACCGTGCCGGTGGCCTGCAGCTTGATCTTCGAGGCCGCGATGAGATCCAGCTGGCCCCGGTTGAACAGCTCCACGCAGTGCGCCACGTACGCCTGGGACGCCTCCAGCTGCGCGCTCAGCTCGGCAAGCTCGAACTGCGTGTTCTGGAAGTCCAGCACGCGCTCGCCGAACACGTTGCGGGTGGAGACGAACTCCACGGTCTCGCCCAGCACGCCCTCGGCAACGGCCATCGCGGCCACGGCCACGCCCAGCCGGCCCTGTGGCAGCTGCTCCGTGATCTGGTCCAGCCCCCTGCCCTCCTCGCCCACGAGGTTGGCGGCGGGCACCCGGACGTCGTCGAAGAACAGCTCCGCGGTGTCCGAGGCCTGCAGGCCCATCTTGTCCAGCTGCTTGCCCGTGGTGTAGCCCGCGTGGTCCTTCTTCTCCACCAGGAACAGGCTGAAGCTGTCCCGGTTCCCGCGCGGGGAGGTGCCGCCGTCCGTGCGGGCCAGGACCAGGGCGGCGTCGCCGGAGATGCCGTTGCCGATGAACGTCTTCTGGCCGTTGAGCACGTACTCCTCGCCGTCGCGCACGGCCCTGGTGCGCACCCCGCGCAGGTCGGAGCCCGCGCCCGGTTCGGTGAACGCGACGCTCGTGACCATCTCCCCGCCCAGGATCGCGGGCAGCCAGCGCTGCTTCTGCTCGTCCGTGCCGTACGCGAGCAGATGCGGCAGCACCCAGTCGTCCTGCAGGTGGAACGCAAGCCCCAGGGCCAGGTGGCCCGCGCGCACGAACTCCTCGTCCATCACGGCGCGGAAGCGGTAGTCGGTGAGCCCCATGCCCTCGTAGCGCTCTGGCACGGCCAGGCCCAGCAGCCCGGCCTCCGCCGCCCGGTTCCACACGCCGCGGTCCATCATGTGCTCGGCGTGCCACTGGGCGTAGTGCGGGGCCACCTCGCGCTCGTTGAACTCGCGGGCCACGGAGCGGAACTCGTCGTGCTCCTCGTCGTAGAAACCGTGGATCATGGGGTCACCTTTCGCTGGGGACGGGCTCGGCGGGGAGGCCCAGCGCGAGCCGGGACATCTCCTTGAGGACCGCGCTGACCTGGGCGTCCGGGCTCTCGGTCCGGGCGCGCGAGTACGCGGTGGAGTTGATCAGGCCGATCACGGCGAACGCGCGCGTGGTCTGGTCCTGCAGGGGGCGCTCGGGGTCCAGAGTGTGCAGCACCTCGCGCCACTGCGCCAGGTACTGCCGCTGGATGTTCCGCACGGCGCGCCGGGTGTGCTGCTCCAGGGACCCGAAATCGCGTTCGTGCACGCGGATCAGCGCGGAGTCCGCGAGGGCGAAGTCCACGTGGAAGGAGATCAGCTCCGCCAGGGCACGGGGGCTGTCCCCGTGGCGCTCGCGGATCGCACGGCCGCCCGTGAGCAGGCGCTGGGAGATCTCCACGAGCAGCTCGCTGAGGATGTCCTGCTTGCTCTTGAAGTGCCGGTACACGCCGGGTCCGGAGATCCCAGCCTGCTCCCCGACGCTCTGCAGGGACACGGCCTGGTAGCCGTGGCGCGCGAACAGTTCGGCGGCGGCGTCGAGAATCCGACGACGACGCTCGGTCTTGGCTTGCTCGCGGGGCGTCACCGACACGCGACCTCCTTGCAGGGCGCCGGGCCCGCCGGACAGCGGCGCGGGCGGGCGTGGACAACCGTGATGCAGGTCACTATAGTCCATCTTGGTTATCGAGTATTAACTGAAGTTTCCCGAAGGGACGACATGGCATTCCTCACGAGCGAGCTGGACCGCAGCTCCGCCGCGTTCCGCACGAACAGCGAGACCAACGCGCGGCTGCGGGACGAGCTGCGTGAGCGCACGGCCAGGGCCGCCCTGGGTGGCCCCGAGAAGAGCCGTGAGCGCCACCGCTCCCGCGGCAAGCTGCTGCCGCGCGAGCGCGTGGCCCGGCTGCTGGACGAGGGCTCGCCGTTCCTGGAGATCGGCGCCCTGGCCGCGGAGGACATGTACGACGGCGCGTGCCCGGCCGCGGGGGTCATCGCCGGGATCGGGATGGTCCGGGGCCGCCTGGCGGTGGTGGTGTGCAACGACGCCACCGTGAAGGGCGGCGCCTACTACCCCATGACGGTCAAGAAGCACCTGCGGGCGCAGGAGATCGCCGCCGAGAACCGGCTGCCGTGCGTGTACCTGGTGGACTCCGGCGGGGCGTTCCTGCCGATGCAGGACGAGGTGTTCCCGGACCGGGACCACTTCGGGCGGATCTTCTACAACCAGGCGAACCTCTCCGCCCGCGGGATCCCGCAGATCTCCGCCGTGCTGGGCTCGTGCACCGCGGGTGGCGCGTACGTGCCCGCGATGAGCGACGAGACCGTGATCGTGCGACACCAGGGCACCATCTTCCTGGGGGGCCCGCCGCTCGTGAAGGCGGCCATCGGGGAGGAAGTGACCCCGGAGGAGCTGGGCGGTGGAGAGCTGCACACCCTCACCTCCGGGGTGACCGACCACCTCGCGGAGAACGACGAGCACGCCCTGGAGATCATCCGGGACATCGTGGCCACCCTCCCCGAGCAGAAGACCGTGGCGTGGGACGTGATCGCCGCCCGGGAGCCGGACCTGAGCGTGGCGGACCTGGACGGGATCGTCCCCGCGGACGTCAACGGCTCCTACGACGTGCGGGAGGTCATCGGGCGGATCGTGGACGGCAGCGAGTTCCACGAGTTCAAGAAGGACTACGGCACCACGCTGGTCACGGGCTTCGCCCACATCGACGGCCACCCCGTGGGGATCGTGGCGAACAACGGCATCCTGTTCTCCGAGGCAGCGCTCAAGGGCGCGCACTTCATCGAGCTGTGCGACCAGCGCGGCGTGCCCCTGGTGTTCCTGCAGAACATCACAGGTTTCATGGTGGGCCGGGACGCGGAGGCCGGTGGCATTGCCAAGAACGGCGCCAAGATGGTCACCGCGGTGGCCTCCACCCGGGTGCCGAAGTTCACCGTGGTGGTGGGCGGCTCCTTCGGCGCCGGCAACTACTCCATGTGCGGGCGCGCGTACTCCCCGCGGTTCCTGTTCATGTGGCCCAACGCCCGGATCTCCGTGATGGGCGGTCCGCAGGCGGCGTCGGTGCTGTCCACGGTCAAGAAGGACCAGCTGGCGGCGCGTGGCGAGCAGATGGACCCGCAGGAGCAGGAGCGCTTCGAGGCCCCCATCCGTGAGCAGTTCGAGTCCCAGGGAAACCCGTACTACTCCACGGCCCGGCTGTGGGACGACGGCGTGATCGAGCCCGCGGACACCCGCCGCGTGCTGGCCATGGCGCTGGCCGCGGCGTCCCTGCAACCCCTTCCCGACCCGGGCTTCGGCCTCTTCCGGATGTAGGAGCCCTCTCCATGTTCTCCACCGTGCTCGTCGCCAACCGAGGCGAGATCGCCGTGCGCGTGATGCGCACCCTGCGCGCCATGGGCATCCGCTCCGTGGCCGTCTACTCGGACGCCGATGCCGGCGCCCGCCACGTGAAGGAGGCGGACGTGGCCGTGCGGATCGGTCCCGCGGCCGCCGCCGAGAGCTACCTGGACATCGACGCCGTCGTGGCCGCCGCACGGGAGACCGGCGCGGAGGCCGTCCATCCCGGCTACGGCTTCCTCGCCGAGAACGTGGACTTCGCCCGCGCGTGCGCCGCGGCGGGGATCGCGTTCATCGGCCCGCGGGAGTGTGCGCTGGAGATCATGGGGGACAAGATCGCCTCCAAGCTGCAGGTGGCCGAGCACGGGGTCCCCCTGGTGCAGGGGGTCTCCGAGCCCGGTCTCACGGACGAGCAGCTCGTGGCGGCCGCCGCGGACATGCCGTTCCCCGTGCTCATCAAGCCGTCCGCCGGTGGTGGCGGCAAGGGCATGCACGTGGTCGAGCGCTACGAGGACCTCGCCGAGGCGCTGCCCGCCGCGCGCCGCGTGGCGAAGCAGAGCTTCGGGGACGACACCCTGCTGATCGAGCAGCTCGTGGCCACCCCGCGCCACATCGAGGTGCAGGTCCTCGCGGACACCCACGGCCACGTGATCCACCTGGGGGAGCGCGAGTGCTCGCTGCAGCGCCGCCACCAGAAGGTGATTGAGGAGGCCCCGTCCGCCCTGCTGGATGCCGCCACCCGTGCACGCATCGGGGAGGCCGCCGTGGCCGCCGCGAAGGCCGTGGACTACGTGGGTGCCGGGACCGTGGAGTTCCTGGTCTCGGACCGCGAGCCTGACACCTTCTACTTCATGGAGATGAACACCCGCCTGCAGGTGGAGCACCCCGTGACCGAGATGGTCACGGGCGTTGACCTGGTGGAGTGGCAGGTGCGGATCGCGGACGGCGAGCACCTCACGCTCACCCAGGAGGACGTCCACCTGGACGGCCACGCCGTGGAGGCGCGCGTCTACGCGGAGAATCCCGCGCGCGGCTTCCTGCCCACCGAGGGCACCGTGGTGGCCCTGCGGGACGCCTCCGGACCGGGCGTCCGCGTGGACTCCGGGATCATGGCGGGCCAGCGCGTGGGCCTGGACTACGACCCCATGCTCGCCAAGGTCATCGCGCACGGCCCGGATCGCCGCACTGCACTGCAGCGGCTGCGCGCCGCGCTCGAGGACACCGTGATCCTGGGCGTGGGCACCAACGTGGAGTACCTGCACATGCTGCTCACGGACGAGGACGTGGTGGCCGGGCGCATGGACACCGGCCTCATCGAGCGCAAGCTCCCGCAGCTGCAGTTCGCCCAGCCGGACGCCTACCTGGAGGCGCTCGCCGCCCACGTGGTCCTGGGCTCCCGGGACGACGACGCCGCCCGCGCGGGTTCCCTGCCGGACGCCCCCGATGCCGGGGCCGGCACGGACCCCGTGGCCGACCCCGGAGCCGACGGGCACCATGGCGCCGAGCGCCGCACCGCCTCCGACACCGCCGCGCACCGGGACCGGCTGGCCGCACGCCGGATCGGCGGCACCGCGTGGCGCGCGGACGGCTTCTCCGCCACCGCGGCCCTGCCCGGACCGGCGTCGTTCGAGGAAGACCCCTCGCGCGCCGTCGTGACCGCCGTGGGTGCCGGGAACCCGGACACCGCGGAAGGCCGCACGGTGCACGTGAGCGAGGGGGCGGCGTCGTTCGAGATCCCCGTGCGGACCCGCACCGGGGCGCTGCAGGCGCAGCTGGCACAGATCGAGCGGGAGACCACCGCGGGCGGACCGGAGCTGCGCTCGCCCATGCCGGGCACCGTGGTGGCCGTGCTCGCGGAGAGCGGCGAGCACGTGGCGGAGGGCCGCACAGTGGTCTCCGTGGAGGCCATGAAAATGGAGCACCCGATCACCGCCACCCTGCCCGGGACCGTCACCGTGCTGGTGGGTGTGGGGGACCGCGTGAAGGTGGACCAGGTGGTCGCCACGATCGAGACGGACGACACCGGGGACGCGGACGGCGAGGCCCCCGCCGCCTAGCCGGCCCCGCGCGACATCGCGCAGAGCCCGCGACACCCAGCAGAGCCCCGGACGCCCCGGCACCCGGGCCCACGACGACACCGACGACCCCACCGGACGAGCACCGCTCGACCGACCACACGGAGGAACCGACATGAGCGATAACACCGAGCTGAACACGTTCGAACTGTCCGAGGAGTACCAGGCGCTCTCGGACGCCGTGCGCGAGTTCGCGGACGAGGAGATCGCCCCGGTCTCCGCCAAGCACGACGAGGAGCACTCGTTCCCGTACGAGATCCAGTCCCAGATGGCGGAGATGGGTCTGTTCGGGCTTCCCTTCCCGGAGGAGTACGGGGGACAGGGCGGGGACTACTTCGCGCTGTGCCTGGCCCTGGAGCAGATCGCCCGCGTGGACCAGTCCGTGGCCATCACCCTGGAGGCCGGCGTCTCGCTGGGCGCCATGCCCGTGTACCTGTTCGGCACCGAGGAGCAGAAGCAGCAGTGGCTGCCCCAGCTGGCCAGCGGCCAGGCGCTCGCGGGCTTCGGGCTCACCGAGCCGGAGGCCGGCTCCGACGCCGGCGGCACCCGCACCCGCGCGGCGCTCACGGACGGCAACTGGGTGATCAACGGCAGCAAGGAGTTCATCACCAACTCCGGCACGGACATCACCAAGCTCGTCACCGTCACCGCGGTCACGGGCACCACCACCACGGCGGACGGGCGGGAGAAGAAGGAGATCTCCACCATCCTGGTGCCCACGGACACCCCCGGTTTCACCGCGCAGAAGGCGTACAACAAGGTGGGCTGGAACGCCTCGGACACCCACCCGCTGACGTTCGAGGACGTCACCGTCCCGGAGGCCAACCTGCTGGGCGAGCGGGGCCGCGGCTACGCGAACTTCCTGCGGATCCTGGACGAGGGCCGCATCGCAATTGCCGCCCTCGCCACGGGTGCCGCGCAGGGCTGTTTGGAGGAGGCCATCCGCTACGCCACCGAGCGTGAGCAGTTCGGCCGCTCGATCGGCAAGAACCAGGCCGTGGCGTTCAAGATCGCCCGGATGCGCGCCCGCGTGCACCAGGCCCGCCTGGCCTACTACGACGCCGCGTCCCGCATGCTCAAGGGCAAGCCGTTCAAGACGGAGGCCGCGATCGCCAAGCTGGTGGCCGGTGAGGCCGCGATGGACAACGCCCGGGACGCCACCCAGGTGTTCGGCGGCTACGGGTTCATCAACGAGTTCCGCGTGGCCCGCCACTACCGCGACTCCAAGATCCTGGAGGTCGGGGAGGGCACCACGGAGGTCCAGCTCATGCTGATCGCCCGCGAACTGGGGCTGTGACCGGGGCTCCCGGCACCACGTCACCCGAGCACGACCGAACGCGCCGCCCCTTTGCGGGGCGCACCGGCAAGGAGGACCGCATGGCCAAGGTCATCGAGCAGCGCGGGCTGTACTTCGACGAGTTCGAGGTGGGCGCCGTGTACAAGCACGCCCCCGGGCGCACCGTCACGGAGGCGGACAACGTCCTGTTCACCACGCTCACCATGAATACGCAGTCCCTGCACCTGGACGCCGCGTGGAGCGAGCGCCAGGAGTTTGGGGAGCGGCTGGTGAACTCCATGATGACGCTGTCGATCATCGTGGGCGCGTCCGTCGCGCAGCTCACGCAGGGCACGATCGTGGCGAACCTGGGCTTCGAGGAGGTCGCGTTCCCGCACCCCATGCACCACGGGGACACCCTTTACAGCGAGTCCGAGATCCTGGACGCGCGCCCGTCCAAATCCCGGCCGGGCCAGGGCATCATCAGGGTCCGCCACGTGGGCCGCAACCAGGACGGCACCGTGGTGGCCACGTGCGTGCGCTCGGTGCTCATGCAGGGCGCCCCCGCGGGCACCGGTCACGACGACGACGCCGCGCCGGCTCCCCGGGACGGGTCACCCGAGTCCGCGGAGACCTCCGGGGCCGGACTTCCCGGCCGGGAGGCACCGACGAACGCCGCGGCCCCGGTCGCGGACCCGACAGGGAAGGAGCAGTCATGACGACCCCCACGTTCACGATGGGCCCGGCCATCCTCTTCTGCCCGGCGGACCGCCCCGAGCGTTTCGCCAAGGCGGCCGAGCGGGCGGACGCGGTGATCCTCGACCTCGAGGACGCCGTGGCCCCGGAGGCCAAGCCCGCGGCGCGGGATCACGTGCGCGCTGCGGACCTGGACCCTGCCACCACGGTGGTGCGCGTCAACGACGCCGCCTCGCCGTTCTTCGAGGACGACCTCGCCGCGGTGCGCGGCACCCCGTTCCGAACCGTGATGCTCGCCAAGGCGGAGTCCGCCGAGCAGGTCCGCCGGGTCATGGACGCCCTGCCGGACGTGCAGGTCATCGCGCTGTGCGAGACGGCCGCCGGGATCGTGGCGGCGTCCGAGATCGCGGAGCAGAGCGGCGTCGTCGCCCTGATGTGGGGCGCGGAGGACCTGGTGGCGTCCCTGGGCGGGCGCTCCAGCCGCCGCCCGGGCGGCTCCTACCGGGACGTGGCCGTGGCCGCGCGCGCCGCGGTGCTGCTGGCCGCGGGCGCCCACGGGAAGGCCGCGATCGACGCCGTGCACGTGGACATCGCGGACACCGAGGGCCTTGCCGCGGAGGCGGAGGACGCCGCGGGCAGCGGGTTCGCGGCCACCGCGTGCATCCATCCCGGCCAGGTGGCCGTGATTCGCGAGGCGTACCTGCCCACCGCCGAGGACGTGGACTACGCGCGCCGTCTGCTGGCCGCCGCGGAGGGCGCGCCCGGCGTGTTCCGCTTCGAGGGCCACATGATCGACGGGCCGCTGCTGCGCCACGCGGAGCGCACCGTGGCCCAGGCACGCCGCGCCGACACACTCGGCACCGATGAACTTGGCACCGAGACGCCCCGCACCGAGACGAGGGAGAACTGATGAGCACGAACATCGTGGTTCCGGTCAAGCACGTTCCGGACGCCCAGAAGCAGCGCACGTTCCAGGAGGACCTCACCGTGGACCGCGGGGAGTCGATCCTCTCCGAGCTGGACGAGTACCCCCTGGAGGCGGCCATCGCCCTGCGCGAGGCGGCTCCGGAGGCGGAGGTCACCATCATCGCCGTGACCGTGGGCCCCGAGGACGCCGCCGGTGCCGTGAAGAAGGCCCTGCAGATGGGCGCGGACGCCGCGTTCCACGTGGCCGACGACGCCCTGGCCGGCTCCGACGCGCTCGGCACCTCCGCGGCGCTCGCCGCCGCGATCCAGCACGTGGGTGAGGAGCACGGCGGGGTGGACCTGGTGCTCACGGGCCTTGCGTCCACGGACGGGGAGACCTCCGTGATGCCCGCGATGCTCGCCGAGCGGCTGGACTTCGCGCTCGTGACCCGCGCGGACAGCGTCGCCTGGGGCGAGGGGAACACCGGGCTGGCCCTGACCCGCCCCGGAGCGGATGCCACCCAGACCGTGGCGGTGCACTTCCCCGCGGTCGTCTCGGTCACCGACCAGGCGAACGAGCCGCGCTACCCCAACTTCAAGGCGATCATGGCCGCGAAGAAGAAGCCCTCGGCCGTGCTGAGCCTCGCGGAGATCGGCGTGGAGGCCTCCACCGTGGGGCGCGACGCGGCGGCCGCCTCCGTGCAGTCCGCCACCGCCCGGCCCCCGCGCGAGGCGGGAACCGTGGTGCAGGACGAGGGCGAGGCCGGGATCCAGCTCGCGGACTTCCTCGCGCAGCGCCGCCTGCTCTGACGGCTGCGCGGCCCGGGGCGCCTCACGGCGGCCCGGGGCCTCGGTCCCAGGCGGTGCGACCACCGCACCGGGTCGCTGCGGGCCCGTCCCGCGCCGCACCCACGATCTTCCACTGCGTTCGAGAGGAAACACCATGCACGTCCTCGTAGACCTCGGCCACACCCGTCAGCTGCGCTCCCCGGACCACGAGCTGCTCACGCTCGCGCGCACCCTCGCCGGGGGAGATCCTGTCACCGTGCTCAGTCACGAGCCCCAGCCCGAGGGCCTGGCCGACGAGCTCGCCGGCTACGGCGTGGCCGCTCTGCTCGTCCCGGAGCAGGAGGCCGCGGACCTGTCCCTGACGGACACAGCACTTCTCGACGCCGCCCTGGCGGACTCCGGCGCCACGCTCGTGCTGGGCGCCAACGACGCGGACACCACCGAGTGGTTCGCCCGCCTGGCCGTGCGCCACTCGGCGGCGATCATCACCGATGCGGTGGGCGTGGCGCAGGACCGCACCGTGACCAAGTCCGTGCTGGCCGGGGGCTACACCACCACGGCGGAGCCCACCACCGAGCTCGCGTTCGTCACGCTCGCCCCCAACTCGGTGCAGACCGAGGAGGTGAGCGGGGGCCAGGCGCCTCAGGTGAAGCCGCTGGCGGTGACGGTGTCCGGCCCGGCGGCCACGGTCACGGGAACGGAGGCCGCGCCGGCGTCGTCGCGCCCCAAGCTCACCGAGGCCAAGACCGTGGTGGTCGGCGGCCGCGGTGTGGGCGAGGACTTCTCCCTGATTGAGCAGCTCGCGGACGAGCTCGGTGCGGCAGTGGGCGCGTCCCGCGCGGCCGTGGACGCGGGCTGGGTGGAGCACGCCGCGCAGGTGGGCCAGACCGGTGTGACGGTGTCCCCGCAGCTGTACCTGTGCGCGGGTGTCTCCGGCGCCATCCAGCACCGGGCGGGCATGCAGACCTCCCAGACGATCGTGGCGATCAACAAGGACGAGAACGCCCAAATCTTCGAGATCGCGGACTACGGCGTGGTGGGAGACCTCCACAAGGTCATCCCGCAGCTGCTCGAGACGGTGCGGGCGCGGAAGGGGTAGGTGGGCGAGCGCGTGGCCCAGCTGCGGAACAGCGATCTGGATGACCTCCGGCACCTCGCACTGGAGGCAGGGCAGGACATGACCGGCTGGGACACCTGCCGAGGTGCTGTGTCCGGAGACTTCGTGCACACCCTCCGGGAGGCCCTGGAGGGGTCGTGCCCCTCATGCCACGTGGGCACTGGCCCGTTGGCGGGGCCATCGGCACGAGCAAGTGGATGCGACACGAGTGACCCTGACGGTCCTGGACTGCGCTCAGCAGACCCTGGACCTTGACGGCGCCATGGCCAGCATTGCTGAGCTGGGAATGCCGGATTTCATGTGTTCCTCCACCCGGCAGTTCGGCTGGGGCGCGCCGCTGTATCCGG
The DNA here is from genome assembly GCF_000010285.1 of Kocuria rhizophila DC2201. Lineage (NCBI taxonomy): Bacteria > Bacillati > Actinomycetota > Actinomycetes > Micrococcales > Micrococcaceae > Kocuria > Kocuria rhizophila. Next base: position 2,600,446 of record NC_010617.1, on the reverse strand, counting down.
ATTGGGGCGTTCTCAGCGTAGGGGCGGATGACCTTGTCCGGCACTTCGCACCCCGGGGCTTCGAGGCCTATTCCGTCCCGCCTGATGCTGTCCTCCCCGACCACCTGGAGGACTAGGTGTTGGAAGGCTGGAGGTTCGCGGCACGCGCGGGGCGGAAATGAGAGCAGCCCAAGGGTTCTGACCGACTGTCACGGTGACGATCGGACGGCACCTGTGCCCCGATCACCTCAGCAGGGTCCTTCACGGAACGGCCCGAAATTCTCGATGCTCACGATCTCCCCGAGCCGGAGTTTCAGCAGGTACGGCGGACTCCAAGGGTTTTCTTCGATCTGACGGTCGTACACCGTTTGTGCCGCCTTCTCGTCCGCCAACACAGCCCTGGGAGAGGGGCCGATGTTGCCTTTTTCGTCCTGAACGTTGTCGGTTCCGCCGACGATGGCGTACACCCAGTCGCCGTTCGCAGGAGGGTCGACGGCGTCGAGAAGCGGCATCTCGATGCAGCTGATCCTGTTGTCTGTTCCCTCGGCCTTGCGCTTGGCAATGAAGTCGATCGCTTCCTGTTCGGTCGAGACCGCGCCCAGAAGAGTTTCCTGTGAACTGGCTCTGTCCTGCTCGAAGATGAGGCGGACGAGGGGGCAGTGCGCCAGTCTCCGGCCGCCCGGTGGATCATGCGGAGAGTGCCGATCCCCCTCCAGCGACGAGGGGTCCTGTGGCAAAGAAGCTGCTTCACCCTCTGCGGTCTCGGCAGCGGCATTCTCTCGGCGTTTTAGACGCCAACCCAGCAAGAACCAGGCCACACCCACCCCGAGATACACCCATCCGAAGACCGGTGAACCGCCGGTGAGAAAGCGGGCAAGCCCCAGCAGGGCGAACAGAACGCCCATGATGAAGTGGCCTCTGCTGCCCATCGTGTCTCCTCAGCTGCGCTCGTCGACGTCGTGCACCGTGAGCACGAGACTTTCACAGGGTAGGGCCCATGGTCGACACCGTGACCCACGCCGGCCGGCCTCGAGGGACTGTGAGGCGAGAACACAGCCCGAGCCTTGGATCAGGGCGTCCCGGTGGGCAGAGCGTCGAGATGCGCCGCGATCCACGCTGAGACGAACTCGTGGTGCACGGAACCCTGGGCTGTGATCTCCCCGAAATTCGCCACTTCTTCGTCATTGCCGAACACAAGCCGATATCCATTCGCGAGCAGAAAGACACTGACTGCACCGATTGTGGTTCGCTTGTTCCCGTCCACAAAGGGATGGTTCCTGGAAAGCCCTGCCAGGAGTGCCGCTGCCTTGGCGGCCAAGCTTGGATGCAGCTCAACTCCCATGTAACTCGTCCACGGCGCTGGCAAGGAGACCTTCATCCCGGACCGGGGCCGGGAGCACCGCATTGTGGATCCTGACCACGTCGTCACGGGTCAGCTGAACCCAGGGCGTCAACGGTCAGCAAGCAGCTCGTTCACGCCGGCGAGTTGTTTCTGCGAAACGGCGATGAGCGCATCCAGATCATCAAGACTCAGGTGGGTGAGGGCGGACCCTTCGGGGGCCTGTTCGGCCATGTCGCTCTCCTTCCGTCGGGGTCGATTCTACGGCGCTCGCCGCTCATCGACAGGGCGCGCCGACAGCGTGCCGGCCAGGTCCCGGAACCGAGAGGACGACGCCGCCCTCACACCTTCTCCGGCACCCGCACCTCCGTGCGCGTGGGTGCCGCGCGGCGGTCCGCGACCTCCCGGCGGATCACCCACACGAGCGCTCCGGCCCACAGCACGGCGAGACCCGCGAGGACCAGGGTCGGAGCGGCGTCGGGAAGGCTGTTCTGGACGGCGTTCACCCGCAGAAGGGTGCGCGCGTTGGTCACGATGATGAGCCCGCCCGCGCCGATCGCGAGAATGCGCGGGGCGAGCAGGCGCACGAGCCATGCCGCGAGCGGTGCGGCCGCCACACCGCCGATGAGCAGGGCCACCACCATCCCGTAGTCGATGTTCTGGCTGCCGAGCGCCAGCAGGAATCCCGCGGAGGCGCCCAGGCTGACCACGAACTCGGACGTGTCGATCGAGCCGATCACCTTGCGGGGCGCGATCTTGCCCGAGGCCAGGAGGGTGGGGGTGCCCACGGGCCCCCACCCGCCGCCGCCGATCGCGTCCATGAACCCGGCCACCGCGGCCAGGGGCACCAGGAACGCAGCGGGCACGCGGCCGGTGAACGAGGGCCGCCGCCCGCCGATGCTGAGGAACCGCCACACCACGTAGACCCCGAGCAGCAGGAGGATGGTGGACATGACCGGCGCGGCGGCGTCGCCGGAGACGGTCAGCAGATGCGCGCCGAAGAACGCCGCGATCCCGCCGGGCACGGCCATGAAGCCCACCACGCGCCAGTCGATGTTGCCGAAGCGCCAGTGCGAGAACCCCGACGCGAGCGTGGTGCCCACCTCCGCGAGGTGCACCGTCGCGGACACGGACGCCGGGGTCAGCCCGGCGGCCAGCAGCAGGGTGGAGGACGTCACGCCGTAGGCCATGCCCAGGGAACCGTCCACGAGCTGCGCTCCGAAGCCCACGAGGGCCAGCACGATGAGTGTGCGCACGATTCCTCCTGCACGGCGGGCGGCGGTGCCGGCGGGGTGCCGGCGGGTTACCGCGTGAATCGCCTCAGCGTAAAAACCACCCGAACCCGAGCCCAAGGTGTGTGTCTCCGTGCGTCGTCCCATGTCACAGCGTGACGTGTGCTTGACACGGGGCCCGGGAATGTGGCCTCCGACACCTCCTTGTCAGCGGACAGCACGCTGACGAAAATGGGGATGTCGGTGATCCCGCCGATCAGCAGTCCACATGAGAGGGCAGGACCATGGCAGAGAAGAACCCCGCCAATGCCGGCGAAGAGTCCATCAAGATGAACCCGCAGGACGAGGCTGCGGCCATGGCCCGTGACACCCAGGTGGACGCGGAGCCCGCCGACGAGGGCGTCGGCGCCATGACCGACAACAAGGGCGAGACCCCAGCCACCGAGAACTGAGGTCCGAGCGCGGACAAGGGCGCCCCGCAGGCACGTGCCTGCGGGGCGCCGTTCTGCGTCCGGAGAGAGGCGGGGAAGCGCGGCTGCCGTGCGGGCCGTTCTGCACCGCCCCGCGTCCTGGGCCTCAGTCCTCCTGGTCCGCGTCCTCCCGCGGGCTGCCGATGTTGTAGCGCGGCGGGCGCGTGCGGAAGTTCGCGAGTTTGTGGGAGCCGTCGCAGAACGGGGCGATCGAGGACATGTTGCACCGGCACAGGGCGACGACGCGGCGCGGGGGCTTCTGCGGCTCGGCCCCCGGTTCCGGGGCGATCAGCACGTCACCGCGCACCAGCAGCGGCCCGTTGGGGCACGGGGTGATGACCACGGGGTCCTCGACGGCCCCGGCAGGAGAGGGACGGTCCCCGTCCGTCCGAGCATCACCGTGAATCTCAGCTCGGGCCTCTGCCGCGCGACCCGTTGAAACGGGGGCCGCCCCCTGTCCGTCGGGCGCCGCCTCGGCAGATGCCGCGTCCTCGCGCGGCACGTCCGGACCCGGGGACTGCCACGAGATCACAGAGCCGCCCGAGCGGCGTCGTCCGCACGCAGCGAGGAGCGCTCGCTGCTCCAGCACGCCAGCATGTGGTCCCCCATGAGCCCGTCCACGTACAGACACGCGGCCGCGCCGAACAGCACGTCCTCCAGCAGCTCCGGCTCGTCCTGGGCCAGCGCCCCGGCGAGGTCCCGCGCGGCGATCTGCTCGTGGACCGCGTCGGCCTCCACGTGCTCGTCGAAGTAGTGGGTCACGTCCGTGCCGTGGCCGAGCTTGCGGAACGCGCGGCCGTAGTACTTGTTGGGGATCGAGGAGGTCATCTCGAACGCCGCGAGGTGTCCGGCGATCGCCCCGCGCAGCCGGCGGTGCAACCCGAAGAGACTCATCACGTTCATGGACGCGAGTGTGGGCGCGGGCACCAGGTCCAGGTAGCGGTCCAGGGCGTCGTCCAGCCCGACGCCGCGCATGCTCTGGGCGAAGATCGTGGCGTGCACGCGCTCGGGGCGCCCGCCGCCGTACTCGTCCGACTGGATCTCCACCAGTGCGGCTTTCGCCCGCCCGCGCAGCCGTGCAATGCCCCACGAGTGCGGGTCCGCCTCGCGCAGCGTGTAGATGGAGCGGTGGATCAGGAACTCCCGCAGGATCTCCTCGCTGGGGTGCCGCGCGAGCCACGTGGCCAGGGTGGGCTTCTCCTCGCCGCCGGTCAGCGCGAACATCGTGTCCACGAGCTCGGCGCCGTCCTGCGGCATGGGGTCCGGCATGGGTACCTGCTCCCGCAGCTCGCGCTCGAAGCGCTCCTCGAGCACCGCGCGGATGCGCAGCAGCTCGGGGTCCCACTCGCGATCCCCGGTCACGAACTCGGCCGGGCCGTAGTGCAGCAGGTACAGCAGGAACAGGGACAGCTGGACGTCCTCATCGGCGAGCACCCCCTGCGTGGTCTCCACCGCGTTCTCGACGGCGCTCGCCAGCTCCCGGTACGCGGCTTCGGGGGTGTCCTCCGGTCCGGTCAGGACGCTCAGGAGGGCGGCGCTCACCGGTCCCCGAGCGACCGGGGCGGCAGTGCGGACGGGGGTTGTGGTCATGGTGGTGGTCTCCCGTGAACAAGTCGTTGAGTGGTCCGTCCACGGGTCGGGTGGCCCGCTGGCGGACGTGCCGCCGGCGATGCGCACCGGGTTGGGCGGCATCGTCGGCACGGTGTGCACGGCGTCCTACCGCACACGCGATGGCTGGGGGAGCAGGCGGTTGCCCGCGGGCCGTGACCGGGTCACGATCCGCGGGCAACCACGTGAACTGCTGCGGTTGTTCCCTATGCCAACATACCGGTGGTCGGGAAGCGTTCCCAGACCCGGTGGCTGCCGAGCAGCTCGGTCACAGTGCTCAGGGCGTCCTCGGCGGAGTCCGCCGCGACCACGCCGGGTGTCTGCGCAATCTGCAGGGTCTGCAGCGCCGTGGCGCCGGGTCCGACCGCAACGATCGCCTTGGCGTGGCGCCACATCTCGTTGACCAGCAGGCTCACGCGCGGATCCACGTCACCCGGGCTGGGAGCGCCCGCCTTCGCGTCCATGCCCGCGGCCACCTGGTGGGCCGGCGCGCCCGCGGTGGCGACCACCACGGCGTCGAACTCGATGGAACGTGCCGTGAGCAGCGTGCGGTGGGCGACGACGCCCGGGGCCACCTCGCCACCCTGCGGTGCGATCACCAGCGGGACCATGTCCGCGGCGTTGATCCGGGAGACGAGCGTGGTGAGCTGCTCAGTGTCCGTGTCCGGACCCACGAGGATGCCCACCTGGCGGCCGTCCACGGGCCACGTGCTACCCACCTGGGACAGTGCCGGCGAGGGCTGAACGTCCTGGGCCGGGGGCACGGTGGGCTCCTGGTCCGGCAGACCCAGCCCCTGTGCCACCGCGTGTCCCAGGGCGGGATCGATGGCGAAGAGGTGCCGCAGCTGGCGCGTGCGGATGGTCTCGTCCCAGCACTTGCCGAGCTCGAACGCGTAGGCCTGCGCAGTGTGCTCACGCTCCACCTCGCTCAGGCTGAGCCAGAACATGCGCACCTGGGAGAAGTGGTCGTCGAAGGACTGCGGCCGGGCACGTTCCTTCACGGACTCCGCCACGGGGGCCGGGTAGTCGACGAAGGCGTGTTCGCTCTCGGGCGTCTCGAACGGATTGCCGCCGTCCAGCGAGTTGGGGCGGTAGGGAGCCACTCCCGAGTGCACGGCGCTCTGGTGGTAGCCGTCCCGCAGCATGTCGTTGACCGCGGCGTGCGGACGGTTGATGGGCAGCTGGTTCCAGTTCGGCCCGCCCAGACGGGTGATCTGGGTGTCCAGGTAGGAGAAGAGCCGGCCCTGCAGCAGGGGGTCGTTGGTCACGTCGATGCCCGGGACCAGGTTGTTGGGGTTGAACGCCACCTGCTCCGTCTCCGCGAAGTAGTTGGAGGGGTTCCTGTCCAGGGTCATGAGACCCACGGGCTGCACGGGAACCAGCTCTTCCGGCACGATCTTCGTGGGATCGAGCAGGTCGATGCCCTGGAAGCTCTGCTCCTCGTTGTCCTCGAAGACCTGCACGCCCAGCTCCCACTGCGGGAACGCCCCGGCCTCGATGGCGTCCGCCAGGTCACGGCGGTGGAAGTCCGGATCTGCGCCGTTGATCAGCTGGGCCTCTTCCCACGCCACCGAGTGCACACCCAGGCGCGGCTTCCAGTGGAACTTCACCAGCACGGTGCTCCCGTCCGCTGCCACCAGGCGGAAGGTGTGGACGCCGAAGCCCTCCATGGTGCGGAAGGAGCGCGGGATGCCGCGGTCGGACATGTTCCAGATGGTGTGGTGCTGTGCTTCGGTGTGCAGGGACACGAAGTCCCAGAAGGTGTCGTGCGCGGATTGCGCCTGGGGGATCTCGCGGTCCGGGTGGGGTTTCCCGGCGTGGATGACGTCCGGGAACTTGATGGCGTCCTGGATGAAGAACACGGGGATGTTGTTGCCCACCAGGTCCCAGGTGCCCTCGTCCGTGTAGAACTTGGTGGCGAAGCCGCGGGTGTCACGGGCCAGATCGCCCGAGCCGCGGGAGCCCAGCACGGTGGAGAAGCGCACGAACACCGGGGTTTCCTTGTCCTTAGCGAACAGGCCCGCGCGGCTGAGCTTGGTGGCCGAGCCGTAGCCGCGGAACGTGCCGTGGGCACCCGCGCCGCGGGCGTGCACCACGCGTTCCGGGATGCGCTCGTGGTCGAAGTGGGAGATCTTCTCCCGGAAGTGGTGGTCCTGCAGCAGCACGGGACCGCGGGCCCCGGCCTTGAGGGACTGGTCGGAGTTCGTCAGGCGCGCGCCGTGCGCGGTGGTGAGGTACTCACCCTGCTGTGCCATCGCGGACATCGGGGCATCGGTGGGTGCACCCGTGGGCGTGACCCGCTCGGGGGCACCTTGATCGGGCTTGGGCGGAAGCGGCTGACGGGGAGCCGTGGGCTCCTCGATGGTCGGCTCACCGGTCCCGGGAACTCCCGGGGCCTGGGGGGCGTTGTTCTCGCGTGCGGACATAACGATCCTCCTACGAAGCTGACGCACGCCGCGGTCACGAGTGCGACGTGGTCCTCCCATCCTGTCAGCACCCTTGGGAGTGGGCATACACCTGTAGGGAGGCAGTCGCCGTCATGCGCGGTTGTGAACCCGTCACGGGCTGCGCGCGCGGGCCGCGCGGCGTCGTCGTGAGACAGTGATCCCATGACGTGGACACCGGTGACACTGCGTGGGCGGCTGGTCCGCCTGGAACCCCTCAGCCGCGAGCACCTGGACGGGCTGATCGGGGCCACCGAGGACGGGCGCATGTGGGAGCGCTGGTCCACGAGCGTCGCGGACCCGGACGGGATGGCGGCTGCCGTGGAGCAGCGGCTCACGTGGCAGGACGAGGGATCCATGCTGCCCTTCGTGACCGTGCGGCAGGCGGACGGCGCCGTGCTGGGGATGACCACGTTCTACGACCCGCAGTGGGACGTGCCGCGCGTGAGTGTGGGGCACACGTGGAACCGGGCGTCCACCCACGGGACGGGGACGAACGCCGAGTCCAAGCTGCTGCTCATGACCCACGCGTTCGAGGATCTCGGGTGCCGCTGCGTGCGCTACGAGACGAGCTGGGCCAATCAGCAGTCGCGGGCGGCGATCGAGCGGCTCGGCGCGCGCCTGGACGGCGTGCTGCGCGCGGACCGGTTGGAGCGCAACGGGGTGCTGCGGGACACCGTGGTGTACTCGGTGCTCGAACACGAGTGGCCCTCCGTGAAGGCGGGACTCGAGGCACGGGTCGCACGGCGCTGAGGGTGGCCCATGAAAAGACGTTAGTTTGCTATTGCGAATAGCTGCGGGCGTTCCTACGCTGGGTCCATGGGACGCAAACTTTTCTCGGAGATCTCCCCACTGACCTACCGCATTGCGGTGCAGCGCCAGAGATGGCAGCGCCGCGCGAAGGACCTCGGCAGACGCGGGGCCTTCGCCGCCGCGCGTTCGTCCGAGGACCTGCCCGTGAAGGTCTACCGCCACAACTCACTCATCCGGCGCACGCTCGGCAACACCGAGCTGGACCTCCAGGAGGGCAAGGCCCGCTCGCTGGCACTGTCCGCGCCGCTCGTGGACGGGATCGTGATCCGCCCGGGGCAGACGTTCTCCTTCTGGCGGCTCGTGGGCAATCCCACGCGTTCCCGCGGATACCTGCCGGGCGTGGTGATCAACGGCGACCACGCGGACGTGGGGATCGGTGGAGGCATGTGCCAGTTCACCAACCTGCTGCACTGGATGGCGCTGCACTCGCCCCTGACCGTGGTGGAGCACCACCACCACAGCGGACTGGACCTGTTCCCCGACTTCAAACGTCAGATCCCGTTCGGGACCGGGACGTCCATCATCTACAACTTCCTGGACTACCGGCTGCGCAACGACACCGGGCAGAGCTACCAGTTCCGCGTGTGCGTGGACGACGAGTACCTGCGCGGTCAGCTGCTCTCGGACGACACCTGGCCGGAGAAGTTCCACATCCGCGAGGACGAGGCGTACTTCTACCGCACCACGGATCCCGCGACGGGTGAGGAGCAGGTGCGCCGGCACAACGTGGTGCTGCGGGAGGCCCGCTCCAAGCGCACGGGGGACGTGATCAGGACGGAGCGGTTGCTCGAGAACGACGCGCTGGTCTGCTACTCCCCGGATCTGGTGACCGCTCCGATCCTGCCGGAGAGGCCCCGCTCTGCCCGCTCCCCTGATTCGGCCAAGACGATGGAGTCTGCTAGGAACCTGGAGTCGCTGCGGGCCTGACCCGCCGGTCCCGGGGGTAATGAGGGACCTGCTTTAACTGAGTGAAAGCGGATTTCCGGCCCAGATCGGCTCAAAATCTGCTTTAACTCAGTTTTTGCACGCGACTCTAGCTACCGGGCAAGCCGTCGGCACCGGTCAGGAGTTGTGCTCCCGCCGGCGGGCAGGGCCGTCGGCACCTATCGGGACTCCCCGTCCAGCCTGCCCGCCCGCACGGTGATGGGCCAGAGGATGTTGCGCGGCCGGGACGGTTCGCCCCACGCCTCGGTGAGATCGGCGCTGCCGTCGGCCACGGGCGGGCCCCCGCCATTGCGTGCACGCAACCGATGCCGTCCGCGGGGGTGGCGTGAGCGAGTTGATCCTCACCGGGCTCCACGCCGATCACGTGCGTGAAGTGTTCGGCCAGCAAGCCCGTGAGTCGGCCGGTCCCGCAGCCCACGTCCACCGCGGTGCCCCGCCGCGGGGTGATCCGCGTCAGTTCTGCGCCCAATTCCGCCGGGCAGCCGGGGCGGCAGGCGGCGTAGTTTCCTCCACCCTGCCCGAACCAGTTCCGGGTCGTGCCGCGGTCCTCTCATGGGGTGGTGGGGTCGGGCGCACCGGTCGTTCCCACAGGGTCACACGGCTGCGCACCTCGTCGTTCTCGTACGGCGCGGTCTCGCCCGTGGGCTCGTATCCCAGGGCCCGCCAGAAGCCGACGGCGCTCGCCGCGCTGGTCTCCACGATCCCCAGGCGCAGGGTAGTCACCTCGGGCCAGTCGCTCACGAGGTTCGTGACGGCATCATGCATCGCCCGCCCGAGGCCCTCTCCCTGGTGGTCCTGCCGTACGAGCAGCAGGCCGATGTGAGCGTGATGCTCCTCGGGGAAATTGCGGATGACGTCGGCCATGGCTGCCAAGGCGGGCCCGCGGAACAGCCCGACGTCGTACTTCTGTTCGCGTGCGAGGCCGGGCGGGAGCGTGGAAAGGATCTCGGCGGCGTCGCCGGGGAGGGGCGCGTGTCCACTGATCCGGCGGGTGTAGCCGGGGGTCGCCTCGAGCAGCTCCTGGAGTGCCGGCGCGTCCTCCGGTCTCAGTCGACGCAGTTCTGCCGGTTCGTCGACGGCGCTCACCCGAGTTCCGGGCCCCGCGTCGGGGAGGTGAGCGCAGCGGCGTCGGGCACACGGACAGTGCTGGTCAGGGCGGTGAGGCTGGGCCGGCGCGGGGTGGAGCTGAAACCGAAGTCCGGGGGAGGGGTCATGTCCGTGAGCGTGCCCAGGTCGCGGCCGTCCCATGCGGTACGGGAGAACGTGATGGCGTGCAGGTCGTAGGCGGAGTACCACTCGGTGCGGTCGTTGCCCGCGGTGCCCAGGGTGCGCACACCGGGCATCACCCGGCGGGCCACCGGGTCCGAGAGGTGCGCGAACGGCAGGGAAGTGCCCAGGGGGCGCGGCACGGACTGCAGCAGGTAGCCCAGCGGTGAGCGCGGACCCACGCTGAACTGCCACGTGAGGGGTCCTGCGGTGACGGTCCAGCGTGAGGCGCGGGAGAAGCCGGTGCGATGCACGTTCACGGGGACGCGGGTGACGGTGTCGAAGGTGTAGGTGTCCGAGACGAACCCGGCCACCCAGTCGTTGGGAGCCAGCAGCTCGCGGCGGCCGTCCGGATGGGCGACCATGACGTCCGCGAACGGACCCTGCGGGGTGCGGTCCCAGCAGCCGAGCACCAGGCGGGTGCCCCCGGAGGTGCCGACGCCGGCGATGTGGCCGGTGAAGCGGTGGGTGGTGGAGGAGGTCATGGGGCAAGCGTAGGCGGCGGGACCGGCGCGCCTTCGGGTGGCGTAATTTTTGGGTAGGTCTTCCCGCTCGTGGCTCCTTCTGCACCGGAGGTGAGGCTACCCGTGGAGTTGTCAGCCGCAACTGCGGTGGCAGTTCCGGCTGGTGACGCGACGCGGGCGGGGGAGGGATCCCAACCGCCACGGACCACTCGCTTCTGCACGACAATGGCTCCGATCAGCAGGGCCAGGCCGATGAGCGCGAGGATGATCGAGCCCAGGACCACGCCGGGCTTGGCGCCGTAGCCGATGAGGATGCCGAACCACCCGAAGTCGGTGTCTCCGAACGTGGTGTTCTCGGATCCGAAACTGCCCAGGACCTTGAGCAGCAGCGCGGGCAGGAAAGTTACCAGAAGACCGTTGACGAATGCGCCGGCCACTGCGCCGCGGCGACCTCCCGTCGCGTTTCCGTAGACACCTGCGGCGCCGCCAGTGAAGAAGTGGGGCACCAGCCCCGGAAGGATCAGTGCGAGGCCGAACATCGGTCCAAAGACCGTCCCCAGCAGTAGCAGGCCCACGAGGCCGCCCACGAAACTCGAAATGAAGCCGATGAGCACGGCGTTCTGAGCGAACGGGAAGACAATCGGAGCGTCCAGTGCGGGTACGGCACCGGGAACCACTTTCGCGGCGATTCCCTGGAAGGCCGGCACCAGCTCGCCGAGGATGGTTCGTACACCGAACAGGATGACCGCAACGGCGATGCCGAACTGCAGGCCCTGCGTGACGGCCTGCATGATGTAGTTCCCCGCGTTCGTTGCCCCGCCCTCGAACGCCTGGAACGCGGTTTCCGACCCAGCGCGAAACAGGTAGACCACGGCCACGATGACGTACATGACCACCATGGACAGTGCCGTGGCGACCATGGAATCGCGCAGGAACCGCAGACCTTCCGGGACCTTGATCTCCTCCGTGGAACGGCTCTTCCCTCTCGGATCCACCCAGCGGCCCACGGCCCCCGAGGCGATGTACCCGAGCGTTCCGAAGTGCCCGATGGCTATGGAGTCGTCACCCGTGACCTTGCGGGTCCACGGTTGTGCCAGAGCTGGCAGGGCCACCATCAGGATCCCCAGCAGGACCGCACCGAGAATCACCACGACCGGGGTGGGCATCCCGGCGGAGGCCATCACGACCGTGATCAGCGTCGCCATGAACAGCAAGTGGTGTCCTGTGAGGAACACGTAGCGCAAGGGTGTGAAACGCGCGAGAAGAACGGCCACTACGAACCCGAGGATCATCAGCCAGGAGACCTGCGCCCCGTACTGCTGCTGGGCGATGCCAGCGATTGCCTCGTTGGTCGGCACCACTCCCTGGGCCCCGAGGGCGCCTTGAATCATGGTGCCCAGGGGCGTGAGCGAGGCCGCCACCAGCGTGGCGCCTGCCCCGATGAGCAGGAACCCGAGGATTGCCTTGATGGCCCCGCCAGCAACCTGCCCCGCGCTCTTGCGCAGCGCGATCAGGCCGATGGCCGTGATGATGCCGATGAGGTAGGCGGGCACGCTGAGGATCTCGTTGACGAGGAACTGCGAGGTTGCGACCAGAACATTCATGGGTGGTTCTTCCAATGGAGAGGACGAGAGGGCTCGAAGGGGGCAGGGGGTCAGACGGCGTACCGATGTCGCATGGCGGCATCGATCTCCTCCTGGGAGGTGAAGTTCTCAATGATCTCGACCGGCACACCGACGTCCCCCAGCGTTTGTGCAATGGCCTGGGAGGTCAGGAGGAAGTCTGCTTCCTTGGCACGCCCTTTCGCGGAGATGGTGTCTGTGGCCTCAATGGTCAAATAGGGGCTCCACCCCCACCTGTCCAGAACCTGTTCGGCCGTGTTCTTCAGGAACAGGCTGGTCCCCAGACCGTTGCCGCACACGGTCAGCACGAGCCCCTTGGAGGGGACTTGGTCGGAACTCCCGGACTCGGACGTGGGGGCCGTTTCGTTGGCGGCGCCAGAAACCGCGGGTGCTGGAACCGCTCTCGGGTTCTTCTTGGCCCCGGACCCGGTTTCCAGCGCGGCGAGCACGCCTTCCGGCGACGTCGCATTGTCCAGGGCGAGCCGACGTTCCGGGGTGCCCAGCACCCGGGCGAGCGAGGCGAGAGCCTTCTGGTGCGCCTTCGAGTCCACGGACGCCAGGGCCATCACCAGCTGCACGGGGTCGTTGGCCTTGTTGCCGAACTCCACGGGCTCACTCAGCCTGACGAACGACAGGCCGGTGCGGGCCACGGACCCGTCCGGGCGTGCATGGGCCAGAGCGAAACCCGGGGCGATCACGATGTACGGCCCGTGCTCCTCCACGACCTCGATCATCGCTTCTGTGTACGAGGGCCCCGCAGTACCCGCCGCCGTCAACAGGTCACCAGAGAGCCGTATGGCATCCCGCCAGTCTGTCGCGGAGGCGTCGAGCCGGATGGCCGAGGTGGGGACGAGGCCGCTGAGGTCTGACACTGGGGTTCCTCCTGGATCGATGGTCACGCCGGGAATCCGGGGCAGCACCCTGAATGCGGTGGCGCTCGGGAAACCAGAATGCTTTCAAGAGTGTCCTGCACCCACGCCGGCGTTCGGTGCTGCCCAGGCTGATGCTACTGGCACCCTGCTCCCCAGTTCGGGAGTTCGTGCACGCACTGCGCAGCGTCTCCCGGGACGTCTGCCCTCCATGGGCAGTCCCCTCGCCGCACCCTCGAATCTGTGCGCACAAGGCTTAGAATTAGTGTCAGGGCGCGGGGCGTCCGCGCTCGTCAAGGTGAGGAGATTCCATGAGAGCGGCGCGCTACTACGGACGCAATGACATTCGAATCGACGAACTGCCCGAGCCCGAGGTCGGTCCCGGCATGGTGGGAATCGATGTCGCGTGGTGCGGCATCTGCGGCACCGACCTCCACGAGTACCTCGAGGGCCCGATCTTCTGTCCCACCCCGGACACCCCTCATCCGATTTCCGGCGAGACCGCGCCTGTGACCATGGGACATGAATTCTCCGGGGTGATCTACGAGCTCGGCGACGGAGTGGGCGATCTGCGGGTGGGCCAGCACGTGGTTGTGGAGCCCTACATCATCGGCGAGGACGTGGACACCGGGCCCGAGAGCAAGGACTACCACCTCTCCCGCGACATGAACTTCATCGGCCTGGCCGGAGGCGGGGGTGGTCTCGGCGAGAAGATCGCTGTGCGGCGTCGATGGGTGCACCCCGTGTCTGATGTTGTGCCACTGGACCAGGCCGCCCTGATCGAACCGCTCTCGGTGGGATACCACGCGGCGGAGCGCTCCGGGGCCAAGGCCGGGGACGTTGCCGTTGTGGGCGGCGCCGGGCCCATCGGCCTCCTGACCGCTGCGGTGCTGAAGGCCCTGAGCGTCACCGTGGTCGTGTCCGAGCTCAGCCCGCTGCGGCGGCAGAAGGCCTTGGATACGGGCGTGGCTGACTACGCCCTGGATCCCCGGGAGGTAGATGTCGCCCAGGAGGTCCGAAGGCTCACGAACGGCAAGGGCGCGGACGTGGCCTTCGAGTGCACCAGTGTGCAAGTGGTGCTGGACACCCTCATGGATGTACTACGGCCCACCGGCGTGCTCGTGGTCGTATCCATCTGGGGCAAGCGCGCGGACTTTGACATGCACAAGCTCGTGATGAAGGAGATCGACCTACGGGGCACCATCGCCTATGTGAACTCGCACCCGGCCACCATCGAACTGGTGGAATCCGGGAAGATCGACCTGGCGCCGTTCATCACCGGCAAGATCGGGGTGGACGGTCTGGTGGAGGAGGGTTTCGAAACCCTGATCCATCGCAATGAGACCGCGGTCAAGATCCTGGTCTCACCCTCCGGGGAGGGGCTCTGATCCATCGAGCCTGATCGGTCTCCTCCGTCTCGGGTGTCTTTCCGGGGCGGGGGAAGCCGCCGGGCACGTCCCTCGCCCTGCCCCGGAACGCATCGGGTCACCGGCAACGGCGGCGCCGACCGCGGACCATTGCCGATATATTGGTTGTGGACAACCAAAAAGCACGCAACTATACTCGACCTCGGTCGCGTTGCCCGGCGTCCGGTCCCCCCCCGCCATCACGCCGAGCACCTGACGCGACCACGTGTCATGAGCGGGCGCCGCGGACCGTCGGTCCGGGAGGTGCCCACCCACGCGCGGTACCACCATGGCGGGTCTCGGTTCTTGGGGGGTCGAGACCTGCCAGTTCCGCCAGCGAAGGAGAAAACATCATGGACGCTCTCTACACCGCAGAAGCACTTGCCCAGGGCGCGGGCCGCAACGGCAGCGTGGCTCTCAAGGACGGCTCCCTGCAGTTCGACCTCGCCATTCCGAAGGAGATGGGTGGTTCCGGCAACGGCGCCAACCCCGAGCAGCTCTTCGCCGCCGGGTACGCCGCGTGCTTCCACTCGGCGCTGCAGATGGTCGCCCGCCAGCAGAAGGTCTCGCTCGGCGATTCCGCGGTGGGTGCCCGCGTGCAGATCGGCAACAACGAAGAGGGTGGCTTCGGCCTGGCCGTGCAGCTCGAGGTGGTCGTTCCCGGGCTCGAGCACGACAAAGCCCAGGAACTCGCCGACGCCGCCCACCAGGTATGCCCCTACTCCAACGCCACGCGCGGCAACATCGAGGTCACTGTGACGGTGGTGGACGAGTGATGGACCTCCCCACCCCGTCTCGCCGCAAGGCACCCAAGCTCCCCCCCGCCCGCCACATCGTCCGCACCGCGCTCGGCGGCTTCCTGGCCTTCGCGGGCGTCAGCCATCTGACCTTCGCCCGTGACGAGTTCCAGGCGCAGGTGCCCGAGTTCGTTCCCCTGGACACGGACGCCACCGTCCTCGCCTCCGGCGTGGTCGAGATTGGCCTGGGCCTCTCCCTGGTCGCCGCCCGGTCACGACGCCGCACGGTCGGGCTGGTCGCCGCCGGCTTCTTCGCCGCGGTGTTCCCCGGCAACCTGGCCCAGTGGATCCACCACCGGGACGGCTTCGGCCTGGACACGGACACCAAGCGCTTCGTGCGCCTGTTCTTCCAGCCCGTCCTGATCGCCGCTGCACTGTGGTCCACCGGCGCCCTGCGGGACCGGCGCAGGTAAGTCACGCGCACCGCCGGCCGGAGCGCGCCGCGAGCGGTGCGCCCCGGCCGGCCCACGGGTCGGGTGCCCGCCACGGGCAAGCCGCTGGGATTCCCCCTGCCCGTCACGCGCACTCGTGCTCACCGCGGCGCGCGATGCCGCCCCACCAGGGCGGCGCCCAACACCCCCACGGTCACGTCCCCGAGAGTGTCCAGGGGCGGGATGTGGATCTCCGGGGTCACGTACAGGAACCCCAGAAGCTCCATGACCTCCCACACCGTGGCGATCGCCAGACCCGCCAGCGCGCACAGCAGGTACGGTTCCCGGCGCGCGTTCCGCACGCGGTTCCGCAGCTGTCCGCTGCCGCGCAGCACCCGGTTCCACAGCATCCACACCAGCGCGTACAGCGCCACGAAGTGGATGAGGATGTCCCACCACCAGATCCGGCTGTACAGCTGCTCGGCCGCGCTCACCGCCGCGGTGAGCAGCACCACCGAGCACAGCGCACGCGGCCACGGCGCGCGGAACCACAGGAACGCGAGCACCTGACCCAGCCCGGCCAGCATCAGCACGGCGGCATCCACCCAGCGCGCGTCCAGGGCGTAGGCCCCGGCCACGAGCACGGCGGTGAAGCACGTCGCCGACGCCGCCCCCGCACCGGCTCGCCGTATCCACCCCGTGCGTCGACCGGGGGTGTCACCGGCTGCCGTCGACCTCCCCGCGCCCGCTCGCTCCGACGGTAACGACGCCGCTGCCGCGCCGTCTGGCTCGCAGCCCGAGCTCGGGCCCCGGTGAGCCGACGCCTGCTGAAGACGGGTGCGCACGGGGGACCGTGCGGCGTCGTTGCCCCGGGACGTGCCCGAAGGGGAGGAGCCGGGCGTCACGCGCGGTCACCCCGTCCGCCGAGCAGGCGGCGCCGAATGCGCACCCACGGCCGCTGCGCGCGCCAGTTGGCGGCCACGGTGGCCGATGCCATGCGCAGCTGGCGCCGGATCCGCGCGGGCGAGACCACCGCCCGCCACGAGACCACCGCCGCACTGCCGGGGTCCATGAGCACCCGTTCGTGGGGACGCACGCGGAAGCTGAGGTCGAAGTCGTCGTGCACGCGGGCGTCGCGGTGGACCTCGACGGAGACCCGCCGCCACCACTCGCGCGTGAAGGCCATGTCCGAGCCCCACAGCGCCCAGTGCCCCAGCGCGGTCCCGGCCACCAGCCGGTAGGCCGTGATGTAGGCGGCACCCGCGATACGCCCCAGGCCCGGGCACTGCGGGCCGAAGCGCGCCACCCCGGACACCGCCACCGCGTCCCTGCCGCGGGGCTCGTCCAGTGCGCGGGTCAGACTGCTCACGTGCCGCTCGATCCACGTGGGCGCGGGCAGGCTGTCCGCGTCGCAGCGCAGGATCAGGTCACCGCGTGCGGCGTCGTATCCCGCCGCGGCCGCGTGGGCGACGCCGGGCTCGGGCTCCCGCACGCACTGCACCTCGGGGTGCCGCGCGAGAACCTCCCGCAGGTGGTCGGAGGACGCGTTGTCCACCACCACGATCTCGTCCGGAACGCGGGTCTGGCGCCGGAGGGCCTGCAGGCAGCGTTCCAGGTAGGCGGCGTCGTTGCGCACGGGGATGACGACGCTGCACGTCCTGCCCTGCGCCGCGCTCACCCGTTCCACCCGCACAGTCTGTCACGCCCCCGGGGGACCTCCGGGGGCGGGGAGTGACGGTGCATCGGGCGCCCTCACGCGGCACGGTGGTGCCGCGGGGCGCTGACGGTCGGGTGCGACGACGCGCGGTCCGGGCGGGCGGGAGCCGGGCGCCCCTATGCGGTGCCCGGCTCCGCGGCGTCCAGAACATCCCCGGCACCACGGTCGCTCGGTCACACTCAGGGCTCAGCGCGCCCGCCCCGCCGCCTCCCGCTCCAGCAGGCTCCGCTTCACGTCCTCGCCCCACGCGAAGCCACCCATCGAGCCGTCCCCGCGCAGCACGCGGTGGCACGGCACGAACAGCGCCACGGGATTGCGCGCGCACACGGACGCCGCCGCCCGCACCGCCCGCGGGGTGCCCAGAGCCTCGGCGAACTCCGTGTACGTGAGCGGATCACCGGGCCGGATGCGCCGCAGCTGCTCCCACCCGGCGAGCTGCCCGTTCGTGCCGTGCACCTCCACGGGCACGGCCATGACCGGGTCGAGCTCACCGGCGTAGAACGCCCGCACGGCGTCCATCGCGGCCACGGGCCCGGTGCGCACGTCCCGCGGGCGCCACTCCGCCCGCACCCGGGCGAGCGCCTCCTCGGGGGACGCGGTCCACCCCGACGCGAGCACCGTCCCGTCCGGCCCGGCCACGGCCGTGAACGGGCCGTCCGGGGTGTCGATGGTCTCCACGGTGTGGGTCATGGCTGCTCGCTCTCGTCGAAGGTGGCGGGTGGGGTCAGCGGACCCCACAGGTGGGTGGTGGCGTAGCTGCGCCACGGGGCGGCGCTCTGCGCCCACGCGGTCAGCGCCTTCTTGTCCCCGGGCAGACCGATCCGCTGCGCGCCGGCCCGCAGAGCGCCGTCGTCCACCAGGAACACGTCCGGGTCCCCGGTGACCCGCATGCGCACGTGGTCCGCGGTCCACGGCCCCACCCCGGGAAGGGCGAGCAGAGCGGCACGCTGCTGGGCGGCGTCGTCCCCGGGGGAGAGGCTCAGCTCCCCGGAGGCGACGGCGCTCGCGGCCCCGAGCACCGCGCGCACCCTGGCCGCGGGGCCGCGCAGGAAGCGCTCGCCGTGCTCCGCGATCGCCGCCGCGGTGGGGAACATGTGGCTCAGCCCGGGGGCGAACTCCGGGGCGGGCTCGCCCATCTCCCGCGTGCGGGCGCCGAGCACGGTGCGCGCGGCGGCCAGGGAGATCTGCTGGCCGATCAGGGTGCGGATCAGCGTCTCCTCCGGGTCCGCGGAGCCGACGACGCGCAGCCCCGGCCGGGCCGCGACGAGCGGGCGCAGGGCGGGCACGTGGGAGAGCGCCTCGTCCACGGCGAGGGGGTCGGCGTCCAGGTCGAAGAGCCTCCGGACCCGTGCGATCAGGGCGGGCAGGTCCGCGAGGTCCGTGAGACGGGCACGCATCCGCAGCTCGTCCGCGCCCCGCCGGTACACCCGCAGCCACGCGGGGCCGCCCGGCAGGCGCAGGGTCCGGGAGTAGGAGGTGGCCGTCCCGACCTCCACCCCCTCGACGGCGTGCACCGCGAACCACACGAACAGGCCGTGCAGGTCCAGGGGTGCGCGGTAGCTCAGGGCCAGGTCCACCTCGCCGAAGTCCGCGGCCGAGGAGAGGGTCGCGTTGCGGGAGGTGTTCCGCTGCACCGCGGGGCGGGGCAGGGAGGCGGGCCGTGCGGCGTCGTGCCCGGGGCGGCCGTGGGAGGGCGCACGAGCCCCGGAGGTGCGCCGGCCCTGCTCGCGCAGCTGCAGGGGTGTCATGTCGTAGACGGCACGGATCACCTCGTTGCACTGGCGCACGCTGGAGAACCCCGCCGAGAAGGCGATCTCGGAGACCTTCAGCTCCGTCTGCGTGAGCAGGGCACGGGCCGTCTGTGCGCGGTGGGCCCGGGCCAGGGCGAGCGGTCCCGCACCGAGCTCCTCGCCCAGCACACGGGTGAGGTGGCGGGGCGAGTACCCGGTGCGCCGCGCGAGTCCCTCGATCCCTTCGCGGTCCACGACGCCCTCGGCGATCAGCCGCATGGCGCGCCCGGCCACGTCCCCGCGCACGTCCCACTCGGGGGAGCCCGGAACGGCCTCGGGCGCGCAGCGCTTGCAGGCCCGGAAACCCGCTGCGTGGGCGGCCGCGCTCGTGCGGAAGAACTCCACGTTCTCGCGGCGCGGGGTGCGGGCCGGGCAGCTGGGGCGGCAGTAGATCCCGGTGGTGCGCACGGCCATCACGAACTGCCCGTCGAAGCGGGCGTCCCGTGAGCGGACGGCGCGGTAGCGCTCGTCGGAGGCGGTGTCCTGGGTGGGCATGCCCACCAGACTCGCACCGTCCGGCGCCAGACGCTAGCGGGTTTCGGACACGGCGCTCGGCGGGGCGGGCGTCAGTTGAGCAGTGCGATCCCCAGGTTCAGGGCCGCGGCGAACGTGACCCACCCGAGATACGGGAGCAGGCAGAGCCACGAGCGGTCTGCGGTCCGTGGCGCAGTAGGAGCCCAGCAGCAGCAGGCCCTCGGACTCCGGGGCCAGCCGGCACGCCCGCACCCCGCCCATCGAGTGGCCTCCCACGAACCAGTCGTTCACCTGCGGCGCCTCGGCGGTGAAGGCGGTGGCGTCCCGGCGGTCGAACAGGGCCAGGTGCAGCCACGGGTCCGGGATCACCACCGTCATCCCCTCCTCGGCCACCAACCCGGACAGCCGCGCCGCACAGGCCTCCGGCTCCACCTTGGCCCCCGGGTAGAACACCAGCCCGCGCTGCGTGCCCACGGGGTGCGCCGGGTGCAGCACCACGGCGGAGTCCCCCTGCTCCACACGGATCGCGGGATCGTGCTGCACGCCCTCCCAGGGCCCGGGCTCGGCGCTCATCACACCGGTGCCGCTCCAGAGCAGCAGCCCTCCCACGGCCAGCGCCAGCACCGCGGCCAGTGCCCTCGCCGCGCACGACGACGCCGCACGCCCGGTTCCTACCGGGCGTCCCCGGTCAGCTCCTGGTCCGTTCCCACTCGGCCACTTCCCCGGGGACCACCGCGAACAGCGGGTGGGCGGGGGCGGCGTCGGGATCCGAGCCGTCCAGCGCGGTGCGCGCCCACTCGGGATCGCGGGCGAGCACCTTCTGCAGCAGGAACTCGAACTCGTAGCGCAGCTGGCCCGTGGTCACCGTGATGGACCTGGGTTCGGCGTCCACCGGGCGCACCACCCGGGTGCGGTCGAAGGCGTAGCCGCGCCGGTCGGCCTCGTCCGCGACACCGTGCAAGTACGCGGCCACAAAGCCGACCGGGTCGCTCGTGGCCCGGAAGCGCTGCAGCTGCGGGTGGCGCGTGTAGCCCGTGGTCTCGCCCAGCAGCACCTTCTGGGCGAGCAGCCCCTCGCGCCAGTCCGCCACGAGGGCGCGACGATCCAGCAGGGACGGGTGAAGTGACCACAGACGCATGACCCCATTCAATCGTGCAGTGCCCCGGAACCTCCAAGCGGCCCCCCAGCAACCCCCAGTAGCGTGGTGTCCTCCTGACGACCACGTGCGGAGAACCTCGACATGTCCCTGCCTGCCACCCTGGCCGCCACCACCCCCGATCCCTCCTCCCAGCTCTCCGGCATCGCAGGATGGGTGGTGGACGTCATGGAGGCCATCGGGGCACCCGGTGCGGGACTGCTCGTGGCCCTGGAGAACCTCTTCCCCCCGCTGCCCTCCGAGGTGATCCTCCCCCTCGCCGGGTTCACCGCGAGCCAGGGCGGCTTCACCCTGTGGGGTGCGATCTTCTGGACCACCCTGGGCTCGGTCGTGGGCGCGGTGGCGCTGTACTGGATCGGCGCCGCGCTCGGCCCGCGGCGGCTGCGCGTGGTGGTGGACCGGATGCCCCTGGTGGACCTCGTGGACCTGGAGCGCACGGAGGCCTGGTTCGAGCGCCACGGCCGCAAGGCCGTGTTCTTCGGGCGGATGATCCCCATCTTCCGGTCCCTGATCTCCGTGCCCGCGGGCATCGAGCGGATGCGCTTCGGCCTGTTCGTGCTGCTGAGCGGCGCGGGGTCCCTGGTCTGGAACACGATCTTCGTGCTCGCGGGGTACGTGCTGGGCGAGAACTGGCACATTGCCGAGCAGTACGCGGGCGTGTTCTCCCGGATCGTGGTGGTCACCGTGGTCGTGCTCGCGCTCACGTGGGTGCTCAAGCGGATCCGGCGCAACCGGCGGGCCCGCGGCGTCGCCTGAACCCTCCGCGCCCGGGACGCCGTGCGGCGTCGTCGTGCCCGGGGCACCCCGCGCGGTGCGCACCGGGATCCGGGAGGGCATCTTCCACGACGTCCCCGCGAACCGGATCGGCGCCTCTCTCTGGACGGGGGTGCACGGGTGAATCGCGATCGAGATGCACCGCCCCGTGCTCCCCGGCGAGGACGCCGACGCCGCCTACGACCGTCACGTGCACGCCCTGCTGCGCGCGTGGTGCGCGAGCACGCCGCTGGACGCCTGAACCGCGGAGGGGCCGAGACCCTGCGTCCTCCATCTGGGACGTCCCCGGCCGGACGCCACCCGGCGAGGTGCCCGCACCGCGACGTCCCCGGCCGGGCGCCCGATCCGGCTGCGCCCTGACCGATTCGGCTGCACCGTGCCCGAGGCGGCTGCGCCGTGCCCGATCCGGTTGCGCCGTGGGCGACCGGCTCGGACGCGGTGGGAGAATGGGGGCATGAGCACTCCGGAGACCTTCTCGTACCGCATTGCCGACCGACTGCGAGGGGTGGACTCCTCTCCCGTGCGCGATCTGCTGGAGGTGGTCTCCGCGGAGGGGGTGATCTCCTTCGCGGGCGGTGTTCCGGACCCCGCGTACTTCGAGGTGGAAGACATCAAGGCCGCCTACGACTGGGTGTTCGAGCACCAGCCGCAGCGCGCCCTGCAGTACGCGTCCAGCGAGGGGGAGGTCGAGCTGCGGGAGCAGGCGGCCCGCCGGATCAGCCGCCACCTGCCCACCACTGCGGAGCAGATCCAGGTGACCACCGGCTCCCAGGAGGGGCTGTTCGTGGTGGCCCAGGCCCTCGTGAACCGCGGGGACACCATCCTGGTGGAGCGGCCCACCTACCTGGCCGCGGTGCAGGCCTTCGACCTCAACGGCGCCCACATGGTGGGTGTGCCCACGGACGAGCACGGTGTGCTCCCGGACGAGCTGGAACGGCTGATCGCGGAGCACGACCCCACGTTCGTGTACCTGATCCCCTCCTTCCAGAACCCCTCCGGGATCTGCATGTCCATGGAGCGGCGCCGTGCCGTGGCGGACGTGCTGCAGCGCACCGGCACCGCCCTGGTGGAGGACGACCCGTACGGCGAGCTCTGCTACAGGGGCGAGCCCCTGCCGCCCATCGCCTCGCTGCCGGGGATGTCCGCCCAGACCATCCTGCTGAACTCGGTGTCCAAGATCATCGCACCGGGGGTGCGCGTGGGGTGGATGCGCTCGGAGGGCCCCATCCAGTTCACGCTCACGGTGGCCAAGCAGGCCATCGGGCTGCAGTCCCCGGTGCCGGACCAGCTGGCCGTGGCCCGCTACCTGGACACCGCCGACGTCGAGGCGCACCTGGAGCGCGTGCGTCCCGTCTACGCCGAGCGGGCCCGCGCCATGCACGCGGAGCTCGAGCGGGTGCTCCCCGCCGGGGCGCAGATCACCCGCCCGGACGGCGGGATGTTCCTCTGGGTGCGCCTGGGCCACGGGATCGACACCACCCGGCTGCTGCAGATCGCGGTGGAGGAGGGTGTGGCCTTCGTGCCGGGCTCCTCCTTCTACGCCCACGACCCGGACGAGTCCACCATGCGGCTGTCCTTCGTGACCCACGGCCCGGACGTGATCCGCGAGGGCGTGGACCGGCTGCGGCGGGCCATCGAGCGCTACCTCTCCGAGTGGGACTGAGCGGCCCCGTCCGGGCCACCCCGCCCGCCCCTCCGCATCCGTCACCCACCGAAAGGGCCCACCCGTGAGCGTGAAGCCCCTTCCCGTGCCCGCCCTGCAGGACACGCTGTCCCGGTTCCTCACCGCCGCCGAGCCCCTGATGGACCGGGAGACCCTGGAGGCCACCCGCCGGGAGGTCGAGCGCTTCGCGTCCCACGAGGGCCCGCGGCTGCAGGCCGCCCTGGAGGAGTTCGCCCGCGCGGAGGACGCTGAGGGGCGCAGCTGGCTGTCCCGGGCGTGGCTGGATGGCTACCTCACCGTGCGCACCCCGCTGGCCCTGACCACGAGCGTGGGCTTCCAGATCACCGGTGACTACGGCGCACCGGGTGTGGGGCGGGCCGCGGAGCTCGTGTACCGGGCCGCGGTGGTGCACCTGCGGCAGCTGCGCGGGGAGACTCCCCAGCAGGTGGATCCGCGCGGCAACCCCCTGAGCATGGAGCAGTGGCAGTGCCTCGCCGGGGGCGTGCGGCACCCCCGCCCGGAACGGGACGAGATCCGCAGACCGGGCGCAGCGGCGTCGTCGTCCGGGGGCGAGGCGCGCGCCCCGGAGCTCGGGGTGATCCACCGCGGGCGGCTGTACGCGCTGCCGGTCGCCACCGAGGACCGTCAGCCGGTGCCGCTGCGGACCGTGGCCGAGGGGCTGCGGGAGGTGGTGGCGCGGGACGAGCCGCGCGAGACCGAGCTGCCGTTCGGCGCGCTGTCCTACCTGGGCAGCGCGGTGGCGGCACCCCTGCTGGAACGGTTGACCGCGGACGCGCACAACGCGGAGGTCTACGAGCGCATCACGCGCATGCTGTTCGTGGTCAACCTGGTGGAGGCGCGCGCGGAGGTCGTGGAGCACCTGGAGCGCTCGGCGTTCGAGGTGGGGCACGCGTGGGCGTACAAGCCCATCACGTACGAGGTGTGCCTGGAGGACGAGTGGCTGGCCGTGCACGTGGAACACAGCACGGTGGATGGCGCCACGATCCTCGCGGTGGCCGGGCAGCTGCAGGACGTGACGGTCCCGGACGAGGCGCCGCTGCCGGACGCCCCGAGCCCGGACGCGCTCACGTGGCAGCTGGACGACGGGCTGCGCGGTGACCTGGTGGCCGCCGTGGCCGGCTACCGCGCCCAGGCCGCACTGCTGGGCGTGCACCGCGTGTTCGTGCCCCGCCCGCACCGCGCGGAGCTGCCCTTCCGGATCAGCGACGACGCCGCCCAGCAGCTCATCATGCTGCTCGCCCAGTACGCGACGTACGGGCGCGTGCGCGGGGTGTACGAGGCCGTGGACATGCGCGAGTACCAGGCCGGGCGCACCGAGTGCCTGCGCCCGGTGACACCCGAGGCCGTGGCGTTCGTACGCGCCCTGCACGCGGGCATCGCTACCGAGGAGCTCTTCCGCGCCGCGCTGGACGCCCACCGCGGCTGGGTCAAGGCCTGCAAGAGCGCCCGCGGGGTGGACCGGCACCTGCTGGGGCTGGCGATGACCGCCGAGCGCACGGGCGAGCCCTCCGCGTTCTTCGACACCCCCGCGCTCGCGGCCGTGCGCCACGACTTCCTCTCGACCACGTCGATCGGCGGTCCGGACACGATCGTGCGATATGCGTTCGCGCCCACCACTCGGGAGGGTTTCGGCGTCACCTACACCACGTGCACCGACGGCTACGAATTCTGCGTGAACCACCGCCGGGACACGAGCGAGGACCTCGAGGGCTTCGCGCACCATCTCACCGCGGCGGCGCGGACGCTGTGGGAGTTCGTGGGGTCCCTGCGGGGCTAGTTGCTGGTGTCCGGCTCCCGGCCCTGCACGTCCGTCATGGCGCCGATCCCGCCGTCCGCGGGCTGCGGCTGGGTGCGGTCGTCCGTCAGGTACGCCTGCTCCTGCTCGGGAGTCATGCCCACCGTGCGCTCCTTGGCGGTCTGGCCGTCGTCCGCAGTGTGCCTGCCTACCACGACTCAGCCCTCCCGCTCGGCGAGGATGTCGTCCAGGGTCTCGCGGACGGCCTGCCGAGCGGCCACGCGCGAACTCGCCGCACGCTGCTGCTCGTGGTTGTCAGCGTCCTCGACGCGCTGCTTCTCCTCGTCCTCGCGCTCCTTGGCCTTGTCGCGGGCGGTCTGAAGGGCTTCCCAGATGCTGTTGTCACTCATGACCCCATTGGACCACTCGGGCACGGATGCGACAACCGTCTTGCCCGCATTGCAAGAACAGATGCACCGGGCACCGTTCGTTCTCGACGGCTGGTAGCACCACGGGGTACGGGCGCCGGGCCCCACGCCGTACGGCTGCCACGCGCAGAGCGCCCTGGCCCGGGCGGGGCGCACCCGGGTGGGATCCGGCGGGGACGGCCCGGGCGGCGTCGTGCGCTGCGGGGGCATGGACCATTTGACGCTCTGCGAGCTGGGTCACATAGTTGCTGGGAAGAGCCCGCGACACCGCGGGCAGGTTCTTCCCTCCCCGATCCAGAGGTGCCCATGTCCCACACGCACGGTGGTCCCGCGGACCACGCCGCGGACGGCCCCGCCGTCCGGCAGCACGACCCCCGCAAGGCCCGCCGCGCGCTGCTGGGCGCATACGTGGGCACGTCCCTCGAGTGGTACGACTTCTTCCTGTTCGGCACCACCTCGTCCATCGTCTTCGCGCCGCTGTTCTTCGGCGGGGACGACCCCGCGCTGCGGGTCATCCAGTCTTTCCTGCTGTTCGGCATCGGGTTCATCGCCCGGCCCATCGGCGCCCTGCTCGCCGGGCACTTCGGGGACCGGCTGGGCCGCCGCACCATCCTGATGATCACGATCGTGGCCATGGGGGTCTCCTCCGCCCTGATCGGCGTGCTGCCCACGTTCGAGACGGCGGGCATCGTGGCGCCGATCCTGCTGGCCGTGATGCGCTTCGTGCAGGGCATGGCGGCCGGAGGCGAGTGGGGCGGGGCCACGCTGCTGGCCGTGGAGAACGCTCCGGAGAGCAAGCGCGGCTTCTACGGCGCGGTGGTCCAGATGGGCTCGCCCACCGGCACCATCCTGTCCTCGATGATCGTGGCCGCCGTGGTGGCCGTGTCCGGGGAGTCGTTCCTGGAGGGCGCGTGGCGCATCCCGTACCTGATCTCCATCCTCCTCGTGGTCGTGGGCGTGTGGATCCGGCTGCGCGTGGACGAGACGGACGACTACGTGGCCGCCCAGGCCGCCCGTGAGGCCTCCCGCGCGGCCGCACCGGAGGTCAAGGAGGGCCTGCCCGCCGTCGAGATCCTGCGGACCGTGCCCGGGCGGCTGGTCCTGGGCGTGGGCACGTACCTGTTCGGCAACGCTGGATTCTTCGTGCTCACCACGTTCATGATCAGCTACGTGACCAAGCAGCTGGGCATGCCCTCCACCGTGATCCTCACCGCCATCACGTGGGGCGCGGTGGCGGAGATCATCACCATGGGGGTGGCCGGGAAGGTCGCGGACAGGACGTCCCCGTCCATCGTGGTGGTCGTGGGCTACGCGGTGGCCGCGGCGCTCGCCGTCCCGATCTTCCTGCTCGTGGACACCCGCAGCGCCGCACTGATCACGGTGGCGATGATCCTCGGCATCGGCTTCGCCTCCATCCCCTACGCGCCCGTGGGCACGATGCTCACGCAGCTGTTCCCCGTGAAGGTGCGGTACTCGGCCATCGCCCTGTGCGCCAACATCGCGGGGGTGGTGGCCGGGTTCATGCCGGCCCTGGCCGCCTGGATCCTTGGTCTCACGGGCGGCACGTCCACGGGGCCCACCCTGCTCCTGTTGGCGCTCGCGCTGATCTCCCTGGTCTCCTCGCTCCTGGCCCGGCGGGTGATCCGCCGCGACGAGGAGCGGGACGTGGACCAGATCTCCGGGGACCTGCTGAACCGGTGACCCCGGTGGAAACGAGGAATCGCACATGACAGCTCACAACGCACGCAGCGTGACCGTCGTCGACGCCGTGGTGCACCGACCTGCCGGGCAGTACCTGGACGAGCCGCAGGCGGTGGTGGTCGAGGACGGCGTCATCACCTTCGTGGGGGACCCGGGCGAGGCACGACGCCGCACGGCACCCGGGGTGCCGGTGGTGGAGGCGGGCGGGCGGTACCTGATGCCCGGTCTCATCGAGTCCCACGGCCACCCGGGAACGTACGCGCGGATGGCGCTGAAGGCGGACTGCCGGCCGTCGGTCACACCGCGCGCGAGCGACGTCGTCGAGGCGATCCGGGACGCCGCCCGAGAGACCCCCGTCGGCGAGTGGGTCTCCGGGTGGGGCTACGACGAGCACCGCATGGACGGGGGTGGCCCCACCCGCGCGGACCTGGACGAGGCGGCCCCGGAGCACCCCGTGTTCCTCAAGCGCACGTGCGCGCACATGGCCCTGGTGAACACCGCGGCGCTGGAGCGCATGGGCGTCACGCGGGACACCCCGGACCCCGCGGGCGGCTGCATCGTGCGGGACGAGCACGGCGAGGCCACCGGGCTGCTGCAGGAGAAGGCCATGTCCCTCGCGGACCTGCCGGCCACCGAGCCCTCCGAGTTCCTGGCCGGGATGCGCGTGGCACAGCGGGAGTTCGCGGCGTGGGGGCTCACCACGGTGCACGACATGAGCACCGGGCCCGTGGAGATGGGCGCCTACCTGCGCCTGAAGGACGCGGGGGAGCTGACCACCCGGTTCCGCCCGTGGTACTTCGCACTGCAGCTCGGCGACTTCCACGGCAGCTACGACGAGGTGATCGGCACCGGGATCCGCAGCGGCCTGGGCGACGACATGGTGCGGATCCAGGGCATGAAGTTCATCCTGGACGGATCCGTGGGCGGGCGCACCGCCGCGGTCGAGGAGCCCTTCGAGGGCTCGGACTCCCGCGGCATCCTGTACTACGACACTCCCGACGTGGCCCCCATGGCCGCGCAGGCGCTGCGCAACGGGCTGCGCCTGGCCATCCACGGGATCGGGGAGCGCGCCGTGGAGCAGGCCCTGGACCTCATCGAGGGTGCCGGGCGTGAGGTGGCGTCCGAGAGCGAGGACCCGGAGGCGGCGTTCCACGAGCTGGTGACCGAGCGGCGCCACCGGGTGGAGCACTGCGCCCTGCCCACGGAGGAGGACCTCCGGCGCCTGGCCGTCAGCCGGATCATCGCGGCGTGCTCCACGGCCTTCCTGTACGAGCTGGGGGACTCCTACCTGGCGAACCTCGGGCCGCGGCGGATGGAGCGGACCTACCCCATGCGCACGTTCCTGGACCGCGGGATCGTGGCACCCAGCAACTCGGACTTCCCGGTGACCACGGCCAACCCGTGGTTCGGGATCTGCGCGTGCGTGACCCGCACGTCCGTGTCCGGGCAGGTCACGGACACCGCCCAGAACATCACGGTGGCCGAGGCCCTGGACGCCTACACCGTGGAGGCCGCCAAGGCGTCCTTCGACGAGGACAGGGTGGGCTGTGTTGCGGAGGGCTTCCTGGGAGACCTGGTGCTGTTGGACCGTCATCCCTTCGAGGTGGACGCCCAGGAACTCAAGGACGTCACCGCGGAGCTGACCGTGTGCGACGGACGGATCGTGCACCGCACGGACTCCGTCTGAACCACCCCACTGCTCGTCGATGTGCTGATCGAAGGAGATCGTGATGTCCGAGAATCCCGCCATGCCCCAGATGCTCAACGCCCAGTGGGTGGAGAAGGCCACCCCCGAGAGGTTCGCCGGCCAGACCGTGGTGGTGACCGGAGCGGCGTCGGGCATCGGCCGCGCCGTGGCCGTGCGCGTGGTGGCCGAGGGCGGCCGCGTGATCGCCGTGGACCTCGCGGAGGACGGTCTCACGAGCCTCGCCGAGGAGCTCGGGGAGAACCTCGTGCCCGTGACCGCGAACCTCACGGAGGAGGACGCCGCCCAGCGGGTCGTGGCCGCCTGCGACGGCCGGGTCGACGCGCTCGTGAACAACGCCGGGATCATGGACAACTTCGCGCCGGTGCACGAGGTCACGGATGCCACGTGGCAGCGCGTGTTCGCGGTGAACGTGGAGGCCATGATGCGCCTGACCCGTGCGGTGGTCCCGCTCATGCTCGAGGCCGGCCGCGGCAGCGTGGTGAACCTGGCCTCGGAGGCCGGTCTTCGCGGCTCCGCGGCGGGCATCGCCTACACGGCGTCCAAGCACGCGGTGATCGGCATGACCCGCAACTCCGCATTCATGTACGCCACCTCCGGGCTGCGCTTCAACGTGGTGGCCCCGGGCGGTGTGGCCACGGGCATCCAGATCCCGAAGGACGCCTCGCAGTTCGGCGGCGCCCGCCTGGCCACCGTGCAGGCGAACATGCCCGGCGTGGCCAGCGCGGCGCACCTGGCGTCCTCCATCTGCTTCCTGGCCAGCGACGACGGCGTCAACATCAACGGGGTCGTCCTGCCCTCGGACGGCGGCTGGTCCGCGGTCTGATCCCCGCTCCGGCCCCCTGCTGGGCGCTCCGCGCCGGCGTCAGGCCTGCACCTGCGTCTTCGGGGCCGGCGGGGTGGTGCCCTGCCCGGTGAAGTAGGCGACCACGTGACCGTCGGCCTCCAGCACGACGTCGCAGATCTGGTTCCTGCCGAAGCTCACCCGGCGCGTGGCCGTGGCGGTCACGGTCTTGCCCGTGTGCGCGGGGGCAGTGAACGTGATCTCGGCGTTGCGCGTGACGATCGGGGCACCCGCGGTGGCGCAGCAGTAGGCGAGCGTGGTGTCCGCGAGGGTGAACAGGTATCCGCCGTGGCAGATGCCGTGGCCGTTGGCCATGAAGTCCGAGACGGTCATGGACATGCTCACACGCCCCTGCTCGATCTCGCCCAGGTCGATCCCCAGGTGCAGCGGGGCGGGGTCGTTGCGCAGGATCTCGTGGAGCAGCTCGCGGATGGCGTTCATGTCGGTGGGATCGGCGTACATGGTGGTCCTCCGGACGTCGGGGCCGCAGCGGTGCAGGCCCGGGGAGCCGCACCCGAGGGCGGGCGGCGGCGCGGTCTGAGAACACTCTAGGGGCAGGGGGTGCGGGTGTTTCCCCGGTGACGCCCGGAGCCGCGGCCCGCGGCGGCGTAGCATGCGGACACGGGCCCGCAGTGCCGCGGGCGGATCGGAGAGGGGGCGCGCATGACGGGCCAGGAAGCCGCCGGGCGCCGCGCGGACCTCACCCTCGCGCAGTGGCGCGAGACCATCAACGCCTCTTTCGCGGCCCTGGAGATCACCGCTCCCGTGGACAGCGAGTTCCGTGCGGATCTCACCACGGTGGAACTGGACGACGTCCACCTCTTCGACATGACCACCAGCGCCCACCGGGTGGTGCGCACCGCCGAGATGGTGGCCCGGGACGCGGGGGAGTACCTCAAGCTGAGCCTGCAGCTGCAGGGCCGGGCGCGGCTGCGCCAGGACGGGCGGGAGTGCGTGCTGGGCCCCGGCGGACTGGGCCTGTACGCGGCCTACCGCCCGTACGAGCTGGTCTACGACGGCCCCCAGCACAGCCTGGTGATGACCTTCCCGCGCTCGGTGGTGCAGCTGATCCCCGCCCAGCTGGACCTGGTGACCGCCCAGCGCATCGGCCAGGAAGACGGTCTGGGCCGGGTGGCCGTTCCCATGTTCCGCAACCTGGCTGAGAACATGGACCTGCTGCGCGGCCCCCACGCGAGCAAGCTGGTGCGCTCCGCGCTGGACATGCTGGTCAGTGTGCTCTCCGCGGAGGTGGTGGAGCCGGCCGGGGCGCACGCGGGGGACCTCCTGGTGCAGCAGGCCACCGCGTACATCGCCGACCACCTCGCGGATCCGGAGCTCTCCCCGGGGTCCATCGCCCGCGCCCTGTACGTGTCGGTGCGTCAGCTGCACAGCCGGTTCGCGGCGCAGCACCTCACGGTGGCCGCCCACATTCGCGCGGTGCGCCTGGCCGCCATCCGAGCGGAGCTCGCGGACCCGGCCCACCGGGACGACACCGTCCACACCATCAGCGCCCGGCGCGGCCTCACGGATCCCGCCCACGTGAGCAAGGCCTTCAAGGCCGAGTACGGGGAATCCCCCACCGCCTACCGACGCCGCGTGCTCAGCTCCTCCTGAAAGTGCCGGCGCACGACGCCGCCCGGCGGCCTCCGTGTCGCACCGCGCGGAGCATCCCGCGCGCCGCAGGCACACCGGCACCGTGCACCGCATGTGCCGCGGCACCGAGGGCCGCGTGGCCACGGACCGGGCGCACCTGGTGGCCCGGCACGGTTCGCACGCGCGGACGCCGCCCGCCCCGGGAAGGGCGCGAGCGGCGTCGTCCTGCGGTGCGGCTCAGGCGCGGATGTCCCGGAGGACGTCCCGGGCGGTGGACAGGCCCGTCTCGATGGCGCCGTCCACCACCACGCCGCGCCAGCCGCGCGCCCAGTCCGCCCCGGCGAAGCGCAGCCGCGAGTCGGTGGAGCGGAAGTGGTGCCAGCCGTTGGTGAACTGCCCTGAGCGCAGCGTGGCCCACGCCTGACCGCTCCACCTGTCCGCCACCCAGTCGTGGCCCGTGCAGTCCACGACCTCAAGGTCGGGGCGCCACTGGTCCACGATTGCCTGGGCGTCCCGCGGGTCGGTGAGGTCCACGGCGTCGTGGTGGGAGCCGAAGCCCACGCAGATGGTGGTGTCGTCGTCCATGAAGAACTCGCTGCGGAACACGGCGGCCTTGTGAGGGGTGGGGGCGTAGCCCAGGATGCTGTGGTGGCCCTTGACCTTGACCCAGATCTTGCAGCCCGTGGAGTTCCAGCGCTGGTCGATCACGGTGCGCATCCCCGAGGGCAGGCCCGGGGTGAACTCGATGGTTGGCAGCGCCCCCACCGGCACCGTGACGATCACGCTGTCGCACGAGATCTTCTCGCCGGTGCCCAGGGTGACCGTGGCGCCGTCGGAGCGGTGGTCGACCGCCGTGACCGGGGTGTTCAGGCGGATGGGGCAGCGCAGGTCCGCGGCGATGTTCTCGTACAGTCCCCGCATGCCGTGGGTGAGCTTGAAGCGCAGGGTCTGCTCGTCCACCAGGCTCAACCGGTGGTCGGACAGCGCCGCCCACTGCTTGGCCATGAGCGGTGACCCCTGGTGCGGGTCCCCGATGTACGCGGCGGACCAGTACGCGTCGCACAGGTCCCGCTCCTCCTGGGTGAAGTCGCCGCCCTTGAGGCAGTCCAGGACACTGCCCTGGTCCGCCGCGCGGAAGCGCTCCCGCAGCTCGGGGGTGCTGCCGCTGCTCTCGTCCAGCACGTGCAGGGGCTCGTACGGGTACGGGAAGAACTCCCGCGAGTCCTCGAAGATCTTGGCCATGGGGCGGGCCAGAGCGGCATCCAGGTCCGCCTCGGTGCCGTGCTCCACCCGGCCCCCGGTGATCCAGTAGGCGTCGTCGCAGAACGGGCTGGGGTAGATGCTCTGGTCGTAGCGGGTGATCTCGCTCCACACGTGCGGCTGCATCCAGTGCACCCACGTGGCGCCCAGTTCCAGGGGACGGCCCATGCGCTCCTCGGTCCAGGCGCGGCCGCCCACGCGGTCGCGGGCCTCCACGATCTCCACGTCCACGCCTGCCATCTGCAGTTCACGGGCGGCCACCAGGCCGGCGAAGCCGGCTCCGACGATCACGACATGCGGGTTGCTCACGGGTACCTCCAGGGGTTGCGGGTTATCGGGACGAACAGGGTGCGGACGACGCCGCCCGGTCACCCGGGTGCCGAGCGCGCCTCGGGCGCCCGGTGCCGGCGGGTGGTGCACGGTGGTGCAGGGCGTCCGTGGGCCGGGTGCGGCGTCGTCGTCCGGGAACGGGGTGGGCTCAGCGGCGCTCGGGGACCACGGGGATCTCCTGGGACTCGGGGATCTGGTCCACGTGGTCCATCCCGGCGTAGATCTCCGGGCGGGTGCGGCGCAGCACCTCGCCCCACAGCAGGCCCACCACGCCGGAGCCGATGATGATCCCGGGCATCACGACCACCAGCGGGGAGAAGCCCTCCGCGCCGATCATGAGGTCGAAGTTGGAGAGGATCAGTGCGGCCACGGCGATCAGGGCCACGGCCGAGATCACCGGGGCCACCAGCCGGGTCCAGAGCCCGTGGCCGTGGTGGTCCCGTGCGAACCAGGCCACCACGGCCACGGACGTCACGGCCAGCAGGAACACCAGGCCGAAGGCGGCGGCGTTGGTCAGCCACGTGAACAGGGTGAGTACGGGGAACATCTCCCCGAGCTCCGACCCCGCTCCGGCCACCGCGAAGACCACGATGACCACCAGGCCCACCACGGACTGCGCGAGGGACCCCGCGAAGGGGGCGCCGGAGCGGGCGGACACCCGGCCCAGCACGCGGGGCAGCACGCCGGTGCGGCCCAGGGCGAAGAAGTAGCGGGCCGCGCCGTTGTGGAACGCCACGAGGGCCGCGAGCAGCGAGGTGATGAACAGGACGTTGGCCACCGTGGCCAGGGCGGGGCTGCGCTCGCCGAGCCACGCGAACACCAGGTCCGGCCCGAGCTCCTGGGAGGCCCCCACGATCGCGGACGGGCCCACCCCCACGGAGAGCGCCCACGCGGACAGCGCGTAGAACACGGCGATCACACCCACCGCGATGTACGTGGCACGGGCCACGGTGCGGCGCGGGTTCCTGGTCTCCTCCGAGTAGATGGCGCCGGACTCGAAGCCCATGAACGCGGCGATGCCGAAGGCGAGCAGCACGCCCACACCCCCGGTGAGGAAGTGTGAGGGGTACACGGTCTCCAGGGACAGGCCCTCCGGGGCACTGACCAGGGCCATCACGGAGACCACGGTGACCACCAGGAACTCCAGGGCCACAAGGAAGCCCAGCACCTTCGCGGAGAGGTCCACGCTGTTGACGCCCAGCGCGGCGACCACCAGCCACCCGATCCCCCCGGCCACCCACCACGGGACGGCCACGCCCAGGGTCGAGGACAGCAGGGTGGCCAGGGAGAAGCCGAACAGGCCGTAGAGGCCCACCTGCATCATGTTGTAGGACACCAGGGCCAGGATGGCCGCGGCAATGCCCTGCCGGTTGCCCAGACCCTCGGTCACGTAGGCGTAGAACGCTCCGGCGTTCTGCACGTGCCCGCTCATGGCGCCGTAGCCCACGGCGAAGACCATGATCACGATCCCCAGCGCCAGGTAGCCCAGGGGCACGCCCAGCAGCCCGGACACCGCGAAACTGGTGGGGACGCCGCCCGCCAGCACGGTCAGCGGGGCGGATGCCGCAATGATCATGAACACCACGGACGTGGTGGACAGGTGACGTCTCGCAAGGGTGGTGGTCTCTGCCACGGGGGCCTCCTGTGGTCCGGGGATCGTTGTCCCCAGTGTGTCCTGGACCACATCGCAGCACCTTGTCCCACAGTGCGCCTCACTTGTCTCTGCCTGCGCTGCACCTCCGGCGCCTGCTGCGCGCGAGTGATCCACGGCACAATGGGGGCAGCCGGCCGCGCTCACCGCGCTCACCCGCGCCGCCCGTCCACCGCCCCAGAGGAGCCACTGTGAACACCTGCCAAGACCTGCTCTCCGCCATCACGGACCCGTCCGGCCGCGAGATCCTGGACCCCGCCACGGGGGAGGTGGTCGGCACGGTCCACGAGTCCACCACCGCCGAGCTCGACGACGCCGTGGCCGCCGCCCGCGCGGCCCAGCCGGACTGGGCGGGGCTGGGCCACGCGAAGCGCTCTGAGTACCTGCACCGGGCCGCGGACGCCGTCGAGGCGAACGCGGAGGCGCTCGCCGAGCTGCTGTCCCGCGAGCAGGGCAAGCCCGTGAAGAACGGGCCGAACGCGGCGTTCGAGGTGGGCGGCTGCGTGGGGTGGCTGCGTGCCAGCGCGGACTTCCCGCTGGAGCCCGAGGTGCTCGTGGACGACGAGTCCGGGTACGCGGAGATGCAGTACGTGCCGCTCGGCGTCGTGGGGGCCATCGGGCCGTGGAACTGGCCCATGATGATCACCGTGTGGCAGGTCGCGGCATCGCTGCGCATGGGCAACACCGTGGTGGTCAAGCCTTCCGAGTACACGCCGCTGTCCGTGGTGGGCCTGGTGCACGTGCTCAACCAGGCGCTGCCCACGGACGTCCTGCGCGTGGTCCCCGGCGGCGGCGAGGTGGGCAAGGCGCTGTCCACCCACGAGGGTGTCGACAAGATCATGTTCACCGGCTCCACGAAGACCGGTCAGGCCATCATGCGCGCCGCGGCGGACGGCCTCGCCCGCCTGACCCTGGAGCTGGGAGGCAACGACGCCGGCGTCGTGCTCCCGGACGTGGACGCCCGGGCGGTGGCCGGGGACCTCTTCTGGGGCGCGTTCATCAACACCGGCCAGACGTGCGCGGCGCTCAAGCGGCTGTACGTCCACGAGGACGTCTACGAGGAGGTGTGCGAGGCCCTCGTGGAGGTCGCCCGACAGATGCCCATGGGCAACGGCCGCGAGGAGCAGAACGTGCTGGGCCCGCTGCAGAACAAGCAGCAGTACGACATCGTGGCCGGGCTCGTGGAGGACGCCAAGAAGGGCGGCGGCCGCGTGCTCATGGGTGGAGACCCGGTGGCCGAGCAGCCCGGCTACTTCTACCCCACCACGATCATCGCGGACCTGCCCAACGACAACCCCCTGGTGACCCAGGAGCAGTTCGGCCCAGCCCTGCCCGTCATCCGGTACTCGGACGTGGACGAGGCCGTGGCCATGGCCAACGGCCTGGACGTGGGGCTCGGTGCCTCCGTGTGGAGCTCCAGCACGGACAACGCCATGGCAGTGGCGCAGCGCCTCGAGGCCGGCACGGTGTGGATCAACAAGCACGGCGCCGTGGACCCGCGCATCCCCTTCGGCGGCATCAAGAAGTCCGGCTTCGGCCTGGAGTTCGGCGTGGAGGGCCTCAAGTCCGTGGCGGCGAGCAAGGTGATCTCCCGCTGACGACCGCACCTTGTGGCC
Source organism: Kocuria rhizophila DC2201 (assembly GCF_000010285.1). Classification (NCBI taxonomy): domain Bacteria; kingdom Bacillati; phylum Actinomycetota; class Actinomycetes; order Micrococcales; family Micrococcaceae; genus Kocuria; species Kocuria rhizophila. The sequence continues at coordinate 2,564,363 of NC_010617.1, read as the reverse complement.
GGGCCTGATGCGCGGGGCCGGATGCACCCATCGCAAGACGGGTGAATCCGGCCCATTCGCGTGACCGTCTGTGGGCTGCGGGGGGCGCTCGCCTGGTGGATGTCGGGACCGGTGGGCGAAGCTCGTGCGGGACCATGAAGTTTCCGCGGGAATGATCAGCGCGGCAAGGGTGTTCCGTAGATGACTCAGCAGTAGCACTCTACCGACGGAGGGACCCGCATGCCCACCCTGTTCGACCCCATCACCGTAGGAGCCTTCGAGCTCAAGAACCGTGTGGCCATGGCGCCGCTCACCCGGATGCGCTCCGACGAGGACGGCGTGCCCAAGGACATGAACGTGGAGTACTACGCCCAGCGTGCCTCTGCGGGCCTGGTGGTCACCGAGGGCACGTTCCCCGCCGTGACCGGCCGGGGGTTCTGGGGACAGGCCGGGATCGAGACCACCGAGCAGGCGCTCGGGTGGTCCCGCGTGGCCGAGGGGGTCCACGACAAGGGCGGCGTGATATTCATGCAGGTCATGAACGCGGGCCGCGTCTCGCACCCCGAGCTCACGGGAGGTGCCACGCCGGAGGCCCCGAGCGCCGTCGGCATCGACCAGCAGACGCACGTGCCCAGCGGCAAGCAGCCCATCCCGGTGCCCCGCGCGCTGGAGGCTGATGAGCTGCCGCGGATCCGGCAGGAGTTCGTCTCCGCCGCGCGCCGTGCGGTGGACGCGGGGATCGACGGCGTGGAGATCCACGGCGCCAACGGGTACCTGCTCCACGAGTTCCTGGCCCCGTCCGCCAACCACCGCGAGGACGAGTACGGCGGCTCGCCCGAGAACCGGGCGCGCTTCGTGGTCGAGGTGGTGCGCGCCGTCGTCGAGGAGATCGGCGGGGACCGGGTGGGTCTGCGGATCTCCCCCGAGCACAACGTCCAGGGCGCCATCGAGGACGACCACGACGACGTCCGGGCCACCTACTCCGCGCTGCTCGCTGGCCTGCGGGACCTGGGGCTGGCCTACCTGTCCGTGCTGTACCAGGACATCGACGGCGAGTTCGTGCAGGAGCTGCGCGGCCAGTTCGACGGGGTGTTCTACCTCAACAGCGGCTTCAGCAAGTACACCGAGCTCGAGGAGTCCGAGCACATCATGGCCGCGGACCTCGCGGACGGCGTCATGGTGGGGCGCGAGCTGATCGCCAACCCGGACCTCGTGGATCGCTGGCGCGACGGCCTGGAGCTGAACACCCCGGATCCTAAGACGTTCTACCTGGGCGGCCCCAAGGGCTACGTGGACTACCCGTTCGCCGCAGCGCGCGTCTGAGACCGGGCACCCGAGGTCGTCTGGAGGAGGGCGGGTCGGAGGGGTGCCGGGGGCGCGGCGTTTGACTCCGGCCCGCCGGGGCCGTAGCTTGAGGAGAAGTTGTTGAGGTTTCGTTTTGTCTTTTAAGCATCACCCCACCGTCTGAGGTGTGGCAGTTTTTCTGAAGAAACGTTCATGGCAAGCATCGCAACGCCGAGCCCCCGAAATTCGGGATGAGCTCACTTTCTTCCAGAAAGACAGGTCTGACTATGACTACTGGCACCGTCAAATGGTTCAACGCTGACAAGGGCTTCGGCTTCATCGCCCCCGAGGACGGCTCCGACGACGTCTTCGCCCACTTCTCCGGCATCAACTCCGGCGGCTTCCGCTCCCTCAACGAGGGCGACAAGGTCGAGTTCGAGGTCCAGCAGGGCGACCGCGGCCTGCAGGCCACGAACATCTCCGTGATCTCCTGATCACTCCCTGATCATTCGTCCGCGGGCGAGGACAGCTCCCCGGGGACCACGAGAAATGCGCTCTGCCGATTGCGGCGGGGCGCATTTCTCGTGGTCCGACGGGTGCCTGGGGGTCTGCACGCCGCCCCGGAGTGCACACGCTCTCCCGGGCTCTGGCCGGGCCTCGGCCCCGGTGACCCGGTCTCGGGTCACCCTCCCAGCAGCATCCGCGCCCCCTTCTCGCCGATCATGGCGGAGGGGGCGTTCGTGTTGCCGTTGGTGATGAACGGCATCACGGAGGCGTCCACCACCCGCACGCCGTCCACCCCCCGCACGCGCAGCGTGGCGGGGTCCACCACGGCCATCTCGTTGGTGCCCATGCGGCACGTGCCCACCTGGTGGTGGTACGTGGTCACGGCCCGGTCCATGTAGGCATCCTCGTCCGCCTCGGTGACCACGTCCGGTCCGGGGTAGATCTCCCGCGCGCCCCACTCCTCGGCCAAGGGTGACGACGCCGCCATCGCCCGTCCCTGCCGCAGCGATGCCCGCAGCGCCTCCCGGTCCCGGGGGTCCGAGAAGATGTTGGGGTCGTAGTGGGCGGGGTCCGTGCTGCTGGGCCCGGTCAGGGTGATCCTGCCCCGCGAGTACGGGCGCACCAGCCCGGTGTGCAGGGTGAAGGAGTTGGCGGGTCCCTCCATCTGGTCGTCGTACATGGGCACGCAGAAGTGGAGGGGCTGGGTGTCCGGGCGGTCCTGGTCCGGGGTGGACTTCCAGAACAGGTGCGTCTGGGTCACCGCGATCTCGTTCTCGGGGTGCTCGATGGTTCGGGCGGTGGCCTCCGCTATCACGGGCACGAGCAGGTGGTCGTGCAGGTTCTCGCCGACGCCGGGCAGGTCCACCACCGGCTCGATCCCCACCTCCCGCAGGTGCTCCGCGGGGCCGATGCCCGAGCGCATGAGGATCTTGGGGCTGTCGAGCGCCCCGGCGCACAGCACCACCTCGTCCGCCTCGACGATCTCCCCGTCCGAGCGGAGGTCCGCGGTGGGCTCCTCGGGTGAGACGCCCTCCACCTCGGCGTTCGGGCCCGCGTGCAGCTGGACCCCCGTGACCCGGCCGTCCGTGACCACGAGCCGTTCCACTACCGCCCCGGTGCGGACCTCGATGGCGCCCCGGTCCACCCATGGCTTCGCGTACGCCATGTAGGTGGTCACGCGCTTGCCGTCCGCCACGGTGAGCTGCTCCTGGGAGATCCCCTCCTGGGAGCCCGAGTTGTAGTCGGCGTTGAACGGCACCCCCACGGCCTCCGCGGCCGCGATGATGGAGTCGAAGATCGGGCTGCGCCGGTAGCTGCCGACCACCGGAACGGGACCGTCCGTGCCGCGGGGCGCGGCGGCGTCGTCGTCCGCGGTGGGCCCGTCCCAGGCCTCGAGCGCCTCGAAGATGGGGGCGACGTCGCGCCATGCCCAGCCCTCGCAGCCGGCCGCGGCCCAGTCGTCGTAGTCGAGCGGGTTGCCGCGCACCCAGATGGCGGCGTTGAGCGCGTGGGAGCCGCCGAGCACGCGCCCGCGCGGCCAGTGGATCACCCGCCCGGAGGCGTGCTCCTGCGGCACGGTGAAGTAGTCCCAGTCCTCGGGGCTGTGCCAGAGCTCGCCCAGGCGGGAGAGGTGCGGGATGGCCGGGTTGGTGTCCTCACCGCCCGCCTCGATCAGGGTGACGCGGTGCCCGGCCTCGGCGAGGCGCCCGGCGACGATGGATCCTGCGGTGCCCGCGCCCACGACGACGGTGTGGCGGGCGCTGTCTGCTGTGTTCGTCATGCCCCCAGTATGTGACGCGGTGCACACGGCCGCTGGTCCTGGCGTGCACGGCAGTTGGAGATGCGTGCTGGGCCGTCTGCCCCCGGCGAGGATTAAGTGCAGGCTTTGCTGTCTACCACCGAGTAAGCGGCAAAAGCTGCACTTAATCCTGGGGTGGGCGTCTGCACCAACGGAGCAGAAGCGGATTTTCGCTGCTCAGGCTGCGTTTACTCCATAAGACAGCACCATCCCCCGGCGGCGCCACGGTAGAATCGGCGGCGTAGACAGGGGTTCTCCGCGTGTGTGGTCGGGTGCGCGGTTGTCCGACGTACCCAGGAGCACGCACATGAGCACACCCCCGCCCCACGAATCCCCGCGCACGACGACGCCCGCACCGGCAGGTGCCCCCTCGCTAGTGGCCGCGGGTGGCTGGCCGTTCCTGATCACGGGGCTGATCGGCCGCCTGCCCGCCGCCACCGTCCAGCTGGGGGTGCTGCTCTACGTGAGCGGCGCGGGACTGGGGCTGGGGCTCGCCGGTCTCACCGTGGCCGCCACGGGCCTGGGCTCAGCGGTGGGGGCCCCTCTGCTGGGTCGGATGGTGGACCGCTTCGGACCGTTGCCCGTGGTCGTGTCCGCCACCGTGGTGCAGCTGCTGGGCATGAGCTCCCTGCTGGCCGTGGTGCTGCTCGAGGCGCCCTCCTCCCTCATCCTCGTGTGCGGTGCCGTGATCGGCGCCGCCAATCCGCAGATCGGCGCGATCGCGAGGGCGCGCTGGTCGGCGCTCGCGCGGCGTCGTCGTACGCCCGGGCTGGTGAGCAGGGCGCTGGGCTACGAAACGGCGTGCGACGAGGTGGGGTTCGTCCTGGGCCCCGTGATCGCGGGCGTGCTGGTGGGGGTGCTGGGTCCGAACCCCGCGCTCGTGGTGCTCATGGTGTGGGTGCTGCTCGGTCAGGGCTGCTTCATCGTCTACCTCGCGCAGCGCCGGAACCTGAGCCTGGACACCCGCTCGATGGAGGTCACGGACGGCACCGCCCCCCGGATCCGCTGGGCCGCGGTGCTGCCGCCCATGCTCGCGTGCCTGTGCGTGGGCACCGTGTTCGGCTCCACGCAGACGGCCCTGACCGCCATCAACGCCGAGCGCGGCACGGAGGCCTACACAGGTCTGATCTACGGCTGCATGGGGGTGGGCAGCGCGCTCGCAAGCCTGCTGGTGTCCCGGTTGCCGTCGCGCGTGCCCCTGTCGGTGCGGGTGGCGGCCGGTGGTCTCATCGTGGGCGCCACGGCCGTGGCCCTCATGACCGTCCCCGGCCCGGTGCCCCTCGGTGTGCTCTACGCGGCCACGGGCCTCGGCGTGGGGACCCTGCTGGTCAGCGCATACACACGCGGCGAGCGGGCCGCGCCGTCTCACCGCATGGCCAGTGTGATGACCATGCTCACCACGTGCATCGTCCTGGGGGTCTCGTTCGGCTCCGCGATGGGCGGGTTCCTGTCCGAGGTGCCCGAACGCGGCTTCGTGCTCACCCTGGGGGCGGGCGTCGCGGGTTTCGTGGCGGCGGTGGCCATGCACGCCACCCGCCCGGAGAGCACGCGCCGGGTGGTGTGAGGCGCCCCCCCCGGTGGTCCCCTTCCCCTGACGGCGCCATGATGGACGCATGACAGCCCAGCGTCCCGACCCGCGCCCCGCATCCCTGCCCCCGGCTCGGGAGGACGCCTTCCCCGGCGGTCTCCTCGCAGATCCGCTGGCCGCGCGCCTGGCCCGGGAAGAGCCCCTGACCTGGTGGAATCCCGCCGCGACGGACGTCGCGCAGGGGCTCGCGGCGTCCGGGGTGGACCCCGCCATCGTTGACGACGCCGCCGCGCGCCTCGAGCGCTTCCGCCCCTGGATCGCACGCACGTTCCCGGACACCGCCGCCGCGGGTGGGCTCATCGAGTCCCCGCTGCAGGCCGCGCCGGCGTGGCAGGAGGCCGCCGGGGTGCGGAGCGGACGGGTGCTGCTGAAGCGGGACGACATCCTGCCGGTCAGCGGCTCTGTCAAGGCGCGAGGCGGCGTCCACGAGGTGCTGCAGTACGCCGAGTCCCTGGCCGTGGCGCACGGTCTCCTGCCAGCCCCGGTGACGCACCCGGATCCGGCAACGCACGCGGATCCGGATTCCACCCCGGCCCTCCCGCACGACCGGCCCGCGGCGGACGGGGCTGCTTCCTCCGGCCCGGGTCGCAGCGGCGCGACCAATGTGGGAAGCGGCCAGAGCGAAGGGGCGGGGACCGGCGCCGGCGGCACTGCCTCCCGGGCGGTGGGCTACACCGCGTTCAGCAGCGCACCGTTCCGCGCACTCATGGCCGGGCACCGCGTGGTGGTGGGCTCCACCGGCAATCTGGGGCTGTCCATCGGGATCATCTCCGCTGCCCTGGGGCTGCAGGCCACCGTGCACATGTCCACCCACGCGCAGCAGTGGAAGAAGGACCTGCTGCGCTCGCGGGGCGTGGAGGTGGTGGAGCACAGCACGGACTACACGCGGGCGGTGGCGGCCGGGCGAGCGGCCGCGGAGCACGACGACGCCGTGCACTTCGTGGACGACGAGCACTCGCTGAGCCTGTTCGCCGGGTACGCCGTGGCCGGAGCGCGCGTGGCGGCCCAGTTGCGCGAGCAGGGCATCACCGTGGACCGGGACCACCCGCTCGTCGTGCACCTGCCGTGCGGGATCGGCGGTGCACCCGGTGGCGTGGCCTACGGGCTGGTGCGGGAGCTCGGGGACGCCGTGCGCTGCGCGTTCGTGGAGCCCACCCAAGCGCCGTGCATGCTGCTGGGGCTGCACACGGGCCTTCACGACGGCATCTCGGTTGCGCAGCTGGGACTCAGCACCCGCACGGTCGCGGACGGTCTGGCCGTGGGGCGACCCTCGGGCTTCGTGGGACGTGCGATGCAGGGGCTCATCGCGGGGTGCGTCACGGCGTCGGACGAGCAGATGACGGACCAGGTCAAGGCTCTGTATGCCACAGAAGGCATGGTCGTGGAACCGTCGGCTGCCGCGGCGCTGGAATCCATCCTCCGGGTGGCGGGGGACGCGGCGCGCGGTGACTCCTTCGAGGGTGCCGGGGTGCGGGTTCCGGAGGGCGCCACCCACCTCGCGTGGCTCACGGGCGGGGGCATGTTGCCCGCGGACGTGCGGGCGCGCTACCTGCACTGAGGTGGAGACCGGCGCCCCCGGTGCGGACCGGTGAGACCCTCCGCACAGAAAGGTGCACACAGTGCAATGACTGCCGTACGATGGCGCACGTGACACCCCAGCTGATCTCCGGATGCCGCCAGCGGCCCGCGGCGGAGCCCAAGGACAAGCGCGAGGCCATCCGGCTGCGCAACCGCCGGGCCATCATCGTGGCCGCGGGGGAGCTGGCCACGGAGCGGGGCGCGGATCGTGTGACCGTCAACGAGCTCGCGGAGCGCGCGGGGGTGTCCCGCCGCACCATCTTCAACCACTTCCCCTCGGCGCAGGACGCGGTGTTCGAGCACCTGTCGGAACTGGCCACCGACCTCATCGACCGGGTCCTGGAGGAGCTGCCAGACCCCGGGCCGGCGGGGGAGGCGAGCCTGGGGGACGTCTACCGGCAGCTGATCCACGCCCTGCGCTCCCGCGGGCTGATCGCCGAGCTGCAGCCGGTGCTCTCCGTGGACGTCAAGGGCACCCCGGCGGCGTCCCTGTGGAGCTTCCGGGTCACCAGCACCGCGGTGCAGCGCCTGGACGAGGTGCTGCGGGAGCGGCTGCCCCGGTACACGCCGTTCCAGACGCACCTGGTGGCCACCACCCTCATCAACTCCTTCGCCGAGTGCCTGGACGAGTGGCTCGCCCGCACCGGCGGCGTCCTGGACGAGCGGGGCCGCCGCACGTGGGACGAGCTGCTCTCCACCGCCCTGGACGTCCTGGGGCGGGGCTTCGACTCCTGACCACGCGGCGTCGGCCTGTCCGCCGGCGCCCTCCGACCTCGCGCGGGGCCCGCCCCGCACCGCCCGGGCACGCGCTGCGGCGCACACCCGGCGGCGCACGCAAGAGAACCCTTCCGATTCAGTAGGAGACATCCCGTGGCACGACTTCTCTACAGGCTGGGCAAGAGCGCAGCCGCTCACGCGTGGGCGGTGATCCTGGTGTGGCTCGCCGTCCTGGCGCTGGCCGTGGGCGGGGTGGCCCTCTCGGGGGTGAACCTCAGCAACGCGGTCACCATCCCCGGGACCGAGACCCAGAACCTGGCGGACCGGCTCAAGGCGGAGATGCCCGAGGCCAACCAAGGCACCGGACGGGTGGTCTTCCACACCACGGACGGCTCCGCGTTCACGCAGGCGCAGAAGGACGGCATCGCCGATGCGCTCAAGGCCACGCAGGACGTCTCCGGCGTGGCCTCCACCGTGAACCCGTTCGAACGCCAGCAGCAGCTGGACGACGGCCGCCAGCAGCTCAAGGACGGCCGCGCGAAGCTGGACCAGGGCGAGAGGCAGATCGCCCAGCTCAAGCAGAGCCTGCCGCCCGGGGTGAGCGCGGAGCAGGTGCTCAAGCAGCGCGGGGTGGATCCCGCCGCGATGGAGCAGCAGAAGGCCCAGCTCGAAGAGGGCGAGAAGTCCTTCGAGCGCATGGGCGACTACCGCGTGGTGTCCAAGGACCAGAACTCCGCGATCAGCGTGGTCAACTTCACGCAGGAGCAGAACGCGGTGGAGGCGGACACCAAGAACGCCGTGATGGACGCGGTCCGCAGCCACCCGGTGGACGGCGTGGACGTGGACTTCTCCCAGGAGATCGCGCAGGACATCACCGCGCTGCTGGGCCCCTCGGAGGTCATCGGCGTGGTCGTGGCCGCGCTGGTGCTGCTGATCATGCTGCGGGCGGTGGTGCCCGCGGCGCTGCCCGTGCTCACCGCGCTGCTGGGCGTGGCCGTGGCCTCGTGCATCACCCTGTCCTTCTCCGGCGTGGTGGACATGATGTCCGTGACGCCCATGCTCGGCGTGATGCTGGGCCTGGCGGTGGGCATCGACTACTCGCTGTTCGTGCTCAACCGGCACCGCCAGCAGCTGCGCGGGGGAATGCCCGTGCGGGAGTCCATCGGGATGGCCGTGGGCACCGCGGGCACCGCGGTGTTCTTCGCGGCGCTGACCGTGATCGTGGCGCTCGTGGCGCTGAACGTCACCGGCATCCCGTTCCTGGGCCTGATGGGCACCGCGGCGGGTCTGGCCGTGCTGGTGGCCCTGCTCATGACCCTCACGCTCACCCCCGCGCTGCTGTCCCTGGCCGGCACGCGGGTGCTGCCCAGGAAGCAGCGTGGCGCCGAGCCGCGCGAGGGCGTGATCGACGAGCACAACGTGCCCCTGCACCTGCGCCACCCGTGGCTGAGCACCGTGGCGTGCGCGGCGGTGCTGATCGTGCTCGCCCTGCCGGCCCAGAGCATGCGCCTCGGGCTGCCGGACGCCTCCACCGAGGCCCAGGACAGCACCCAGTACAGGGCGTACCAGCGCATCGCCGAGGACTTCGGTGCGGGCGAGAACGGCCCGATCGCCGTCGTCGTGGACCTGCCCGAGGGTCTCGACAAGGCCCGGGCGCAGGAGAAGATGGACGCCGTCTCGGACCGCCTGGCGCAGCAGGAGGACGTGGCCAACGTCCTGCCCGGCCAGCTCACGGACGACCGCACCACCGGTGTGATCCAGGTGATCCCCGAGTCCGGTCCCGCGGAGGCGGCCACCGAGAACCTCGTGGGCAGCATCCGTGACCTCAACGGGGATCTCGGCTCCCAGCAGGACGTCCACGTGGGCGTGGCGGGCACCACCGCCGCGAACATCGACGTCTCCCAGCTGCTCGGCGAGAAGCTCCCGCTCTACCTGGGCGTGGTCATGGTCATCTCCATCCTGCTGCTGCTCATGGTGTTCCGCTCGATCCTGGTTCCCGTGATCGCCACCCTGGGCTTCCTGCTCTCGGTGCTCGCCTCCCTGGGCGCCGTGGTGGCCGTGTACCAGTGGGGCTGGGGCGGTGCCGTGTTCGGCGTGCACGATCCCGGGCCCATCCTGAGCTTCCTGCCCACCCTGATGATCGGCATCCTCTTCGGCCTGGCCATGGACTACCAGCTGTTCCTGGTCTCCGGCATGCGCGAGGCGTACGTCCACGGGCACCCCGCGCGCCAGGCCGTGGTGTACGGCTTCCGGGCCGGGCGCTCCGTGGTTACCGCGGCCGCGATCATCATGATCTCCGTGTTCGCGGGCTTCATCTTCTCGGAGCTGGCGATGATCAAGCCCATCGGCTTCGCGCTCGCGGGCGGTGTGCTGCTGGACGCCTTCGTGGTGCGCATGCTCCTGGTCCCGGCGGTCATGCGTCTGCTGGGCGAGAAGGCCTGGTGGCTGCCGCGCTGGCTGGACCGCATCATGCCGAACGTGGACGTCGAGGGCGAGTCCCTGACCCGCGCGAGCGCCGGTGCGGCGGTCGCCGCTGGCACGGCCGCGGCGGACGACGACGCCACACGCCGCTCCCACGCGAAGGGTCGCCACCGCGCGGAGTCCCCCGGGCGCCAGCGCGGCACCGCGCAGCACACCGGAGCGGCCGTGGCCGCACCGGTGGCTGCGGCGACCGTCGGCGCGGCAGCCCACCACGCGGCGTCGGGCGCGGACTCACCGCGCGGCGAGGAGCCCGCGGCCGACACCCGCACCGAGACCGAGCGACACCGCGCTCAGCGGCACGGCCGCCACGCCGCGGCCCCCACGGGGAACGACGCCGTGGAGCAGGACGCGGACCCCGACCCGGAACCCCGTGCGACGGCCGAGCCGGTCCTGGCGGAGATTGCGGAGCCGACGCCGGACGTGGTCCTGGTCCCGGCGGACCCCGCGCTGCGGGTGACCGACCAGGGGCTGCGGGTGCTGCCCAACGTGTGGGAGTCCGAGGAGAAGCTGCTGGCCTCCCTCGCCCGGCCCCGTGAGGAGGCCGCACCGCACCGGTCCATGCACAGGCGCGTGGAGTTCCAGAAGGTCATGGTGGCCGGACGGCCGGTGGTCGTCGCCCGGCCACGGACCCCGCTCGCGGATGCCCCCGTGGTGGTCCACTGGCACGGCGGCGCGTACGTGCACCCCGTGACCACCACGCACTGGCGGTGGATCGACGCGCTGATCCAGCGCACCGGGGCCACCGTGGTGGTGCCGGGCTACGGGCTCGCCCCGGACCACACGGTGGACGAGGCGCTGGCCCTGGCCGACGGCGTGTGGGACCTGGCGCACGGCCTCGGGTCGCGGGTGTTCCTCTCCGGCGACTCGGCCGGTGGCGGCCTGGCGGTCGCTCAGGCCATGCGGCTGCGCGATGCGGGGATGGGTGCGCCTGCCGGGCTGATCCTGATCTCCCCGTGGGTGGACGCGACCGTGAGCAACCCGGAGATCGAGCAGTACCGCTCCGTGGACCACATGCTGGACACCGAGGGCCCGCGCGCCGCGGCCCGCTGGTGGGCCGGCACCCGTGAGGTCACGGATCCCGCGGTGAGCCCCGCGTTCGGGGACGTCCACGGGCTGCCGCGCACGTTCGTGCTGCAGGGGGACCGGGACATGCTCTACCCGGACACCATGGAGTTCGTCACGGACCTGGTCCGCGCAGGCGTGGACACCACCACCGTGGTGTGCGAGGGCGGGCCCCACGTGTACGCGCTGATGGTGTGGTCCGAGCGCGCCACCGAGGACCTCGACCGCGTGGTGCGCTGGATGGGCCGCTGAGCGTCCCTCGCGCCGGCTCGACGGGCCCCGGGTGCCGACCGTTGCGGTCGGTGTCCGGGGCCCGTTCTCAGTCCCTGCCCACCGTGCGGAAGTACCACGCGTAGAACGCGGTCCACCCGGTGCCGAAGATCGCCCACCGCACCCGCTCGGGAGCGTGCGGCCAGAGCCGGCCGTGCAGGGCGGAGATCCCGCCGACCGCAGCGGTGACCACCACGAAGCGCGGGGTCCGCGCGGGCACGGACCACGCGAGGAACCGGGGCAGCGGGTCTCCGCGCAGTCCGGCGGTGCGGGCGTAGAGCTTGTAGGGGGTGCCCCGCAGCGGGCCCAGGAGCACGGCCGTGAACCCCCGCGCGGCCATCTCCCGCTCCACGCGCTCGACCATGGCGGGGGAGACCGCGGGGATCCGGGCGAGCATCCTGGCCGAGTCGTCCCCGGTGGCACGCGCGCCCCAGCGGTGCACCACGGCGCCGCCCACCAGCGCGCCCGCCGTGGCCGACGCCGCGCCCGTGAGCCCGCGGGGCAGGTTCCGGAGGGCGACCGCGGAGAGCCACACGTCCGGGACCACGAAGAACGCAGTGGCCTCGGCGAACCCCCACAGCCCGGCCACGGCGTGGTCACGCAGCGCGCTCACCGTGCTCCTCCGCTCCGGGGGCGCGCACGGTGCGTCACGGCGGCTCCCGGGACGGCGCGCGGCCCGTCTCCGCAGGTCAGCCGTGCCTGGCGCGAGGGCCAAGGTGGTGCGGGCTCTTCAAAGGTGCTGCTGTGCACGGTGGTCTCCCGGTGGGATCGAGGTGGCGCGGTTGTGGACATCCAACCACCACGGGCCAGCGGGTATGCCACTGTTGGCGCAGATCCACAGTCCCCACGGCCCGAGGAGACGCCGCATGGCCACCACCGATCCCCTGCGCAGGCCCATCCCGCAGCGTTCCGCCGGGTGGGCCACCGCCATCGCGGGTGCCCTGCAGCGCGCGGGCCTGCGCCCCAACCACATCTCGGTGGCCTCGGTGCTCGTCTCCCTGGTGGGCTGCGGGTGCCTGGTGGTCTCGGTCCACGCGGACGACGCCGCCCGCGCCCTCCCTCTCGTCCTCGCCGCGCTCTGCATCCCCCTGCGTCTGCTGTGCAACATGTTCGACGGGATGCTCGCCGTGGAGGGCGGGCTGCGCACCCCCACGGGGGAGCTCTACAACGAGGTGCCGGACCGGATCTCGGACCTGGCGCTGCTCGCGGGGGCCGGCTGGGCGGCGTCGTCCGTGGCGGGCGGTGCAGCCCTGGGGTGGCTGGCCGGGAGCCTCGCGGTGCTCACCGCTTACGTGCGCACCCTGGGCGTGAGCGCGGGGTGCGCGCAGCAGTTCGGCGGGGTGCTGCCCAAGCAGCGGCGCATGTGGCTGCTCATGGCAGGGATCCTGCTGAGCGTCACCGACCCGTGGTGGGGGTGGCCGCGCGGGACCGTCCTGTGGGTCACGCTCGTGCTCGTGGTGCTGGGGTGCGCGCTGACCGTGGCCACCCGGCTGCGGGCCGTGGCGCGCGAACTGCGGGAGAAGGGGTAGGCCGTTATGGTGATCGGACTGCTGGGCGGGCCCACGTGGTGGTTCCTCTCCGGACTGCTGGGGTTCCTGGTGCTGGCCACCGTCGTGGCGGAGCTGATGTACCGGCGCACGGCGTCGGAGGGGCTGCGAGCCACGCTGCTGAACGTGCGGCAGCGGGTCTTCGCGTGGTGGATCATGGTGGCGGTGCTCGTGGGCAGCCTGGCGCTGGGGGAGACCGCCGTGGTGCTGCTGTTCCTCGCCCTGTCCCTGCTGGCCCTGCGGGAGTTCGCCAACCTGCTGCCGCCCGGGGAGCGGGACCGCTGGGTGCTGACGTGGATCCTGGTGGTCCTGGCCCCGCTGCACTTCTGGTTCGTGTGGGAGCACTGGTACGGGATGTTCGCCATCTTCATCCCGGTGTACGCGTTCCTGTTCCTGCCCGTGCTGCTCGCGCTGTCCGGGCGCACGGAGTCCTTCCTGCACCGGGCCGCCCTGAGCCAGTGGGGTCTCATGGTGTGCGTCTACGCCCTGAGCTACCTCCCGGCCGTGCTGCAGCTGCCCGTGGCCATCCATCACGGCAAGGCCGCGGCGGACGGTTCCGCCGTGGGGTCTGGTGGCGTGGAGGCGGGGGCACTGCTGCTGTTCCTCGCGGTGGTGGTGCAGGGCTCGGACGTCCTGCAGTACCTCTGGGGCAAGACCATGGGCCGGCACCGGATCGCGCCCACCGTGAGTCCCAACAAGACGTGGGAGGGCTTCGTGGGCGGGGTCCTCTCCGCCACGGCCCTGGGCGCCGCGCTGTGGTGGCTGACCCCGTTCACCCCGTGGCAGGCCGGGGTGCTGGCCCTGGTCTCCTGCCTGCTGGGCTTCCTGGGCGGGCTCGTGATGAGCAGCCTCAAACGGGACCGCGGCATCAAGGACTTCGGCGCCCTCATCCCGGGTCACGGCGGGATCCTGGACCGGATGGACTCCCTGATCTTCGCGGCACCGGTGTTCTTCCACCTCACCCGGTTCTTCTTCGCGGGCTGAGCCGCGCACCACCGCGCACCGCCGCACTCCACGGGCGACGCCGCGCGCGCCGTCGCGGGCGGTCCCGGAGGAGGACCGGACATCGCGACGCCGCGTCGGCGGCTCCTCACGCGGTGGGGCGGACGCTACGGGGCCCCGTGCGTGGAATCCCCGTCGGGCATGCACGAGGGCCCGCGGGAGATCCCGCGGGCCCTCGTGGCTCACTCAGTGCATCCCGGGTGATGCCGGGGCGCTCAGCTCTCCGAGTCCTCGGAGGACTCGGTCTTCTGCTCCTGCTGGCCGTTCTCCAGCACCACGCTGTCCTGGTTCTGGCCCGTGGCCACCTGGATCTTGCGCGGCTGGGACTTGGGGGACACGGGGATGGTCACGGTGAGCACGCCGTTGTCGTACGCGGCGGTGATGTTCTCCGTGTCGATGCCCTGGCCCAGGTTCAGCTGGCGGACGAAGGAGTGGTTGCGGCGCTCGCGCACGATCCACTTGGTGTCCTTCTCCGCAGAGGGCAGGCGGCGCTGCGCGCGAATGGTCAGCAGCTGGCCGTCCACGTCCACGTCCACGCTGGTGGGGTCGATGCCCGGGAGGTCCGCGGCGAGGTAGTAGTTGGAGCCCCGGCGGAACAGGTCCATGGGCATCTGCTCCAGGCCGTTGCGGGTGGAGAGGACCTGGTTGGCGAAGTTCTGGACCTCGGTGAACGGATCGAAAGTAGCCATGACAGTCATTCCTTCCATGTGCGTGACCTCCGTGGAGCGCTCGGCCGCTGGTGTCCGGATCCGGCGCTGTCACGTTTCTTGAGTCCCACTGACTCAACTACAAAAAATATAGCACTCGGTCCAGCAGAGTGCCAAGGGTTCGGGCACCTATCTTGAGCGGACTATGCTCAAGGCGAGCGGCGGTGCTTCCACGGACCCTCGCCCGGCCGTCACGGGAGGTGACGGGCCCGAAAGGGTGGGGCGGGCGGCGTCGTCGTTCCTAGAATCGAAGCACCGGAGACATCCCCGACAAGAAGGAGGACACCGTGCCGAAGGCGAAGAAGAACGGCCGCGCGCGGCAGGACGAGATTCCGTCCACGCTGCGCCGCTCCGACGAGAAGGCGCAGGACACGTTCGCGCAGGCGTACGACTCCGCACAGGAGAAGTACCAGGAGGAGTCCCGCGCGGCCCGCACGGCGTGGGCCGCGGTGAAGCACACCCACGAGAAGGTGGGGGGCCACTGGGAGCCCAAGGAGGAGAACGGCCCGTCGGACGCCAGCGCGGAAAAGGGTGGGCTCAACAAGGAGGACACCGCCGGCGGCGTGGACGCGAACGCCTCCAAGGAGCACCTCTACGAGATCGCCCAGGAGCTGGACGTCCAGGGCCGTTCGGGCATGACCAAGGACGAGCTGGTGGAGGCCATCGGGAAGGCGAACGACAAGAGGACGCGGGAGGCGCGGGACTGAGGTGACGCGAAGCGTGAACTCCGGTTCCTGTGCATCGGGACCGCCTCCCCTCAGCTCGAACCAGGGGTTTTCTCGGCAGTCATCGGTGTCGCGCCCCGCAGTACGCTTCACGAAGGGCCCGGTACGAGCTCTACTCCCACGTCTTTGTTGATGAGTCCAAAGTGGGCGGCTACTACGTGGTGGCAAGCACGGTTGCCGCCGGAGACGTGAACCGCGCCCGAAAGGCTGTTCGGTCCTTGGCGCTGTCTGGTCAGAAGAGGATCCATTTCACCGATGAACGCGATGACCGCCGCAAGAAGCTGCTGAAGGAGTTCTCCGCCCTCGACACCGTGGTGAACGTGTACGTGGCGCGAGGGCTCAGAGACAAGGAAGCCAGGCCGCTGTGTCTGGGGGCCCTCGCGCGAGATGCTGCGGCCAGCGGCGCGGACCACTTGTGGGTGGAAAAGGACGAGTCTTCGTATGCCCACGACAAGAAGATCATCGGGCAGGCGCTCCAGTCCTCCGAGAACCGACCGCGCTACGACTTTCCCAGGGCGCACGAAGAGACACTGCTCTGGGTGTCCGATGCCGTGGCGTGGTGCTACCAGAAGCGTGGCCGCTGGACTGGATTGGCCGCTCCGCTGGTGGCTGACGTGGTGGAGCTGACCTGACCTGTTACAAGCGCCTGTTAAAAGCGCGAGCCAGGCTCGTCGAACCGTGCGGATGACTGCCTGGCCTACTTCTCGGCGCTAGTGCTCCTCGCGAGTCCCACTATGGCCACCCCCGGGTCGGACGTCACGCCCTTGAGCGGCCACACGGGCCACCTCCGCCCTAGAGCACCCGCCCCAGGAACACCGAAGCGGTGGTGTCCCGGTGGAAGGACTCCACCGGTTCGTAGCCGCGGTTGCGGAACATTGCGATGCCCTCGGTCATCTCGGGGTTCAGGGAGACCACCGCGGTGCTGGCGCCGAAGGAGCGCACCTTGTTCTCGAGCGCCCGGACCAGGGTGCGGGCGTGGCCCCGGCCGCGGTGCTCCGGCGCCACCCAGATCCGGCGCAGCTCTACGCGGTCGTCGTCGATCCTGCGGACCGCGCCGCACGCGATCACCTCGCCCGTGATCAGGTCGGTCATCAGGAAGAAGTCCCCGTGGGGTGGGGTGACGTCCTCGGGGCCGGTCACCTCGGTGAGCTCGGGGTCGAACCCGCCGTCGATGCGGTGGTCGAGCTCGCTGAAGTACGCGCCCAGGGCCGCCAGGGTGTGCTCGCTGGCGGCCTGGCCCTCCACGATGCGGACCGGTGCGGTGGAATTCATCCCACCATGGTGGCACCTCGGTGTGCTGTTCACCAGGGACCGCGTGCGGTAGCTTTCGTGCGTGACCGATACCCGTTCCGGCGCCGCACCGCGCCTCTCCGTCCTGGTGCCCACCCCGCTGCTGATCACGGAGATCACGGAGCCCGCCGCGTACCGCAACCGCAGCGCCCACGAGTCGGACGTGCACATGCACCCGGGCGGGCAGGGGCTGTGGGTGGCCCGCATGGCCGGTTCCCTGGGTGCGGACGTCTCGGTGAACGGGCCGTTCGGCGGTGAGCTGGGCACCCTGATCCGTTCCATGCTGGACGGGCTCGGCATGCAGGTCAACGCCGTGCGCTACGGGTACGGCAACGGCGGCTACGTGTACGACCTGCGCGGGGAGGACCGGGAGACCGTGGCCCACATGCCGCCGCCGGAGCTCTCCCGCCACGAGCTGGACGATCTCTACGGCACGGCGTTCGTGGACGCCCTGGCCTCGGACGTCCTCACGGTCACGGGCGCGGAGCCCGGGGACGTGGTGCCGGCCTCCTTCTTCGGACGTCTCATCCGGGACACCCGGGACGCCGGGACCACCGTGGTCGCGGACCTCAGCGGCGCCCCGGCCCTGGCCGCGGTGGCCGCGCACGTGGACGTGCTCAAGATCAGCCACGAGGAGGTCCGGGACCTGGACCTCGGCTCGGACGACACCCCCGAGTCCCTCGTGGATGCCGGGCGGGCGCTCGTGGAGCGGGGCGCGGGCGCCGTCGTCGTCTCGCGCGCCAAGGACCCGGCGCTGCTCGTGGAGCAGGACTCCGTGCGGGAGGTCTGCGCGCCGTCCATCACGCCGCTGGACCACCGCGGGGCCGGGGACTCGATGACCGCCGGGATCTCCGTGGGGCTGGCGCGCGGGCTGGACCTGGTGGACGCCGTGGCGCTCGGTGCCTCTGCCGGGGCGCTCAACGTGGCCCGGCGCGGACTGGGCACGGGCAACCGCACCACCGTCGAGAAGTTCGCCCGTCAGATCACGGTGCGCCGGATCTCCTGAGCCCTGGCCCGGGTGCGTGACGCGTGCCACGATGGTGCACATGCACATCCTGGTGACCAACGACGACGGCATCTCGTCCCCGGGGCTGGCGGTCCTGGCGAGGGCGGCGCTGGAGCGGGGGCACACCGTGAAGGTGGCGGCGCCGGCGGAGGAGTACTCGGGTGCCAGCGCGTCCCTGTCCGGCGAGGAGGTCGACGGGAAGATCGCCCTGGTCCCCGCCAGCCCGCCGGAGATGCCCGAGGACGTGGAATGCGTGGGGGTGAAGGCCGCCCCCGCGCTGATCGCGTTCCTGGCCTCCTACGGCGCCTTCGGGCAGCGCCCGGACATGATCCTCTCCGGCGTGAACCTGGGGGCGAACACGGGCAAGGCCACCCTGCACTCGGGCACCGTGGGTGCGGTGCTCACGGGCGCGTCCCACGGGATTCCGGGGATCGCGGTGTCCATCACCTCCGGTGCCCCCCAGCACTGGGACACGGCCCTGCTGGTCACCCGCTACGCCCTGGAGCGCTGGGAGCAGCGCCCGTTCGACGAGTGGATTCTCAACGTCAACGTCCCGGACGTGTCCCCGGATCGGCTGCGCGGGCTCAAGCCCGCCCGGCTCGCGAGCTTCGGCGCGGTCCAGGCGCAGATCGGGCGCGGGGACGAGAAGCACATCGCGGTGACCTACAGCGCGGAGACCGGTCCGGAGGAACCCGAGAGCGACCACTACCTCCTCACCCACGGCTGGGCCACCGCCACCCTGCTGCGCGCCCCCGTGGACGATCCCACCCAGGACACCCACGCCGTGCCGCGCCAGGAGCTGGGGATCGCGGGGCCCACGCCGTTCTGGGACGTCACCCTCCCGGGCCTCACGGACGACGACGCCGCCGGGACCGGGTGCGGCGACGTCACCGTGGACTCCGCCACGGTCATGCGCCGGACCTGACGTCCCGCCTCCCGTGAGCGGTAGGCACACGACGATCACGACGTCCGCCACCGGTCCCTGCACGTTCACACGGTGAGCGGATAGTCTTCCCGCGAGAACACTCGCCCGTCCCAGCCGGCCACCGGCCGGGGCCAGGGTGGGAACGGACCCTCTGCGGAAGGCGCGAGCATGGCATCGACACCAGCGACGGACACGCACCCCAGCGGCGTCGCCACCGCGGACGCCCCGAGCCGCAGGGACTGGGTGGCCCTCGGGGCGCTCGCCGCCGGGCTCGGGATGATCGTGCTGGACGGCACGATCGTGGGGGTCGCCCTGCCCGCGATCATCCAGGACCTGGGGCTGAACCTCACGGACGCGCAGTGGGTCAACAGCCTCTACGCGGTGCTGCTCGCGGCGCTGCTGCTGTCCACGGGCAAGCTCGCGGACCGCTGGGGACGCAAGACCATGTTCATGGTGGGGCTCGTGGTCTTCGCCGGGGGCAGTCTGCTGGCGGCCCTGTCCGGCACGGCGGGGGCGCTCATCGCGTCCCGCGCGGTGCAGGCGCTCGGTGCGGCGTTCATCATGCCGTCCACGCTGTCCACGGTGAACGCGCTGTTCCGCGGGAAGTACCGCGGCCCGGCGTTCGGCGTGTGGGGCGCGGTGATGTCCGGCGCGGCGGCGATCGGCCCGCTGGTGGGCGGCGCGCTGACCCACTGGGCGTCGTGGCACTGGATCTTCCTGGTGAACCTGCCGCTCGCGGCGATCATCGCGGTGGTGGGGTGGAGCAGCATCACCAACACCCGCAGCGACGTGCGCGAACGCGGTGCGGACGTGGACGGTGCCATGCTCAGCGCCATTGCGTTCGGCGCGCTGGTGTTCGCGATCATCGAGGGCCCGGCCATCGGCTGGCTCACCCCCACGGCGGACTTCTCGATCTTCGGGTGGGTGTGGCCCGCCACGGCGCCGGTGTCCATCGTGGCGATCGCGCTCGTGGTGGGGCTCGTGGCGCTCGCCCTGTTCGGGGTGTGGGAGCGCCACCGCGCGAAGGTGCGCCGCTCGGCACTGCTGGACCTCGGTCTCTTCCAGGTGCGCACGTTCTCGTGGGGCAACCTGGCCGCCGCCATGGTGGCCGTGGGCGAGTTCGCGATCATCTTCGTGCTCCCCCTGTACCTCACCAACGTGCTGGGCCTGAACATCATGCAGTCCGGGCTGGTGCTCGCGGCCATGGCCATCGGCGCGTTCATCTCGGGCGCGTCCGCCCGGCACCTCGCCGCGAAGTTCGGGGCGCCCGGGACCGTGCTGATCGGCCTGGGGCTCGAGGTGGTGGGCGTGGTGGTGCTCGCCCTGGTCATGGGCCCGGGCACCGCCGCGTGGCTCGTGGCGCTGCCGCTCGTGGTCTACGGCGTGGGCCTGGGGCTCGCGTCCGCGCAGCTGACCGGCACCGTGCTGCGGGACGTGCCCGTGGCGTCGTCGGGGCAGGCCTCCGCGACGCAGAGCACCGTCCGCCAGGTCGGCTCGGCGCTGGGCACGGCGTTCGCGGGCGCCGCGCTGTCCGTGTCCATGAGCCTCACCCTGCCCGCAGCACTGGACGCCACCGGGCTCGACGCCGCCCAGGCGGACCAGCTCGCGGAGGCCACCCGCCAGTCCGCGGGCGGCATGATCCCGCAGCTGCAGGCGCAGGCGGAGCAGCACCCCCTCGGGCCGGAGACGCAGCACGTGATCGACGCCCTCTCCACCGGCTTCACGCACGCCACCCAGTGGGCTCTCGTGATCGCCACCGGGTTCATCCTGCTCGGCTTCCTGGGCGCGCTGCAGGTGCGCCGGGCGGCGCGGCGGGACGATACGCCCGCGGCCTGATCGACTCTCGCGCGCCGCTTCCGAAGCCGCTGGCGCCGTCCAGCCGACGACGCCGCACGGCCGGCCCCATGCGTCGTCTCACCCCGGTCGCACGGCGGGGGAGAGTGGCCGAAGGGTCATTGTCCGGGCCTGTGCTGTCTGAGACGGTGGAAGGCCGGGAGATTCCCGGTGGAACGACCCGAGCGGGTGCGGCAGCGATGTCCACGAGCGAACCGAACGCCTTCGAGGCACGCCATGGCGGACGGAGGTCTGCGAAAGGCGCACCAGTGGGCGACTCGGGCGAGTCCCAACCCCGGCGGCAGGAGATCCTGAGGGCGGATCCGTACTATCCCCACACAGCGTGGCGGACGGTTATGACGTGGCTGCTCTACTTCTTCGTCTTCCTGGGGTTCGCGGCACTCCTCACCCTGATCGTTCCGGACCGCCAGTTCGGGTGGTATTACGTGGCATACACCGCCGTGTTTGCCACGGTCGGCACGGCCATTCAGATCGTGAACCGCAAGGCTCGCGTGCGGATGCTGGAGAACTCGGACCAGATCTCGCGTCCGCACGAGACCCGGGCCACCCCGGGGATCAGCTAGCTCTGCGTCCCCCGCACCGTCGGCAGCGCGTACCAGCGCGCCAGCGGGGCGAGGTCCTCGACGTCCTCCATGTCATCCAAGGGCTGCCACCGCAGCTCCTCGATCTCCGCGGCCGGCACCGGGGTCTGTGTCAGCGCCACGGTGCTGATGAACACGTGGCTGTGCAGCCCGTGACCGGGTTCGTTGGCGGCGTCGCTGTGCCACTCGCCCACCGGTTCCAGCTCCGCGGCGGACAGCTCGATCCCCAGTTCCTCGCGCACCTCGCGGATCCCGGTCTCCTCGGGGGTCTCGCCCGCCTCCGGTTTCCCGCCGGGGAACATGAACATGCTGGTTCCGCGCTTGCGCACGGTCAGCACGCAGCCGTCCGAGGCGCGGCGCAGGACCACGCCGGTGACCTTGATGACGGGGCGGGCGGCGTCGTCGTTCCCGGAGGGGGAGGAGGACGGAACGGGGGCCTGGCGGGGATCATGGGATGCGGACACGCCTGCCAGTGTAAGGAGACACCATGACCAACCCCCTGACCACCCTGCCCGTGCCCGTGGTGCAGGCGCCCATGGCGGGCGGGCCGTCCACGCCCGCGCTCGCCGTGGCCGTCGCGCGCGCCGGTGGGCTGGGCATGCTTGCCGCCGGGTACAAGAGCACCGAGGCGATGGCGGAGGAGGTCCGCGACGTCGCGGCGCACACGGACCGCTTCGGCGTGAACCTGTTCGTCCCCGAGCGGGACCCGTCGGACCCCGCGGCGCTCGCCGCCTACGCCCGCGCCCTGGCGCCGGTGGCCGCCGAGCTGGGCGTGCCCGCCCCGGAGCCGGGCGCGTACGTGGACGACGAGTACCCCGCGAAACTCGACCACCTCACGGTCCACCCCGTCCCGCTCGTCTCGTTCACGTTCGGCCTGCCCACCGCGGACGACGTCGCCCGGTTGCGGAACGCGGGCAGCGCCGTCGTGCTCAACGCGACCTCCCCGGAGGAGGTGACGGCCGCGGCCCGGCTGCGCCCGGACGCGATCGTGGTGCAGGGCGTCGAGGCGGGAGGGCACCGCGCAACCCACGGGCAGGCAGGGCAGCCGGAGGAGATCACCATGGCCGCTCTCCTCGGCGCCGCACGGGAGCTGACCGACCTTCCCCTCGTCGCCGCGGGCGGGATCGCGGGCCGGGACGACGCCGCTGCCCTCCTCGCGCGGGGTGCTGCGGCCGTGCAGGTGGGCACGCTGTTCCTCACCGCGGTGGAGGCCGGCACCAAGCCCGCTCACCGGGAGGCCCTGCTGGACGGCACCCACACGGAGACCGTGGTGACCCGCGCGTTCTCCGGGCGGGCGGCCCGAGCGCTGCGCAACGGCTTCACGGACCGGATGGCGGCGCACGAGGTGACCGGCTACCCCCAGGTGCACTACATGACCGCACCGCTGCGGGCGGCGTCGTCCGCGGACCCCGAGGGGCTGAACCTGTGGGCGGGCACGGGCGCGGCGGCCTGCCGGGAGACCAGGGCGGCGGAGGTCGTGGAGCTGTTCCGGGGGCTGTGAACGGGTCTCAGCACACGCCGATCGACCGTCTGTGCCACCTGACCTGACTGAACGGGCTCTTCACAATTCGGGGTGTAGGTGTGGTCTGAATCTGCCGGCTTCGAGGAGTGCGCGGGCTATGTAGTTGGTGAGGTTGCGGAAGCCGAGGGCCAGGCCACGCAGGTGCTCGAGGCGACCGTTCACGGCTTCGGTAGGTCCGTTGCTCGTGCGCGGCCGGTCGAAGTAGGCCAGGACGTCGCAGGCGCGTCTGGTCAGGGTGTGGCCGAGCTTGCGCAGTTCTACCAACGCCTCAGGCACACTGTCGGCGAGGGCGTCGATCACGGAGCTCATCTCGACGCGGCCGGCTGCCCGGTCGGGGTGACGGTAGGCGGAGATCATGCGCTGGTAGATCCCCCAGGTGCACTCGACTTGCACGTGCCGGTCCCCAGCGAAGAGCTTGTCAAGGCGCTCGTGCTGGCGGTCGGTGAGCAGGTCAGCCCCGGTGTGCAGGGTCCGCCGCGCGGTGTAGAGCGGGTCGCCCTTGCGTCCGCGGTGTCCGTGCAGTTCCTGCTGGACTCGGCGGCGGCACTCATCGAGAGCGTCCCCGGCCAACCGGATGACGTGGAAGGGATCCATAACCGTGACGGCGTCCGGCAGCTCCTCGGTGGTGGCGGTCTTGAAGCCCGCGAACCCATCCATGGCCACGACCTCGATCCCATCGCGCCAAGCCTGGTCCCGCTCGGCCAGCCAGTCCTTGAACGCCTTCTTCGACCGACCTTCGACCACGTCCAGCAGGCGTGAGGGCCCGGTGCCGTCCCGGACCGGGGGTGAGGTCGATGATCACGGTGACGTACTTGTCACCGCGCCGGGTGTGCCGCCACACGTGCTCATCGACCCCGACGACCTTGACACCGTCCAGGCGGGTCGGGTCCTCGATGAGCAGACGCCGGCCCTCAGCCAGGACCGCGTCGTTGGCGGTGTTCCACGCCACGCCCAGTCCTTCGGCAACTCGGGCCATCGACAGGTGGCCGACGACGATCCCGACCAGACCCCGCCGCAGGCCGGCGCGGGAGATCTTGGCCCGCGGCGGCGCCGCAGCGGTGGTGTCCTGACGCCACACGTGCGAGCACTCCTTGCAGCGGTAGCGGCGCACGGTGAGCACCAGCGTGGTAGGGCGCCACCCGAACGGCTCGTGCGCCAACTCCCTGCTCACCGTGTCACGGGGCACGCCCTGGCAGCCGCACCGCCTGCACCAGTCGTCCGGCTCCACGACCCGGCACGCCAGCACGGACCGGTCAGGCTCGAGCAGCTGGCCGGTGACCTCCAGACCGAGGCCGTCGAGGCGGGTGAAGGTAGTCAGGTCAGGGCGCGTGAAGGTAGCGTCAGGCACGTCGAGGTCTTCCGGACGGGTTGTGTGAGAACTCCCATCATCGGAAGACCTCGACCCTCACCCCGACACCGACGCGCCGCCCCAGGTCGCACCACAGCTACACCCTCATCTGTGAAGAGCCACTGAACGCCGCGTGGACTTTTACCTACCATACGTATGGTAGGCTCATCGCTGTGACAACCAAGACCGAGATCCTGGACAGCGCGCTGGAGGTGCTGCGCTCCGGGGGCGCCCTCACCATCGATGCCGTGGCCCGTGCCGTCGGCATCACCAAACCCGGGGTGGTGCACCACTTCCCCACCAAGGAGACCCTCACCGTGGCCGTCACGGAGCACCTCCTGGACGGCTGGGAGGAGGAGCTCGCGGCCCGCACCGGGGACGGGGCCGAACCCGTGGACCGGCTGCGCGCCTACGTGGAGCTCACCCTGCTGGGGGAGATGGACGTCGCGGACGTGGCCCTCGTGGCGGACCTGCGCCTGCGGGAGAAGCTCGCGGCACTGTGGTCCGCGCGCATGTCCTCGTGGTTCGGGGAGCTGGACGCACCGGCCCTCGTG
Organism: Kocuria rhizophila DC2201; assembly: GCF_000010285.1. Lineage (NCBI taxonomy): Bacteria > Bacillati > Actinomycetota > Actinomycetes > Micrococcales > Micrococcaceae > Kocuria > Kocuria rhizophila. Next base: position 2,540,038 of record NC_010617.1, on the reverse strand, counting down.
GCCGCCCGGCTGATGGCGGACGGGGCGTGGATCGACCGCTCACTGGGGCTGCTGGACCTGGACGCCTCACGCCGCTCGGCGGTGGCAGGCGTCGCGCTGGAGCTGATCGAGAAGGAAGCGGGCCGATGAAGAAGTGGCTGTACCTGGTGGCCGCGATTGTGCTGGAGGTCTCCGGATCGCTCTCGCTCAAGGCCGCCATGGACGCACCGCAGTTCTACGTGATCGTGGTGCTGGGATACCTCGGGGCGTTCGTGGGGCTGTTCGCGGCCCTGCGCAACGGCATGAGCCTGGGCGTGGGGTACGGGATCTGGGGTGCCACCGGGGTGGCCGCCACGGCCGTGCTGTCCCTGGTGATATTCAACGAGCCCATCACCCCGGTCATGGGTCTGGGCATCGTGCTGGTGATCGCCGGTGTCCTCACGGTGGAGCTCGGCTCCCAGCTGGCCCTCAAGAAGCAGAACACCCTCACCACGGAGGAGATCCGATGACCGCCTTCGCCGCTCTGTCCCTGGCCTCGGCCATCCTGTGCGAGGTCGTCGGCACCGTGTCCCTCCGCCTGGCCAGTGCGGGCCGGAAGGTCTGGTGGGTGGGTGCCACCGTGGGCTACGTCCTGGCGTTCTGGCTTCTGGCCGTGGTGCTGAGCCACGGTGTCCCGCTGGGTGTGGCGTACGGGATCTGGTCCGCCACGGGAGTGGCGATCACCGCCGTCATCAGCCGCGTGTTCTTCAAGGAACCGCTCACCTGGCTCATGTGCCTGGGGCTCTCGCTGATCGTGGGGGGCGTGCTGTGCATCGACTTCGGGGCCATGCACTGAGCAACCCCGGGGGATAGTGTGGACGCACAGGCCTGAGACGGCAGCCCCCACCCACGGAGACACCATGCCCACCCAGAAGATCGTGGCCTCACCGGCCAAAGCGGCCCTGTTCCTGGTCCTCACTGTCAACGAGGGCGCCGAGGCCGAGGTGGCGGACGTGCTCACGGAGGTCTCGGACCTCACCAAGGCCGTCTCTTTCCGCGTGCCCACCAGCAACCTGCTGTGCGTGGTGGGCGTGGGCCACGACGCCTGGGGGCGGCTCTTCGATGCGCCCCTTCCCAGGGACCTCCACCCGTTCCGCGAGTTCCACGGGGACGTGCACTCCGCACCGGCGACCCCCGGCGACCTGCTCATCCACCTGCGGGCGGGCACGCAGGACGTGTGCTTCGAGCTGGCCAAGCACCTCATGACGCGCCTGGGCCCGCACGTGCACGTGGAGGACGAGGTGCACGGCTTCAAGTTCTTCGAGGAGCGGGACCTGCTGGGCTTCGTGGACGGCACCGCCAACCCGGAGGGCGAGGACGCCTGCACCGCCGCCCTGGTGGGGGGCGAGGACCCCGACTACCGCGGCGGCAGCTACGTTCTGGTGCAGAAGTACCTGCACGACATGACCGCGTGGGAGGCGCTGTCCGTGGGTGAGCAGGAGCGGGTGATCGGGCGCTCCAAGCTCGAGGACATCGAGATGTCCGACGCGCAGAAGCCCGCCAACTCGCACGTGGCCCTCAACGACCTCGACCCCGTGGACGGCCGCAAGCGCGAGATCGTGCGCGACAACATGCCCTTCGGTCGGGTGGGTTCCGCCGAGTTCGGCACGTACTTCATCGGCTACGCCGCGGACCCCGCGGTCACCGAGACCATGCTGGAGAACATGGTGGTGGGGGACCCGCCGGGCACCTACGACCGCATCCTGGACTTCTCCACGGCCATGACGGGCGGGCTGTTCTTCGCGCCGCCGCGCTCCTTCCTGGACGACCCCTCCGCCGTCGCGGCCCGCCCCTCTGCCACCGCGGAGACCACCCCGGACGACGGCACCGCCTCGGTTGCCGCCCCCGCCGACGGCTCGCTGGGTATCGGCAGCCTCAAGAACACCGAGTCAAGGAGTTGAGCATGAACAACCTGCACCGGGACCTCGCACCGATCTCCTCCGCCGCGTGGGCGGACATGGGCGACGAGGCCCGCCGAACCTTCGCGGCCCGTGCCGCGGCCCGCCGCACGGTGGACATGCCGGAACCGGCCGGCGCCGAGTTCTCCGCCCTGGGCACGGGACACGTGAGCCGCGTGGCCGCGGACACCCCTGGCGTGGAGGCCCTGCAGCGCCACGTGGTGCGTGTGGTGGAGCTGCGCGCGCCGTTCACGCTCAAGCGCTCTGACATCGACGACGTGGAGCGCGGCGCGGCGGACCCGGACTGGCAGCCCGTCAAGGACGCCGCCGTGGCGCTCGCGTCCGCCGAGGACCGCACGGTGTTCTACGGCTCGGACTCCGCCGGGATCCAGGGCATCGCCCCGGCCAGCGACAACGAGCGGCTGAGCCTGCCGCAGGACGTGCGCGAGTTCCCCAACGCCGTGGCCAAGGCCAAGACCGAGCTGCGCCTCGCGGGGGTGGCGGGCCCCTACAACCTGCTGCTGCCCGCGGAGCTCTACACCGAGGTCACGGAGACCACCGACCACGGCTACCCCGTGCACGAGCACGTCTCCCGCATCCTGGGGGAGGGCTCGATCATCTGGGCCCCCGCGCTCGACGACGCCCTGCTGGTCTCCGCGCGCGGTGGCGACTACGAGCTGCACCTGGGCCAGGACGCCGCGATCGGGTACACGTCCCACACCGCGGAGACCGTGGAGCTCTACCTGCGCGAGACCCTGACCTTCCGGGTCAACACCTCGGAGGCCAGCGTGGTCATCTCCCGCTGACGGGCCACCCGCCACGCACGACGCCGCCACGCCCTCCCCGGGGAGGGCGCGGCGGCGTCGTGTCCGGGTCTCAGTCCCTGCGGAGGAACCCGCTGAAGAACTCCGCGAGCTCGGCGGTGGCGTCCAGCGGCAGGACTGCGGCCACGTAGTGGTCCGGGCGGACCACCACCACGGCGCCGTCACGGCTGATGGTGCGCTGCTCGAAGATGTCGTTGCCGGGGATCACGGCGTACACGCGCTCCCAGTAGTTCAGCTCGAACGGGCCCACCTGCGGCTTGAAGGCGCGCGGGACGGCGTTGATGTCCACCTGGTCGTAGGGCTGCTGGTAGGTGACGTCCACGTCGAACAGGGTGGCCTCGCCGTCGCCCTCGCGGCGGAACGCCACGAGCGGGGAGGTGGGGTCGTTGTGCAGCCACTGCGCGAACGCGGTGGTGGGGGAGTCCGCCCCGGCCACGGCGGCGTCGGCGTACACGTGGATGCGCCAGCGCCCGTCCGCGGTGGCCTCGTGGCCCTGGTGCACCACCATGGCATCGCACACGCGCTGGACCTCGGCGGACTTGAAGCGCTTGCCCACCGGGAAGCCCTTGGCGAGGTCCTGGTGCTCGGTGCCCGCCACGATCAGCGAGGGCCGGTACTCGGTCATGAAACCGGCCGGGAACTCGGCCGTCTTCACGTAGAACTCCTCCAGGTACTTGGGGTCCGGGAGCTTGTCCTGCGGGGTGGCCATGAGCATGGACCACTCGCGGTCGAAGTCGATGAGGTTCTTGGCGATCACCTGCCGCTCCTCGGAGTAGGTGTCCAGGAGGGAGGCGTCCGCGCGGCCCGAGAGCACCGCGCCGAGCTTCCAGCCCAGGTTCCAGCCGTCCTGCATGGACACGTTCATGCCCTGGCCGGCCTTCGCGGAGTGGGTGTGGCAGGCGTCCCCGGCAATGAACACGCGGGGGCAGCGGGTGCCGCGGTCCTCGGTGTCGACGTCGTCGAAGTGGTCCGTGAGGCGGTGGCCCACCTCGTACACGGAGGACCACGCCACGGACTTCACGTCCACGCTGTAGGGGTGGATGATCTGGTTGGCCCGGCGGATGACCTCCTCCACGGGGGTCTTGCGGATCTCGTGGTTGTCGTCCTCGGGCACCTCGCCCAGGTCCACGTACATGCGGAACAGCAGGCCGCCCTCGCGGGGGATCAGCAGGATGGAGCCGTTCACGGAGTTGATCGCGCACTTGGTGCGGATGTCCGGGAAGTCGGTGTTGGCCAGCACGTCCATGACGCCCCACGCGTGGTTGGCGCCCTGGCCCTCGAGCTTGCGGCCGATGGACTTGCGCACCCGTGAGGCCGCGCCGTCGCAGCCGAACACGTACTTGGCGCGTACGGTGCGCTCCTCGCCCTCGCGGGGTCCGGCGGCGTAGCGCACGGTCACGGCTACGGGATGCTCGTGGTCCTGGTTGATCTCCAGGCCCACGAACTCGATGCCGTAGTCCGGCTCGATCCTCCCGGGGCCGCGCTTGGCGGAGCGCAGGAAGTAGTCCATCACGCGCGCCTGGTTCACGATCATGTGCGGGAACTCGGAGACGCCGTGGGGGTCGTCCGCGGGGCGGCCCGTGCGCACGATGTTCTGCGGGTTGGTGGGGTCCGGGTTCCAGAAGCACATCTCGCGGAGCATGAACGCCTCCTGGATGATCTCCTGGGCGAAGCCGAAAGACTGGAAGGTCTCCACGCTGCGGGCCTGGATGCCGTCCGCCTGGCCGATCTCCAGGCGGCCCGGGCGGCGCTCGATCAGCCGGGTGCTCACCTCCGGGTACTGGGACAGCTGGGCCGCGGCGATCACACCGGCCGGGCCGGAGCCCACGATGAGCACGTCCATGGTGTCCGGGAGGTCCTCCGGGCGGTCGATCCCGTGACCGCGCGCCTCCTCGATCCGGGGATCCTCGGAGACGTATCCGTTCTGGTGAAAGAGCATGCCTTCTCCTGCGTTCTGCGATGGGGTGGGCCGGCAGGCCCTGTCCGGGAGGAGCCACGTTGCTCGCTCCGCGGGGAGTCGGTGGAGTTCAGGGTGTAATCCAGATCATATACGATGTGTGGCCGGGGTAACAGGGGTCACGGTGCCCGGCACGACGCCGCTCCGGCCGTCGCTCTCGGAGGCTCCGCTCTCGGCCGGGTTCCGCGGCGCGTCGACCCTGGTCTCGCGGGCCCCACCGGGGAGAACGGTGGATGCGTGTCGCAGCGCTCGGGGTCCACGAGGGTTTGCCTGCGGGACTTTCCTGGCTTCCCCGCGCACAATGGTGTGAGCGGGACCACTTGCCCACCCCCTCAGGATAATATACGATTTCGAATAACATTCTGATGATCCGAGGAGGCCCTCGCCGTGACCGAGAACCCGCAGAACGCTCAGAACCCGTCCGTCGGAGCCGGTGAGGTGCAGCCCGTCCCGGTGCGGCCCGGCAAGATCATCGCCGTCCACGTGGCCTACGAGTCCCGCGCCGCCCAGCGCGGCCGCAAGCCCGCGGTGCCTTCCTACTTCCTCAAGCCCACGAGCTCCCTGGCCGGGTCCGGTGCCGCCGTGGAGCGCCCCGCCGGGACCGAGCTGCTTGCCTTCGAGGGGGAGATCGCCCTGGTGATCGGCTCGCCCGCCCGCAACGTGTCCCTCGAGGACGCCTGGAACCATGTGGCGGCAGTCACAGCCTCGAACGACTGGGGCCTCTACGACCTGCGCGCCGCGGACAAGGGCTCCAACCTGCGCAACAAGGGCCGGGACGGCTACACCTCCCTGGGCCCCTCCCTCATCGACGCCCGCGAGGTCTCGCCGGAGCAGCTGCGCGTGCGCACGTGGCTCAACGGCCAGGTGGTCCAGGAGGACAACACGGCCCCCGAGAACATGATCTTCCCGCTCGCCCAGTTCGTGGCGGACCTCTCCCAGCACGTGACCCTGGAGGAGGGGGACGTGATCCTCACGGGCACCCCCGCCGGTTCCTCCGTCGCGCAGCCCGGGGACGTCGTGGAGGTGGAGGTGGACGCGCCGACCGCGGCCGGAGCGCCGTCGTCCGGCCGCCTGCTCAGCCGCGTGACCGAGGGCCACGAGCGCTTCGACGAGGGCCTGGGCGCGATGCCCGCCGTGAACGACACCCAGCGCGAGGAGGCGTGGGGCTCGCGCGAGTCCGCGGGCCTGCCCGAACAGGGGGCGGAGCACGCGCTGAGCCCCGCCCTGCGCGCGAAGCTCGACAAGGCCCCCACTGCGGGGCTCTCCGCCCAGCTGCGCAAGCGCGGGCTGAACAACGTGGTGGTCGCGGACGTCTTCCCGCAGACCCCCGGCACCAAGCTGGTGGGCACCGCCAAGACCCTGCGCTTCGTGCCCAACCGCGAGGACCTCTTCAAGAGCCACGGCGGTGGCTACAACGCCCAGAAGCGCGCGTTCGACGCCGTGGGCGAGGGCGAGGTGATCGTGATCGAGGCGCGCGGGGAGACCGGGTCCGCGACCCTCGGTGACGTCCTCGCGCTGCGCGCCCGCCACAACGGCGCGGCCGGTGTGGTCACGGACGGCGGCGTGCGGGACTACGCCGCGGTGCAGGAGATCGGGCTGCCCGTGTTCTGCAAGGGCCCCAACCCGGCCGTGCTCGGCCGGCGGCACGTGCCGTGGGAGTCGGACGTGGCCGTGGCCTGCGGCAACGTCACGGTGCTCCCGGGTGACGTGGTCGTGGGGGACGACGACGGCGTCGTCGTGATCCCGCGCGAGCTCGCCGAGGAGGTGGCCCAGGACGCCCTGGCCAAGGAGCACGAGGACGCCTGGGTGGCCGAGCGCGTGGCCGAGGGGCACCCGGTGGACGGGCTGTTCCCGCCCACCGGCGAGTGGAAGCAGAAGTTCCAGCAGTGGCTCGCCGAGAACCCGCTGCCCTCCGAGTGATCCGCGCCTGACCCCCGAGCCCTCCGAACCGAACCGAGGACCACATGCCCCTGACCGCGAATGCCGCACCCTCCAAGGCGCAGCGCGCGTACGACTGGATCAAGGCCCAGATCATGTCCCAGGCGTTCTCCCCGGGCTACCGCCTGGTGCTCGCGAGCATCGCCGAGACGCTGAGCATGTCCGTGGTGCCGGTGCGCGAGGCCATCCGGCGGCTCGAGGCCGAGGGCCTGGTGACGTTCGAGCGCAACGTGGGCGCACGGGTCTCCATGGTCGACGGCGAGCAGTACACCTACAGCATGGAGACCCTCGCGGTGCTGGAGGGCGCGGCCACCGCACTGTCCGCGGCGCACATCACCGCCGAGGACCTCGCCCACGCGCGGGAGCTCAACGCCTCCATGGAGGCCTCGCTGAAGAACTTCGACCCGCAGACGTTCACGGAGACCAACCACGAGTTCCACCGCGTGCTCGCGTGCCGGTGCCCCAACGAGCGCCTCAACGACCTGGTCACGGTGGAGTGGGAACGCCTCAACCACCTGCGGACCTCCACGTTCTCGTTCGTCCCGGAGCGCGCCCGCGCCTCGGTGAACGAGCACCACCACATCCTCCACCTCATCGAGACCCACGCCCCGGCGGACGCCGTGGAGCGTGCCGTCCGCCAGCACCGCGCCGCGACCCTCGCCAGCTACCTCAGCAGCCGCGAGGACCGTGGTGCGGCGCAGCGGCGCACCACGTGAGACAACCCACCGAATCCACTGATACGAGGAGTCATCCCATGGCCGCTCTGCAGGACACCAAGCCCGAGAACCTTCCCGATTCCATCCGCCACTACATCAACGGCGAGTGGGTGGACTCGATCGACGGGGACACGTTCGACGTGCTCAACCCCGTGACCAACGAGCCCTACATCACGGCCGCCTCCGGCAAGAAGGCGGACATCGAGGCCGCCGTGGCCGCCGCCAAGAAGGCGTTCGAGGAGGGCCCCTGGCCCAAGATGCTCCCGCGCGAGCGCTCCCGGATCCTGCACAAGATCGCGGACATCGTGGAGTCCCGCGGTGACCAGCTGGCCGCCATGGAGTCCTACGACTCCGGGCTGCCCATCACCCAGGCCCTGGGCCAGGCGCGCCGCGCGGCGGAGAACTTCCGCTTCTTCGCGGACCTGATCGTCGCCCAGATCGACGACGCCTACAAAGTCCCCGGGCGCCAGGTGAACTACGTGAACCGCAAGCCCATCGGCGTGGCCGGTCTGATCACCCCGTGGAACACCCCGTTCATGCTCGAGTCCTGGAAGCTGGGCCCCGCCCTGGCCACCGGCAACTGCGTGGTGCTCAAGCCCGCGGAGTTCACCCCGCTCTCCGCCTCCCTATGGCCGGGGATCTTCGAGGAGGCCGGCGTGCCCGCCGGTGTGTTCAACCTGGTCAACGGCTTCGGCGAGGAGGGCTACGCCGGTGACTCCCTGGTCAAGCACCCGGACGTGCCCCTGATCTCCTTCACGGGCGAGTCCCGCACGGGCCAGATCATCTTCGGCAACGCCGCCCCGTACCTCAAGGGCCTGTCCATGGAGCTGGGCGGCAAGTCCCCGGCCGTGGTCTTCGAGGACGCGGACCTCGAGGCCGCGATCAACGCCACGATTTTCGGGGTGTTCTCCCTCAACGGCGAACGCTGCACCGCGGGCTCGCGCATCCTGGTGCAGCGCGGGATCTACGACGAGTTCGTGGAGCGCTACGCCGCGCAGGCCAAGCGGGTGAAGGTGGGTCTGCCCTCGGACCCGTCCACCGAGGTGGGCGCCCTGGTGCACCCGGAGCACTACGAGAAGGTCATGTCCTACGTGGAGATCGGCAAGCAGGAGGCCCGCCTGGTGGCCGGTGGCGGCCGCCCCGAGGGCTTCGAGACCGGCAACTACGTGGCGCCCACGGTGTTCGTGGACGTCAAGCCGGACGCCCGGATCTTCCAGGAGGAGATCTTCGGTCCGGTGGTGGCCATCACCCCGTTCGACACGGAGGAGGAGGCCCTGGAGCTCGCGAACAACACCAAGTACGGCCTGGCGGCCTACATCTGGACCAGCGACCTCAAGCGTGCTCACAACTTCGCGCAGAACGTGGAGGCGGGCATGGTGTGGCTGAACTCCAACAACGTGCGCGACCTGCGCACCCCGTTCGGCGGTGTGAAGGCCTCCGGGCTGGGCCACGAGGGCGGCTACCGCTCGATCGACTTCTACACGGACCAGCAGGCCGTGCACATCAACCTGGGCGAGGTGCACAACCCGGTGTTCGGCAAGCAGGAGGACGCCGCCGCCAAGACGGACGGCTGAGCCCCGCCCACGCAGCACTCCCACGCCGCGCCCGCCGCCGCGGGCCGCACGGTCCGCGGCGGGGCGGCGCCAGAACCCCACGACCCTTTCACTGTCATCACGAGGCACTCTCACCACGAAGGACACACCATGACGAATCCCGCTGACCGGACGATGACGTCCTCGGGCTTCTATGTTTCGCAGGAAGCCCCGATCACCACCGACAACCCCATCAAGACCCCCTCCGTGCCCGCGCCGGACATCCTGCGCTGCGCGTACATGGAGCTCGTGGTCACGGACCTCGCGGCCTCCCGCGAGTTCTACGTGGACGTGCTGGGGCTCACGGTCACGGAGGAGGACGAGAACACCGTCTACCTGCGCTCGATCGAGGAGTTCATCCACCACAACCTGGTGCTGCGCCAGGGTCCCGTGGCCGCCGTGGCCGCGTTCTCCTACCGCGTGCGCACCCCCGAGGACCTCGACAAGGCCGTGGCCTTCTACGAGGAGCTCGGTTGCCGCGTGGAGCGCCGTGCGGAGGGCTTCACCAAGGGCATCGGAGAGTCGGTGCGCGTGGAGGACCCGCTGGGCTTCCCGTACGAGTTCTTCTACGACGTGGAGCACGTGGAGCGCCTCGCGTGGCGCTACGACCTCTACACCCCGGGCGCCCTGGTGCGCCTGGACCACTTCAACCAGGTCACCCCGGACGTGCCCCGCGCCACCAAGTTCATGCAGGACCTGGGCTTCCGCGTGACCGAGGACATCCAGGACGAGCAGGGCACGGTGTACGCCGCGTGGATGCGCCGCAAGCCCACCGTGCACGACACCGCCATGACCGGCGGCGACGGGCCCCGCATGCACCACGTGGCCTTCGCGACCCACGAGAAGCACAACATCCTGGCCATCTGCGACAAGCTCGGTGCGCTGCGCCAGTCGGACAGGATCGAGCGCGGCCCCGGCCGCCACGGCGTGTCCAACGCGTTCTACCTCTACCTGCGGGACCCGGACGGGCACCGCGTGGAGATCTACACGCAGGACTACTACACCGGTGACCCGGACAACCCCGTGGTCACGTGGGACGTCCACGACAACCAGCGCCGCGACTGGTGGGGCACCCCCGTGGTCCCCTCCTGGTACACGGAGGCGTCCCTGGTGCTGGACCTGGACGGCAACCCGCAGGAGGTCGTCTCCCGCACGGACGACTCCGAGCTCGCCGTGACCATCGGCGCGGACGGCTTCTCCTACACCCGCCCCTCCGAGGGCGAGGAGTCCATGCCGGACTGGAAGAAGGGCGAGTACAAGATGGGTCACCAGCTCTGACCCGCTCCTCCCGCGCGTGAGCCGCGCCCGCACGCCCCGGCGGCGGCGGGTGCGGCTCACGCCGAGCGGACGACGACGCCGCTCGCACCCTTTCCGGGGAGCGGCACCCGGCCCTGTGGGGCACCCGGGTGACGGAGCGTTGGGACACCGGCGCAGCGGCGTCGTCGTCCCCTGCGGGCACGGCGCACGGACCAACCGAAAGGCAAGGACATGCTGGAGCACGAACGCGTGGTGGCCATCGCGGACGAACTGGCCGCCGCGGAGGCGAACCGCACGATGATCGAGCGGCTCACGCTGCGCTACCCGGAGATGACCGTGGAGGACTCCTACGCGGTGCAGAACGAGTGGCGCCGGCGCGCGCAGGAGGCCGGGCGGCGGCTCGTGGGCCGGAAGATCGGGCTGACCTCGAAGGTCATGCAGGAGGCCACGGGGATCACGGAACCGGACTACGGGGCGATCTTCGCGGACCAGGTGCACGAGAACGGCTCGGTGATCGAGCACGGGCAGTACTCGAACGTGCGGATCGAGGTGGAGCTCGCGTTCGTGCTCAGGGACGAGCTGCGCGGGCCGCACACGAGCATCTTCGACGTGCTGCGGGCCACCGAGTACGTGGTGCCGGCGCTGGAGATCCTCAGCTCGAGGGTCCAGATGGAGGGCCGCACGATCGTGGACACCATCTCGGACAATGCCGCCCTCGGCGGGATGGTCTACGGCGGCAACCCCGTGGCTCCGGACGCCGTGGACCTGCGGTGGGTCTCCGCGCTGCTGTACCGCAACGAGACCCTGGAGGACACGGGCGTGGCCGCGGCCGTGCTCAACCACCCCGCGAACGGCGTGGCGTGGCTCGCCAACAAGCTGGCCGCGCACGGGGACGCGCTGGAGGCCGGGAGCATCGTGCTGGCCGGGTCCTTCACCAAGCCTATGTGGGTGCACCCTGGGGACACCGTCCACGCGGACTACGGAGAATTGGGAGCCATCACGTGTCGCTTCGAGTGAACGAGCTGATCCACACCTTCCGCGCTGAGGGCGCCGCCAACCTGCCGGGCGTGCTGCCGAGCCTCAAGGACCTCTTCGCGCTGCCGCGCACACCGGAGGACCCGGTCACGGGTATTTTCCTGTCCTCCGGTGATCCGACCGCGGCGGAGATCTGCGCGAGTGCGGGCTTCGACTACCTCCTGGTGGACGGCGAGCACTCGCCCCTGTCCCTGGAGTCCATCCAGGCGCAGCTGCGCGCGATCGCCGGGTACCCCACCCTGTCCGTGGTGCGGGTGCCGGACAACGACGAGGTCATCATCAAGCAGTACCTGGACCTCGGGGTGCAGTCGCTGATCGTGCCCATGGTGGACTCCGTGGCCGAGGCGGAGGCCGCAGCCCGGTCCGTGGCGTACCCGTCCGCGGGCGTGCGCGGCGTGGGTGCGGCACTGGCGCGTTCCGGGCGCTGGGGCGGGATCCCTGGCTACCTGCCGCGGGCCCGGGAGACCATCACCCTTGTGGTGCAGGCGGAGTCTGCCGCCGCCGTGGCGGGCATCGAGGAGATCGCCGCGGTGGACGGGGTGGACGGCGTGTTCGTGGGCCCCTCGGACCTCGCCGCCTCCATGGGGCTGATCGGGCAGCAGACCCACCCGGACGTCGTCGCCGCCGTGAAGCACGTGATCACCGCGGTGCAGGCGGCGGGCAAGTTCGTGGGCGTCAACGCGTTCGCGCAGGACCAGGCGCGGGACTACCTCGCCGCGGGCGCGGACTTCGTGAACGTGGGCGCCGACGTCGCCCTGCTGGCTTCCGGGGCGCGGAACCTGGCGGGGGCGTTCCGGGGCTGAGCCCTCCGGGGCATGAATGAACCCCGGCCGCATTGCCGGGTGGGGATACGAGATCGTCGTCCGGACCTGTACTCGGACGGCGGGGCGCGGCGGTGCCTGGTTGCCACGATGCGTTCCCTGATGACGGGCACGGGCAAGGCGCTGGTGGACATCGAGACCAGCCGGCAGTGGCTGCTCGCCCAGCCGGAGACCACCGAAGCCGTGGGCATCATCGGCTTCTGCATGGGCGGGGGCTTCGCGCTGCTGACCTGCGACCGGGACCGCTACGCCGTGGCGAGCGTGAACTATGGAACCGTCCCCGAGGACGTGGGCCACGCCTGCCCGGCGGTGGGTTCCTACGGTGCGCGGGACCTGCAGAACCGGGGTGCGGCGCAGAAGCTGGAGGCAAAGCTCGACGCCGCCTCGGTGGGGTACGACATCCAGGAGTACCCGAGCGCGGGGCACGCCTTTCTCAACGACTCGATGCCGGGACCTGCCGCCCTGGCTTCGCTGTGGCACGTGGCGGGTTTCGGGGGCACCCGAGAGGACCGCGAGCACGCGTGGCGGAGGATCGAGGACTACTTCGCGGCGCACCTGGGTGCTTCTGCGTAGGTGTCTGACGACATGACCGGGCAGAGGGCGTGGCGTGCAGTGCGTCGTCGCGCATGGGTGTATGCACGTGGAACCGGAACCGGAACCGGAACCGGAAGCGGACGGACCAGACCGCACGCAAGTGGGTGCCTCACCTAAGCGCGGAGGCCCCAGTAGGGCCTCCGGCAGACAACGCCCCGGTGACCGGTTCGTCGTGATGACCACGATATTGGCGGGGATTCCGGGTGTCCAGGAACGCGCTCACGCGGGTACCGCAAAGGTGTCCTGGCGCCAGCCTAGAGTTCCAGTATGAAGCGAGAGCAACTGGATGAAACCGTCAACGCCTGTCTGAATCTGATTGAAGTTCGCTTTCCTCAGGGCGACCAGCGCGGGGCTGCTGCGATGCTACTCGCGGATGGGGCCGTTCTTACCGGCACCGCTCCGGATGCTGTGAACCCGGCGGTGGAGGTGTGCCACGAGATCGAGCCCTACGCGGCGGCGTTCCGGCTCGACCAGGAGATCGTGGCCTCTGCACGGATAGGTGACATCTGATCTGGCTTGCCCGTAGGGGTGTGCTTTCTATCTGGCGACGAGAGTCGTGAGATGACAGGCACGCCAAGACGCTGTGTGCGGCACGCTGCGCGCTACGCGCGTTGTTTCCATCGAGTGAGCAGCTTCGCTAAGTGCTCGTGTTCACTGGTGATTGTGGTCAGAGTCATGGCTCGCTCTAGTGTCGAGATGGCGTCTTGGTTTCTCCCCATGGCGCGGTAGAGATGGCTTCGCAAGACCCATGCGGGTTGGTAGCTCTCCGCTGCTTTTGGGAGGCTGCTGAGGGCGGCCAGGGCCGCGGCTCCTCCTTCCGCATGCTGAAGAGTTGCGGCTCTGGAAACTCGTGCTCCTAACGAGGGGGCGATCCGTAGAAGGTGGTCGTGTTGCCGTAGTAGGGCATGCCAGTTTGGTTTTCGAGTGCGCACACCTTGCATGTGGAGGGCTTGGATGCTCGCTTCGATGGCGTAGCGGCCGATTTCTCCGCATCGGTGGACTTCACGAAGATGCCATTCACCCTTCGCCAGATGGCTTGCGTTCCACATGGTTGGGTCTTGATCGTCGAGAGGCACCAGCGCGCCGCTGGGGCTCCGTCGTGCGTTGAACCGTGCCACTGACAGGTGGATGAGAGCGGCAAGTCCGTGAGACTCTCCATCATCGGGGCAGAGGGTGGAAACTAGTTCAGAGAGATAGACCGCTTCTCCAGCGAGGTCTTCGCGCAGATCCGTTGCCGCATTGGCCCACTCGATGGTGAACACTCCGTAGATGGCTTCGTGGATGGACGAGAGGCACGCATGCAGTTCGGACCGGTCGGGCACGTGCATCTGAAGACCATTCGTGGCGATCTTCTTCTTCGCTCGGGTCAGCCGCGCTGCCACTGTCGCGGCGGGCAGGATCATTCCTTCCGCGATACGTCGGGTAGGGAGCCCGAGGACTGCAGACAGCATGAGCAGTGGGCGAGTGGCGGGATCGATGTCGGGGTGTGCGCAGGCTGCGAGAAGTTGGAGGCGGCTGTCGGGGAGCTCATCGAGCTCTGCGTTGATGCTGGGTTGTAGCGCTTCGTGTACTTCCGAGTTCAGCTCGACGCTGGTTCGGTGCGCGGCGGACTTCCAGACATCGCGTCGAAGGTTCAGCGCAGTGCGATAGATCCACCCGGAGGGATTCTGCGGGATGCCCTTGCTGGGCCAGGTATGAAGGGCGCGCTCAACCGCACCGGCTACTGCATCCTCTGCACCGGCGATATCGCCGTCTCGTACAGAAAGCAAGGCGATGATCCTGCTCCAGTCATCGTGGGTCAGAACCACCGCCTGCTCCACGTCAGGAGACGTCATTGCTGCGACTACTGGCGCCAGCTGCCATCGACGTAGGAAACCCCCGCTGCACGCACCTCGACTGTTCCATAACTCGCGCCAGGGAACCGCTCTGCCCACGCCAGTGCCGCCTCGCGGTCGGGAACATCGATCACGAACACACCGGCCAGTGCTTCTTTCGTCGCCGCGAAGGGACCATCCTCGATGACAGTCTTGCCATTGCGTCGCGTCACCGTCGAGGCAGTCGGCGATGGGGTGAGCATCTCGGCGGCCACCATGACCCCGGCAGCCTCGAGCGAGTCGGCGAAGTCGGTCATCAACTGCTGCATCTCGGCCATCTCCTCTGCCGACGGCTGCTCCTCGGTGCTGATGCCTGTTTCCTCAGCATGGAAAGCAAGTACGTATCGCATGGTGGAGTTCTCCTTGTACTGCTCAGGGAGAGCGCCGTTCGCCCTCCTGCACTAGAGACGATTCAGCGACCCCACTTTCGACACCCTGCCATATGCTCATCCGGATGGACCGGCCAGGGGATGCCGCTCAGGACGTGCGTAGGCCCTTGCGGGCGGACGACTGGATGATCGTGATCTCGTCCGAGTCCCCAGGTATCAGACAGTAGTGGATGTCACTAGTATGTGCGCCGAGCGAAGATTAAACATGCGCTAGACAGGATCGGGGTGGTGAAGCTTGAGCGACACAGGTCGCATGCACGTCACGTCCCGCGGTAATTGGCTGGCATCGGCAGGGCTGTCAGTGGGTGTGTCGGTTGATCCGGAAGCCGGGACAGTGACACTCCTGGCACCCCTCTATCGCCGCTCCCTGCTGCTGCCCGACATCGCCTCTGTCTGTACTCACGAGGACGACGGTCTCAATCACGGCTTTGTGAATTGGGTTGTGACAGGTCGAGCAAAGTCCCCCCCGTGGCGTCCGACTCAGCGCGGGTGGGAAGGGCCGAGTCGACATCGCAACCCGTGCGGGAAATCGATACGCGGTTGTTGTGGACTCGGTCGCGCAAGCCCGGCAGATCGCCCACGCTATAGAGCGTGCGCAGGCATTACACCGCGAGTGACTGCTTTCCCCGTGCCTCGGCTGTGTCCTTATTCATCCGCTACGGCGTTACCCGTTGCCGTCTTAGCACCCAAGGTCTTTGAGTAGATGCCCGTGATTCGTCTAGCATTCCCTGCAGACGCGCTCAGCCTGCCGACCATTGAAGCCGCCGCGGGAGAGGCTTTCCGCTCGATTGGGATGCCGGAGATTGCCGACGACCCCTTGCCCGATGTTCAGCAACTCTCGGGGCATGCATCGGACGGCCGGGTGTGGGTTGCCACGGTCGACGACCAGGTCGTGGCCTACGCCCTAGCCGTCGAGCGCGACGGGAGCGCTCACCTCGAGCAGGTCAGCGTTCACCCAGATCATGCCGGGCAGCGCATCGGAGCAGACCTGGTCGATGCCGTTGCCTCGTGGGCGCGCGACCGCGGCGATGAACGGCTGACGCTGACCACCTTCGCCGACGTCCCGTGGAATGCCCCCTACTACCGGAAGCTGGGGTTTCACCCTCTTCCGGATGAGGCCCTCGGCCCGCAACTTGCTGCCGAACTCTCCGAGGAGAGGGCCCGGTTCGCGGCGCCTCGTCTCGCAATGGCCTGCGGAAGCGGACAGGCCCATCTTTGAGATGCGGTTGGTCCCGGAGGACAGCCATGACTCCTCGGCCTTGACCACGGTGCACCTCGGGGAGAAGATCAGCCCGCGCCATATGACAACCGGCTGATCACGGTGACCCCAGCCCGACTCCCTGGGGGCGGCGGCGCGTCTCCGTCCCCTCACACCCAACTACGCGAAGAAACCTCGGGGTGCTGCGGGGAGCCGCGGCACTAGTCTCTAAGCATGGATTTGATGACGAAAGTGCTCGGCAATTCGGTCATGCACATGCGGTCGTTGTTGAGTGCAGTCGTGGACACCTCGTGGGTAGTGCCCGCCGGCGACGTGGAGTGGTCCTGCCGTGACACGGCGGCGCACGTGGCAGACGATCTGTTCTCCTACGCGTCCCAGATGATCGCCGAACCCCAGGACAACTATCTGCCCATTGACGCCGTGATCGATCCGAACGCAACTAACCGCCAGATTCTTGACGCAATCGCCATGTGCGGCCGAATGCTTGAGCTGGCCGTCGAGAACGCCCAGCCCGAGGCCACGGGCTGGCACCCCTATGGAGTGTCGGACGGCTCTGGGTTCGCTGCAATGGGTGCCACCCGCGACCTTGTGCACGCCACTACTGGATCGGCTCTTCCCCAACTCACCCACCGGTGATCCCACTGCCGTGCTTCTCTACAGCTGCGGTCGAGCACCCCTGGGCGCATGCCCTCGGTTAGACGCGTGGTCGTGGGACGCCACTGTCCCTATCGCGCACTGACTTCTTGCGTTCGTTGGGTGCTGCGGCTTCTTTCAGTTGTCACCGGCCGTGGAACACGGGCGGGCGTGAGCCCACCGCGCCAGTCCCACCCGTCCCGCGACATGCTGGCGCGAAGACGGTGTGACTCGGGTGGTGCGCCGCGTACGCGCAGCATCAAGAGGTTGGCTCAGGCGTCCGACTCCACGGTGAGTTGCTCCGGGCGGTGCAGCGCGTCCACCACGTCCGCGTACCGCCGCCGCTTGTTCGTGGCCAGGACGGAGCCGCGGAGCGGGCTCAGCTCACCGGCCCGGCGCACGGCGTGGGCCAGCAGATCCGCGCCGGGAACGGCGTCGTCGACAATTCCTGCCGCGGCGGCCGCGGGGGCGTCGTAGCGCTGGGACAGGATCATCGCACGGTGGACTTCGCGCGGCGTGAGGCGTGCGGAGACCAGGGCGGTTAGCCCGGAGGTGAACGGGACCCCGATGGAGGTCTCCGGGAGGCACAGGAACCCGCGCTCCGACCGGGCGCAGCGCTCGTCGCACGCCAGGGCCAGCAGCAGCCCACCGCCGTAGCAGTGGCCGTTGGCCGCGCAGACGGTGGGGACCTCCAGGACCAGGAGACGGGCGAGGAGCCCCTGGAACGCCTTGCCGTATCCGGGCTCGACGAACAGATCCGGCACGAGACCGTTCGAGAAGAACTTGCCCTGCGCCGTGATCACCAGCGCGAGATCCCCCGGTGTGGACTCCACCTGCGTGAGCGCGGCGTCGATGGCCTGGATCCGCTCGTGGGTGAAGCGGTGGTCGCCCTCGGGCGAGTCACTGATGTCGAGGACGAAGACATTTTCCTGGCGGGTCAGCTCAGTCATCTCGTCAGCATCGCACACGCCCGCGCATGGACGCGGCTGGGCAACCAGCGCCGGGGCCGCCCCGGGAACAGCGGTGCGCACCATCCATCTAGACTCGCCCCACACCCACGACGAACGGAGCCCTCATGACCACCGCGAACCAGAGCACCCCGGAAACCGGCACGAGCGCGGAGGACGTCGCGGACGTCGTCGTGATCGGCGGCGGGCCCGCGGGGGAGAACGTGGCGCAGTACGCCCACGAGGGCGGGCTCTCCGCCGTCATCGTGGAGGAGGCCCTCATGGGTGGGGACTGCTCCTACTACGCGTGCATGCCCAGCAAGGCCCTGCTGCGCCCCGTGGAGGTGGCGCGCACCGCCGCGCACCTGGACGGCGTGGACTCCCCGGCCGTCCGGGTGCGGGAGCTGCTCGCGCGCCGGGACGCGTGGGTCTCCCACTACGACGACGCCGGGCAGGTCCGCTGGGCGGAGGGCGCCGGTCTGCGCGTGGTGCGCGGGCACGGCGAGATCACGGGGCCCCGCACCGTCCGGGTCACCGGTCCGGACGGCGAGCGGACGCTGGCCGCCCGGCGAGCGGTGGTAATCGCCACCGGCTCCGTCGAGGTGGTCCCGCCCGCCCTGGAGGGTCTGCACGCGTGGAGCTCCAAGGACGCCACCGGGGTCGTGGAGGTCCCGCCGCGCCTGGCGATCGTGGGCGGCGGCGTGGTGGCTGTGGAGGCCGCCACCTGGCTGGCCGCGCTCGGCTCCTCCGTCACGCTGCTCGTGCGCGGCGACGCGCTGCTCGCGAAGAACGAACCGTTCGTGGGGGAGCTCGTCCGCGCGGGCCTGGAGGACGCCGGGGTGGACGTGCGGCTGAACACAACTGTGGAGACCGCCCACCGCGAGGACGCACGGGACACCGGTCTCGGCCGGATCCACGGCGGCACGGTCCGGCTGCGCACCACGGGCGATCCGCTGGAGGTGGACGAGGTGCTCGTGGCCACCGGCCGCACACCGCGCCTCACCGACCTGGGGCTGGAGTCCGTGGGGGGCACCCCGGAGGACGCCCACGCCGGGCGGCTGCCGGACTGGCTGCACCTGATCGGGGACGCCGCCGGCACCGCCCTGCTCACCCACTGGGGCAAGTACGAGGCCCGAGTGCTCGGCTCCCGGCTCGCCGGACGGCACGAGACCGCCCCGGACGGTCCCGTTCCCGTGCCGCAGGCCGTGTTCACCGATCCCCCGGTCGGTGCCGTGGGCATGACCGAGGCCGAAGCGCGGGAGGCGGGGCACGGCGTCGTCGTCGCGGAGGCCCCGATCACCGGTGCCGCGGGTGCCGCCCTGCTGCGGGACGACGCCGCCGGGCGCGCCACACTGGTGGTGGACGAGGACTCGGGGTGCCTCCTGGGTGCCACGTTCGTGGGACCGGAGGCCACCGAACTGGTGCACGGGGCGACGATCGCGATCGTGGGGCGGGTGCCCGTGAAGCTGCTGCGCCACGCCGTGCCCAGCTATCCCACGGTCTCCGAGATCTGGCTGCGGCTGCTCGAGAGCCTCCCCGTGGCGCTGCGCTGAGCACCCTGCCTCACGGACCTGCCGGAGCGGGCGCGCGGCCGCGCCTGCACCGGAGTCACCGCAACGACGCCGCCACGCCGCCCGGGCGCGCCCACTAGCCTGGACGCATGACGACGACCGACCGGCGGCCCATCTCCGCCCACGTGCGACTTGCCGCCGCAGTGGTGATCGGGGTGGCCGCCGGGGCCGCCTCGGCACTGTTCCTGGACGGGCTGCTGGTGGCGCTGGTGGGGGCGTGCGCGGTGTCCCTGGCCTACGTGGTGATGGCGGTGTCCGTGCTGTGGCCCATGTCCGCCGAGCGCACCGGGGAGAACTCCGTGCGGGAGGACTTCCAGCCCATCGTGCAGGAGGCTCTCGTGGTGGCGCTGTCCCTGGTGAACCTTCTGACCATCATGGTGATCCTGGTGCGCGGAGGCACCGAGGCCCGCACCACCGGAGCCGTGCTGGGGCTGCTGGGCATCCTGCTCACGTGGGCCATGCTGCACCTGATGTACGGGGCGCGCTACGCCCACGAGTACTACAAAAAGCCCACGGGCGGAATCGACTTCAACACCCAGGACGCGCCGCGCTACGTGGACTTCCTGTACTTCTCCTTCAACCTGGGCATGACGTTCCAGGTCTCGGACAACAACGTGGTGACCACGGGCCTGCGCGCCATCATCCTGCGCCACTGCCTGCTGTCCTACATCTTCAGCACGGTCATCCTGGCGGCCACGGTGAACGTGGTGCTCGGTGTGCTGCCAGGATGACCGCGCCGGTTCCTCTCCCCGCTCGGTGTGCCCCGCAATGACGGACCGTGGGTGATGGGGGACCCTACGCGCCGGCGCGGACGGACTTCAGGATCGCGTCCACGGTGCCGGCATCGTCCGTCTGGTTGATCTCGTTGACCAGCTCCACGCCCTTGCGCTGGGACAGTGGCCGGTTGCCCTCGTTGACCGGGCCGTAGTGGAATTCCGCCCACAGCTCCGCAGGGTTGCCCTTGTTCTTCAGGTGCACGATCCCCTTGTTGTCGGACTCGGTGAGGCCCCACAGCACGGAGTCTCCCGTGTCCTTGCGTGAGGGCGCGGCGATGTAGCTCGCGTACGTGTACACCTTGGTCTTCAGCTGCTCACCGAGGGGCGTCTCGTGGCCGATCAGCGGATGGGACGGCCGGGTGAACCAGTCCCCCTTGGGCGGGCGGGCCTTGGTGGAGGCCACCGTTCCGGTGACCTTCCCGTTCGGGCTCGTGAGCTCCAGGTAGCCCCGGTTCTGCTGCGCGGTCCAGTCCTTGGGGTACTTGACCGTGAACAGCTTGTCCGGGTCCGTGTACGACTGCGTGAGCTCGTAGGTGTCGGCGCTGTTCGCCTCCGCCGGGGTCACGCCCTGCGCCTGCGGCAGCGCGCTCTCCGTGGAGCCGCCCGCGCTCGCGGGACTGCTCGTCGCAGTGGTTCCCTGGGGCTCCGGGGAGGGCCCGCCCGCACATCCGGTCACCGCGACCGCGCCGAGGACCGCGGCCGCGGCCAGCCACGTCCGGGAGTGAATTCGCTTCGCCATAGCAAACAGATTCGCAACCGGGGGCGGCGAGCGCAAGATCACATCGGGGCCGTAACCGAGTCGTGATGATGCACCTGCATACAGTGCCCGCCGATCGGCAGAGTTTCCCGAGCTGACCTGCGGTGATGCGCGGGCAAGAAGTCACCGCTCTTCGGGGGACAACCTGTCCGATGAGCCGCGGGCGGTCCCGGCGCCGAGCACGACGACGCCCGGCCGGAAGGCGTTCCGGCCGGGCGTGGACGGGCCTGCCCAGGGTCGGGCGGGCCCTCGAGGGCTGAGGTGCTCAGACCTCCGGGGTGTCCCTCGGTGTGAGGTAGCGCTCGCCGTCCTCGGTGGTGCCGAGGTCGTAGTCCCGCTCCTGCTCCTGCACGCGGTCCTCCACCATCTGGGAGTGGCGCACGGGCTCCACCTCGGGCACGTCCCGGGGGTCCTGGTACTGCGAGGCGTCGTTGTCCTCGTCCCCGGCCCGGGGGTCATGCCCGTCCGCAGTGTTGTGCTCCGCGCCCGGCCCACCGGAGACGCGGCGCCCGGTCTCGGACGCATCCGCCTCCACATGCACGGCCCCGTCCGGCACGCCCCCGCGGGGACCGGCCACGTGGGCCGCCGCAGCGGTCTCGTCCCGGACGGTGTCCGCACCGGAGCGGGCACCCTCGCCGGACGCGCGCTCACCGGCTCCGCGGGCGTGCTCCGACTGGCCGGCGTGGTCCAGGCGGTCCTGCGGATTGTCGGAGATGTTGGGGTTGGCGTCCCCGGGGCGCGGCTGGAACTTGCGGGTCCCGGCCAGTGCCTCGGAGTCCACATCGCGGCTGTGCTGGGCATCCACCGTGCCCTCCTCCACGACCGGGAAGCCGGTCTCGCGCAGGGCCTTGGGGGGCTTGCCCCCGTGCTCGTCCTCGACGGTGCGACCGTCCCGGGCGGTGCCGTGGGGCGCGGAGGTGGCCGTGGCGGCGTCGCCCCGCACGGGCGCCCCGGCGGAACGGTGCCGGGAGCCCGGTTGTTCGGGGTCCCCGTCCGCCGAGCTCTCGTCGGGCTGGGTGTCGCGCCCGGCGCGGGAGTCGTCCTTGCCGTGCACCGTGGTGGGCTGGTCGGGGTCGTCGATCTGGCCTGCCGACGCGATGGGGTCCGTGTTCTCGGGCTGCTGAGTCATGTGATGCCTCCTGCTGTCGGGGTGGCCTGAGCCACTGTCGTGTGCTCCATCTTGGCACTGCGGTGGGGAGTGTGTCAGTAGCCTGACGGTCGGTTCAGCTGGTGGGGGACGTCTCCACCGGGCGGTCCGTGTGGGAGTACTGGGACCAGCTGCCGGGGAACAGTCGCCCGTTGCCCAGTCCGGCGTGCTCGGCCACGAGCAGGTTGTGGCACGCCGTGACCCCGGAGCCGCAGTAGGAGATCATCCGGGAGGCGTCCGTGACCCCGGCGGCCTCGAAACGCTCCCGCAGCGCCTCGACGGGCTGCAGGGTCCTGTCCTCCCGCAGGTGCTCGCGGCACGGCACGTTCACGGCACCGGGGATGTGCCCGGAGCGGGGATCCACGGGGTCCGGGGTGTGCCCGGCGAAGCGCGTGCGGTCCCGGGCGTCCACCACCACGGGACCGTGGGTCGCCTCGTCAATGGTGGCCAGTGCCTCGCGCGGCCACGGGGCGGGCGTGAACTCGGCGGTGGGCAGCACGGTGCGGTGCCGCTCCCGCTCGTCGGTGGGGAAGGCGTCCAGGCCGCCGTCCAGCAGGGCGGCACGGTGGCCGGTGGTGCGCAGCATCCACACGAGACGCGCGGCCATCACGCCGCCGGCGTCGTCGTAGGCCACCACCGTGGTGGAGTCCCCGATGCCCGCGCGGGACATGGCCGCAGCGAAGTGCTCGGGCGTGGGCAGCGGGTGCCGGCCACCCTCGGGGCGCCCGTGCTCCGCGAGGTCCGCGCCCACGTCCACGAACACGGCGCCCCGCAGGTGCCCCTGCAGGTACTCGGCCTCGGCGTTGCGCCCGTCCAGGTACATCCGCGCGTCCGCGAGCACCACCTCGTCCCGGTGCTCGGCCAGCCACTGCGGGGTCACAAAGGGGTCCATGACCGCCTCCTCGTTCGACGACGTCGCTGCTCGCCTCCCAGCGTAGGGCGCGCGTCCGGCGCTGGGAACGACGCCGCCCGGCAGAGTTCTCCGACGGCCTGCCCGCAGCTGCGGGTACGGCAGGTGTCCTCGAGGGGTGGGCGGCCCCGCGCCGAACGGAGCGCTGGGCCCGAGGGTCACGGGTGCGGCGCGCGGTGGGCGCGAGCGGCGTCGCCGACCGCTGCGGGTGGACCTGCGAACCCCGCGGCGAGGCGCATGGGTACGGTGAGGGGATGAACAGGACACTGACGACCACTCGCCGCAAGGCCAACCGCTCCGCCGTGCTCTCCGGGCTGGCTCTGACCGGGATGGGCGTGCTGCACCTGGTGAAACCGCAACCGTTCGACGCGCTGATCCCGGAGCAGCTGCCGGGCACCGCGCGGCAGTGGTCCCTCGGTTCGGGATATGCGGAGCTGGCCACCGCGGCGCTGCTGCTCGTGCCGCGCACTCGCAGGATCGGCGGGGCGGTGTCCGCAGCGCTGTTCGTGGGCGTGTGGCCGGGGAACATGAAGATGGCGTGGGACTCGCGCAATGCGGCACCCGCCCGGCAGGCGATCGCGTACGGGCGGCTGCCGCTGCAGATCCCGCTGATCGTCAGCGCGGTGAAGATCGCGCGCAACGCCTGAGCAGGACCCCGCGACTACTGCTGGCCGCGGTTGAGGCGCACGGCCCAGAACCCGGTGACGGCCACCGCGACGATCCCCACGAGGACCGCGAAGGGCACCATCGGTCCGCCCAGCACGAGGCCGAGAACCACCGCGAGCAGCACGGCGAGCCACGCGGCCGAGACGGCGAAGAGAGCGGTCCGGTTGCGGGCCATGCAGTCCTCGTTCCGGGGTCGACGCCCGTGCCGGGGGCCCGGCGCGGGTCTCGAGGATAAGCACAGATCCCGCACGGACGACACCGTTCCACTGGCGTGCTTTGCTCTTTCCGCAGGCTGCCGGGGCCTCTAGGGTGGCAGGCATGCGCATCGCCCTCGGACAGCTGCTCAGCACCTACGACCCCGCGGAAAACCTGCGGGCCGTAGCGGATCTCGCGCGGCGCGCGGGCAAGGACGGCGCGGGCCTGCTCGTACTCCCCGAGGCCACGATGTTCGCGTTCGGGCGCCGCCTCACGGACGTTGCCGAGCCGCTGGACGGGCCGTGGGCGAGCGCCGTCGCCGATCTCGCGCACGAGCACTCGGTGGCGATCGTCGCGGGCATGTTCACCCCCGGGGACGGCGAGCGCGTGCGCAACACCACGCTGATCGCCCTGCCGGACGGCGCCGTGCGCGGCTACGCCAAGATCCACCTCTTCGACGCGTTCGGCTTCCTGGAGTCCGACACCGTGGACCCCGGCGACGAACCGGTCACCTTCCCCGTGGGGGGCACCACCGTGGGTGTGGCCACGTGCTACGACATCCGCTTTCCGCGCCTGTTCACCCGGCTCGCGCACGACGGCGCCACGGTCACCGTGGTCGGTGCGTCCTGGGGTGACGGGCCGGGCAAGGTGGAGCAGTGGGAGCTGCTGGCGCGCGCCCGCGCACTGGACACCACCTCCTGGGTGGTGGCCGTGGGCCAGGCGAACCCGCTCGCCGCGGGGGTGGAGAACCCGGAGAAGGCCCCGCGCGGGGTGGGGCACAGCCTCGTCGCCGCCCCGGACGGATCCGTGGTGGCCTCCCTGGGGGACGCCCCGGACTACACGGTCGTGGACCTGGACATGGACCTCGTGGAGCGCACCCGGACGTCCATCCCGGTGCTGGCCAACGCGCGGGAGCTGTAGGGCCGGAGGGTGAACCCCGGGGCGCCCGCGCAGGGAAGGCCGCGGCGGCGTCGTCGTGCGGGACGGCGCACGGGACGAGGCGGGGGCGGGTCCACAACGGGTGACGGGCACGGGGAAACGGCGAGGATGCCGCGCCTGTGCGCGGTGGGTGAACGGGCGCTGACACGCGCCGGAGGGCCTGCCTACAGTGGACGCGGAACACGTCATCAGCCCACTGACGGGTGGGTGTGACCCGCAGTCTCGACCCCTCGGAGGTTCACCACCATGGTTGCCAGCATCCCGAACGACCGCCCGGTCCGCTTTGCGGTGGTGGGCGTGGGACAGATCTCCCAGCAGGCGTTCATCCCCGGTCTGGACCGGACCGAGGGCGCCGAGCTCTCCGCGCTGGTGACCTCCAGCGCGGAGAAGGCCGAGGAGCTGGGCCAGGAGTACGGCGTGGCCGTGCACTCCTACGAGGAGTACCCCGCGCTGCTGGAGTCCGGCGACGTGGACGCCGTCTACGTGGCCACTCCCGTGTTCCGGCACCGCGAGTTCGCCGAGCCCGCGCTGAAGGCCGGCATCCACGTGCTGCTCGAGAAGCCCATGGAGACCTCCGTGGGGGACTGCCAGGCCATCATCGACGCCGCGGAGCAGAGCGGGGCCACGCTGATGCTCGCCTACCGCCTGCACCAGGAGCCGGGCACGGTGGAGATGATCGAGAAGGTCCGGGACCAGAAGGTCATCGGGGACCCCCGCTACTTCACCGCCGCGTTCTCCCAGGACATCACCGAGGAGAACCACCGCGGCCACTCCGGCTACTGGGGCGGCCCCATCCCGGACCTGGGCACCTACCCGCAAAACATGGTGCGCAACCTCTTCCACGACGAACCGGTGGAGGTCTACGCCAAGGGCGTGCGCACCCCGGGCCGCGAGTTCAACTTCGACGACACCGTGGCCGTGACCCTCACCTTCCCCGGGGACCGGCTCGCGCAGTTCACCATCTCCTACGCGTCCGAGTCCGTGGAGCGCTTCACGGTGTCCGGCACCGAGGGCGAGATCTCCGCGGAGCCGTGCTTCGGTTTCGGCCCGGACACCGGCATCGAGTACACGCTCACGAAGAACGGCTCCTCCGAGAGCTTCGCGCACGACCCCGTGGAGCAGTTCGGCGGGGAGACCCAGTACTTCGTGGACTGCCTGCGCCAGGGGGTGGCCCCCGAGCCTGACGGGGAGGAGGGTCTGCTGGATGTCCGCGTGAACGCGGCGATCCTGGAGTCCCTGGAGACGGGTGCTCCGGTGGCACTGGAGCCGCGGCGTCGTGAACGCGTCCTGGACTCGCGCCAGGTGCGCCGCGTGACCCCCGCGGCCGAGCCCGGCGACGACGAGCTGGTGGACCAGGTGCCCCAGAACGGCTGATCGACCCCAGCAACCCGCCCCACGAGTGAACGGAAACGGCAGCGCCATGACCCACGAATACGTCCACGAGACCCGCCTGACCCAGCCGCGGGAGCAGGTGTTCGCGTGGCACGAGCGCCCCGGGGCGCTGCCCCGTCTGACCCCGCCGTTCGGCGGTGGCCCGGACCAGGTGCGCCAGGCGCCCTCGGACGGGATCGAACCCGGTTCCGAGGCCAAACTGGGGGTGTCCGTGCCGGGCACGTTCGGCATGGTCCACCTGCCCTGGACCGCTGAGCACGGGGAGTGGGACCCGCCGCACTACTTCACGGACCGCATGGCCAAGGGCCCGCTGGGGGAGTGGGAGCACCGCCACGTCTTCGAAGAGACGGAGGCTGGCGGCACGCTCATCCAGGACCGGGTCACCGTGCGGCCGCTGCCGCAGTGGGCGGGCAGGCTCAACGACGTGGGGGAGCGCGTGATGACCCCGCAGCTCAACCGGATCTTCGCCTACCGGGAGCGGCAGCTGAAGGCGGACCTCGCGTTCCACGACCAGCACGACGGACCCCGGCTCACCATTGCGGTGGCCGGCTCGTCCGGTCTGGTGGGCACGCAGGTGTGCGCGCTGCTGGAGACCGGCGGGCACACCGTGATCCGCATGAAGCGCGGCGCGTCCACCGGGGACGGCGTGATCGGCTGGGACCCGGACAAGGGCGTGCTGAACCCGCACGACCTCGAGGGTGTGGACGTGGTGGTCCACCTGGGCGGGGCGTCCATCGCCACCCGCTTCACCGCGGAGAACAAGAAGAAGATCATGAACTCCCGAGTGGATAGCACCGAGCTGCTGGTGCGCGCCCTGGGTCAGGTGCCCGCGGAGAAGCGCCCCAGGGCCCTGGTGGTCTCCTCCGCCGTGGGCTACTACGGAACTGGCCGCGGGGACGAGGTCCTCACGGAGGACTCGCCCTCCGGGGACGGCTTCCTGGCCGAGGTGTGCCGTGCGTGGGAGCGCGCCGCCCACGGGGCCACCGCCTACGGCATGCGCGTGGTCAACATCCGCACCGGGCTGGTGCTCTCGCCCACGGGCGGGCTGCTCAAGCCCCAGCTGCCGCTCATGGAGGCGGGACTGTCCGGGCCTCTGGGCGGGGGGCAGCAGTGGCAGAGCTGGATCGGACTGGACGACATGGCCGGCGCGGTGGCGCACCTGGCGCTCAGCGAGGACGCTGAGGGCCCGTTCAACGTGGCCGCGCCGCAGCCCGTGCGCCAGAAGCAGTTCGCGAAGACCGTGGCCGGGGTGCTGCACCGGCCCGCAGTGGTCCCCACGCCCCTGGCCGGGCCCAAGGCCCTGCTGGGCACCCAGGCCACCGAGGAGCTCGTGGCCGCGAGCCAGCGCGTGGACGTGTCCAAGCTGCTGGCCAGCGGCTACCGCTTCCGCACCGAGGACCTCCGCAGCTGCGCCCAGCACATCCTGGGTCGCACGGACTGACACAAGCCGCGGGCCGGGGGTGCAGATTCGGTATTCTTGTTCCGTGACATCTCAACACAACCGGCCCCCGGCGCACCTCGGTGCGCTCGTCTCGGCCGATGACAAGGAGTCGGACAGTCCGGCGCAGCTCCGCTGCTCCCCTGATTCCCGTTCGACCGGATCCCCGTTGCCCCCGCGCGCGCTCACGTCGCACCACGAGGTGAGCTGGTGCTGACAGCCTGGCTCCTTCTGCTCGTCTTCATCTTCCTGGTGCTGGCCAACGCCCTGTTCGTGGCCGTGGAGTTCGCGTTCCTCACCGTGGACCGCCAAGCGGTCCAGCGCGCCCAGCAGTCCGGCGACAAACTGGCCGGGACCATCGAGCAGAGTCTGAAGAAGACCTCCACCAACCTTTCCGGTGCCCAGCTGGGCATCACCGTCACGAGCCTCATGGCGGGCTTCCTCACCGGGCCCAGCCTGGGTGAACTGTTCAGCGAGGGCCTCGGGTGGGCGGGGGTTCCCGACGCCGCCGCGGTGGGCATCGCGACCACCGCCGCCTTCATCGTGGCCACCTTCACGCAGATGGTGTTCAGCGAGCTGGTGCCCAAGAACTGGGCGATCGCGGACCCCATGCGGGTCACCCGCGTGGTGGTGCTGCCCCAGAAGCTGTTCATGGTGGTCTTCGGCTGGCTCGTGTCCCTGCTCAACAGCTCCGCCAACGCGGTGCTGCGCATGCTCGGCTTCACGCCCACCGAGGACGTGGCCAACGCCCGCACTGCGGAGGAGCTTGCCTCCGTGGTGAGCCGCTCCGGGCGCGAGGGCACCCTGGACGCGGGCACCGCGGAGCTCGTGGCCCGCTCGATCGAGTTCGGGGACCGCACCGCCGCAGACGTGATGCGCCCCCGGCCCCGCGTGACCTTCCTGGACGCGGACGACACCGTGGAGCACATGCTGCTCACGGCCTCCGAGACCGGGCACTCCCGCTTCCCCGTTACGGGGGAGTCCGTGGACGACATCGTGGGCGTGGTGCACTACACCCACGCCCTGGCCGTGCCGTTCGACGAGCGCGCCGTGGTGCGCGTGAGCGACGTGTGCGTGCCCGCGGACGTGGTCTCCGAGTCCATGACCCTGGACCCCCTGATGCGCCAGCTGCGCGTGAAGGGCCTGCAGATGGCCGTGGTGGTGGACGAGTACGGCGGCACCGCCGGGATCGTCACCCTGGAGGACCTCATCGAGGAGATCGTGGGCGAGATCGACGATGAGCAGGACACCCGCGTGCAGCGCTTCCGCCGCACCCGGGACGGCGGCCTGGTGGTCTCGGGCCTGCTGCGCCCGGACGAGCTGGGCGACGTGCTGCGCGTGGACATGCCCGAGGGCGAGGAGTCCGACACCCTGGGCGGCCTGATGGCAGAGGAGCTGGACCGGCTGCCGCGCGTGGGGGACACCCTCACCGTGGAGGCCGTGGACCACTACCACCGGGACGAGGACGACCTGCCCACCAAGGCGGAGATCCGCCTGGACGTGATGCGCATGGACCAGCACCGGGTGGACCGGATCCTGGTGCACCGCGTGGGCGGCAACCCCGACGAGCGCGGCGGCTCCACCACGTCCACCGCGTGGCAGCCCCCGGGGCGCCCCGATCCGCTGGGCGGGGACGGCCGGGAGCCGGAGACCGCAGAGGAGTTCCGCGCGTCCCAGGGCGAGAACCGGGGAGCCCCCGGCTTCCACCGTGACGAGGACGTGTCCCAGGAAGACCCGAACGAGGAGCAGCGATGACCACGAGCACCGCGATCATCATCCTGGTCCTGCTGCTGGCCGGCAACGCGTTCTTCGTGGCGAGCGAGTTCGCGGTGGTCTCCGCCCGCCGGGACCAGCTGGAACCCCTGGCCGCAGAGGGTTCGAGCTCCGCGAAGTACGCCCTCAAGGGCATCGAGAACGTCTCCACGTCCCTGGCCGCCACGCAGCTGGGCATCACCGCGTGCTCGCTGCTGATCGGTGCCGCGGGTGAGCCCGCGATCGCACACCTGATCGAGGTGCCCATGCACTGGCTGGGCGTGCCCGAGGCGCTCATGCACCCGATCGCCCTGGTGATCGCGCTGCTGATCGTCACGTTCCTGCACATGATCCTGGGCGAGATGGTGCCCAAGAACATCGCGATCGCGGTGCCCAGCCGGGTCGCACAGGTGCTGGGTCCCGTGCTGCACGGGTTCGTGGTGGTGTTCCGCCCGTTCATCTGGATCATGAACGCCACCGCCAACCAGCTGGTGCGCTGGCTGTTCCGGGTGGAGCCCAAGGACGAGGTGGCCTCCGCGTTCACCTCGGACGACGTCCGCGGCTTCGTGGCCGAGTCCGGGCGCGAGGGTCTGCTGGACAACGACGAGATCCGGCTGCTCACCGGCGCCCTGAACTTCGAGAACAAGACCGCGGCGGACGTCGCGCTGCCGCTGACCGGCATGCGCACCGTGCCCTCGGACATCACGGTCTCCGGCGTGGAGCTGCTGTGCGCGGAGACCGGCTACTCGCGCTTCCCCGTGCGGGACGCGGACGAGCGGCTTGCGGGCTACATCCACGCCAAGGACGTGCTGGGCCTGCCCGAGACCGCCCGCGAGCGGCCCATCCCCCCGGCGATCGTGCGCCGCTTCGCGCGCGTGGCCCCGGGGGACAAGCTGCGCAAGGTCACCCGCACCATGCAGGCCAAGGGCGCGCACTTCGCCCTCGTGGGCGAGGTGGCCCGCGATTCCCGCACCTCGGACG
This sequence comes from Kocuria rhizophila DC2201, assembly GCF_000010285.1. Taxonomy (NCBI): domain Bacteria; kingdom Bacillati; phylum Actinomycetota; class Actinomycetes; order Micrococcales; family Micrococcaceae; genus Kocuria; species Kocuria rhizophila. Next base: position 2,509,802 of record NC_010617.1, on the reverse strand, counting down.
AGTCCGTGTACATCGTCGCGCTCGAGGACGTTCTGGAGGAGCTCGTGGGCGAGGTCCGCGACGCCACCAGCAAACCCGATCAGGAGGACGCCGCATGAGCCCCCGGAAGCTGTACCGCACCGCCGCCACCGCCGAGGCCGTCACCTGGGCGCTGCTGATCCTGGGCATGCTCGCCAAGTACGTCCTCCACGCCGGGGACCTGCCCGTGCGCGTGGGCGGCGGGATCCACGGCTTCGTGTTCCTGAGCTACTGCGTGGCCACCGTGGTGGTCTGGACGGACCGCCGCTGGCCCGCGTCCACCGGTGTGGTGGGGCTGCTGCTGTCGATCGTCCCGTTCGCCACGGTGCCCTTCGAGCGCCACGTGGAGCGCCGCGGCCTGCTCGCCGACTCGTGGCGCGTGGCCCCCGCGGGCCGTTCCACCGCGCACGACGACGCCGCACGGCCGGCTTCCTCCGCCACCTCGCCGCAGCGCGGGGCCGGGTCCGGCTCCCCGGAGGGAACCGCGGCCACGGCGGCGTCGGCCCCCGTGGCGGGAGACGTGACCGGGCGCGAACCCGCGCGCACGCCCGCCGAGAAGCTGCTCGCGGTGATCCTGCGGTGGCCGGTGCTCTCCGGGCTGGCGCTGCTGGTGTTCGTGGTGCTGCTCTTCGCCGCGCTGCTCACGGCGGGCCCGCCCACCCAGTGGTTCAACTGACCGGTTGAGGCGCGGCCGCTGCAGCGCCTCGTCGGCACTGCTCCGAGCGCCCCGCCGCGCGCCGCGCGACCGGCCCACCGTGGACGCCCCGCGTTCCTCCCCGGCAGGGGCTGGAGCGCGGGGCGTTTCTCGTCCCGCGGGATGACGTGCCCGGCCGCCCCCGGCGGATAGGCTTCCCCCGTCATGGCTGCACACATCAGACTCGCCCGCTGGGTGGAGGACCACCCCCACCAGAGCAACGCCGTGCTCATGGTCCTGGGCGGAGTGGTCACGGCGTTCTTCTCCGCGTTGTCACTGGGAGACACGCGGACGTGGTGGTTCACGCTCGCGTGCTGGATCCCGCTGTTCTTCCGTCGGGTCAACCCCGTGGCCACGGCGTACTGCGTGGGCGCCCTGAGCCTGCTGGGCCTGCTGGTGCTCAACGTGGCACCCATCGGGCTGTGCCTGTGGGCCGTGCCGTGCGTGGTCTACACCGCGGCGAAGCTCTCGCCCACCCCCGCCGGGCGGCGCGTGTACGCGGCGGCGCTGCTGGGCAGCGTGGTGCTGGGGGTGCGCAGCAACCACTGGTTCCTGTTCATGTTCGACGGCTACTCCACGCTGGAGTGGGCGCTCGCGGGCACCATGTTCACGGTGGTCACCGCGGCGATCGTCACGGTCGCGTTCCTGGCGGGGGATCTGGCGCGCGGGCGGCGTCGTCGTCGGGAGCAGCTCGAGGACCGCGCGCGGCGCCTGGAGGTGGAGCGCGAGCAGGAGGTGCGCCTGGCCGCCCAGGACGAGCGGGCGCGGATCGCGCGGGAGATGCACGACGTGGTGGCGCACTCGCTGTCCGTGGTGATCGCGCAGGCGGACGGGGCGCGCTACGCGGCGTCGTCGACCCCCGAGGTGGCCGTGGAGACCCTGGGGACCATCGCGGAGACCGCGCGCGGCTCCCTCGCGGAGATGCGCAAGCTGCTGGGCGTGCTGCGCACCGAGGACGGGACGGGCACCGCACCCGTGCCGCAGCTCGAGCAGATCGAGCACCTCGTGGCGTCCGTGCGCGCGGCCGGGCTGCCCGTGGAGTACCTGGTCAGCGGGGACGCGCACCTGTCCCCGGGCGCGCAGCTGACCCTGTACCGCGTGGTCCAGGAGACCCTGACCAACGCCCTCAAGCACGCGTGGCAGGCCACGAGCGTGCGGATCGTGCTGGAGCACCGGGACACCGGCTCCGCGGTGGAGATCATCAACGACGGCGCCGGGGCCGTCACGCGCGCGCCCGGCGGGGGCTTCGGGCTGCAGGGGCTGCGCGAACGCGTGGGCCTCTACGGGGGCACCCTGAGCGCGGGCCCGCACCCCGAGCGCACGGACGTGTTCGTGGTCCGCGCTACCCTGCCGGGGGAGGAGACATGATGGCAGAGACTCTGGGCGCCGCACCCGTGCGCGTGCTCATCGTGGACGACCAGCCGCTCGTGCGCGGCGGCTTCCGCATGCTCGTGGACTCGCAGCCGGACCTCACCGTGGTGGGTGACCTGGACGACGGCGTGGCCGCCGTGGAGGCCGTGCGCACCGCGGCGCCGGAGCAGTGCCCGGACGTGATCCTCATGGACGTGCGCATGCCCCGGATGGACGGCATCGCCGCGACCCGGGAGATCCTGCGGCGGCGCCCGGAGGTCAGGATCATCGTGCTCACCACGTTCGACCTGGACGAGTATGCCCTGGAGGGCATCCAGGCCGGCGCCAGCGGGTTCCTGCTCAAGGACGCCCGCCCCGAGGAGCTGCTGGACGCGATCCGCACCGTGGCTCGCGGGGACGCCGTGATCGCACCGTCCACCACGCGGCGGCTGCTCTCCCACCTGGTGTCCGGGGGCTTGCAGCCCGCGGACCGACCGGCTCCGGGCGGGGCGTCCCAAGCCTCCCGCGCGGGGTCCGGGGGCACGACGCCGCCGGAGGAGCCCCGGTGGCTCGGCGCGGCTCCCGCACCGGGTGCCGACCCCGACGCTCCCCTCGGTGGTGCCCCCTTCGGTGGTGCGCCCGGCACCCCGCAGGCTCGTGCGGGCGGCAGCGCCGGAGGGGCCCCGGCGCGGGACCCGTGGCAGGACCCGCGGCTCGGCACGCTCACGGCCCGCGAGCGCGAGGTCTTCGAGCTGATCGGCGAGGGGTGCTCCAACGGGGAGATCATGCAGCGGCTGTTCCTCTCCGAGCCCACGGTCAAGACGCACGTGTCCCACATCCTGTCCAAGCTGGACGCCCGGGACCGGGTGCAGGCCGTGGTGATCGCGTACGAGACCGGTGTGGTGCTGCCCGGCTGAGCCCCGGTCCCCGGCCCGCCCTCATCCCCCGGTATGAGCGGACGGCCCCGGGCGAGACCCGTGCCACCGTGCGGCGGGCGCGCGGCGGGCCAAAGCTCGTACCCCCGTCCGATGTGCGCCGCCCCGGGGGCTCGGAGAATGGAAGCATGACTTCTCCGGACCCCACCCACACCCCACACGACTCCGCTCCCTGGGCCGCCTCCGGCGGCACGGCCACCAACGGCACCGCACCCAACGGCGCGGCATCCCACCGTGCCGTTCCGCAGGGCACCGCCGCTCAGGACACCGCGGACCGCGGCACCGACGGCTCCCGTCCCGCGGCCGCCCCGGCACCGACCGCTCCCGGCCGCGGGAACGACGCCGCCGCTCCGGCCCCCGCACACCCCGGCACCTCCCGGCGCATGGCCGTGAGCGCGGCCCACGTCTCCCGCACGTACGGTGCCGGCGGCACGGCCGTCCAGGCGCTGCGCGACGTGAGCCTGGAGATCCCCGAGGGCACGTTCGTGGCGGTCATGGGCCCCTCCGGTTCCGGCAAGTCCACGCTGGTGCACTGCCTGGCCGGTCTGGACACCCCGGACCGCAACCCCGAGACCCGCATCGCGGTGGGCGGCCAGAACATCGCCGGGCTCTCCGACGACCAGCTGACCCGCTTCCGCCGCGACCACGTGGGCTTCGTGTTCCAGGCGTTCAACCTGGTCCCCACCCTCACCGCCCGCCAGAACATCGAGCTGCCGCTCTCGCTCGCGGGCAAGAAGGTGGACGCCGCCCGCCTGGACGCCCTGGCCACCACGCTGCAGATCACCAAGCGCCTGGACCACCGTCCGGACGAGATGTCCGGGGGGCAGCAGCAGCGCGTCGCGATCGCGCGCGCCCTGCTCTCCCAGCCGGACGTCGTGATCGCGGACGAGCCCACGGGCGCGCTCGACTCGGCCACGTCCCAGGAGGTGCTCGCCTTGCTGCGCCGCTGCGTGGACGAACTGGGCCAGACCGTCGTCGTGGTCACCCACGACGCCACCGTGGCCGAGGCCGCGGACCGCGTGGTGCGCGTGCGCGACGGTCAGATCGTGGCCGACGACGCCCGGGGAGGTGTGCGCTGATGCTGAAGGTCGTCTACTCCCGCCTGACCCGGCAGTGGAGCCGCTACGCCCTCGTGGTGCTGTGCGTGGCCGTGTGCGCCGCGTTCATGACCGCGGCCCTGGGGCTTGCGAGTACGCTGTCCGCGAGCCTGGCCACCAGCCTGGCCGCGCCCTACAAGAATGCCGACGCCGTCGTGACCAGTGCGGACGACACCCAGCCCATGGCGCCCGTGACCGCCCAGCAGGTGCACCGGATCGAGGGGCTGGACGGCGTGGAGAGCGCCTGGGCCCCCGGCACCAAGTTCGTGGGGACGCAGGCCTCCGGGCAGTCCACGATGCGGCTGGGTGACCTGCCCTCCGACACCTCCCTGATGCCCACGGAGCTCACCCAGGGCTCGTTCCCGGACTCCGCGCAGCAGGTGACCGTGTCCGAGAAGACCGCGGGTGAGCAGCACGTGGGGGTGGGAGACACCGTGACGCTGCGGGACACCTCCAGCGAGAACGGTGCCACCGCGCAGTTCACGGTGAGCGGGATGACGGCGCCGGAGGACTCCGGCTCCGGGCTGCCCGAGTGGTACGCGACCACCCAGGGCCTGCAGCGGATGCCCGGCGATGACATGTCCGGGCAGGGCATGAGCTCCGGAATCCTGCTGCGCACGGACGGCACGCTGACCCAGGACCAGCGCCAGCAGCTGGCCGGTGAGATCAACCGCATCCTGGGCACGGGCGCGGGCGGTGCACCTGCCGTCACGGTGCAGACCCCCGAGGAGATCTCGGAGGCCTTGCTGAAGCAGATGTCCCAGGGCACGGACATGCTCGCCGTCGTGCTGGGAGCGTTCGCGGGACTGTCCATGCTGGTGGCCCTGCTGGTGGTCACCAACACGCTGTCCGTGCTCACCGCCCAGCGGGCCCGGGAGCTCGCCCTGCTGCGCTGCGTGGGCGCCACCGGTTCCCAGCTGCTCCGCGCGGTGCTGCTCGAGGGTCTGGTGCTGGGCGCGGTGTCCTCCGCGCTGGGCGTGGCCGTGGTCGCGGGTCTCGTGGCCCTGGCCCGCACGCTGTTCTCCACCGGCTCGCTGACCCTCACGCTCGCACCGCGGGACGTCCTTGTGGGTCTGGTGGGCGGCATCCTGCTCACCGTCCTGGCCTCGCTGGGCCCGGCACGTCGGGCCCGCGGTGCCTCCGCTCTGGATGGGCTGCGGGGTTCGCGTGCCGCGGACGGGCTGCCCGTGGTGCGCACCGTGCTCGGTGCCCTGATCCTGCTGGTGGGCGCGGGAACCCTGGTGTACGCCGCCACCGAGCACAGTGCCGGTCTGGGCATCGCGGGCGGGCTCGCATCCTTCCTGGGCGTGATCCTGACCTCCCGCGCCTACATCCCCGCCCTGGTGCGGGGTGCCGGCAGGCTGCTGCCCGGCGGGGTCCCCTCCCGGCTGGCGGCGGCGAACGCGGCCCGCTACCCCACCCGCACGAGCACCACGGCCACGGCCCTGCTGATCGGCGTGCTGCTCGTGGCCACCGTGCTCACGGGCCAGCAGGTGGCCCGTGTGAACCTGCTCGACGAGCTGGACCAGCAGAGCCCCGTGGACATCTCCGTGCCCGCGGAGGCCGGGCAGCCGAACCCCGAGCAGATCGCCGAGCTGGAGAAGATCCCCGGCGTGCTGGGCGTCCAGACGGACGGGGACCTGCCCGCCGGTTCCACCGCGGCGATCGACGCCGCCCAGTACCTGGACACGGCCCGCGCCTCGGACCTGCAGCACCGGGTGGCCGACATCCTCCACGTGGACGTCAGCCAGCTCGGCGGTGCCCTGCTGGAGAAGGCCAGCTACGTGAGCATCCTGGACATCATGCTCTCCGTGGTCCTGGGTCTGCTCGCCGCCGCCGTCGTGGTTTCGGTGCTGGGCATCGCGTCCACCACGTCCCTGTCCGTACTGGAGCGCTCACGCGAGAACTCCCTGCTCCGGGCGCTCGGGCTGTCCAAGCGCCAGCTGGGCGCGCTGATCCGCCGGGAGACCCTGGTGATCGCGCTGGTGGCCACGTTCGTGGGCCTCGCGGTGGGCTGGGCCTTCGGGATGCTCGGGATGATGGCCGTGCTGCCGGCGAGCGCCGCCGTGCACCCGGTGGTGCCGTGGCAGGGGTTCCTCATGATCCTCGCCGGAGCCGTGGTGGTGGCTGTCCTCGCCTCGGCCCTGCCGGTGCGGCGGGCCACAAAGCTCAGCCCGGTGGAGGGCATGGCCCGGGCGGAGTGACACCGGGGTGAGCCCATGAACCAGGGGCGTGGTCGCGTACGGGCGGCCACGCCCCTTTCCCTGTGCCGGGGCTGCGCGCATCGGGCCTGCGGCGTCGGGCAGGCTCTCGGGTGCCGTGGCGTAGCGAGGGTGCGGCAGTCGGCAGTCGGCAGTCGGCGCGAGGGCGGCCGGTGCGAGAACGCCCGGTGCGAGGGCGGATACCTGCCTGCCGGGGCAGCCGCGGCCGACGTGCAAAGGCGGCCCAGCGGCGTCGTGCGCCGCGCTCAGTCCGCGGGGTGCGAGCCCGTGAGCCGGTCCAGCGCCTCCAGGAGGCGGTCGAGGATCGCGTGGCGCTCCCGCGAGTCCTCGGGCAGCAGGCCCATGGCCGCCTGCTGGTAGAGCCCGTCCCCCATGGACAGCACGGCCGTGGCAATCACCGGGTCCCGCACGTCCGCGAGGATCACGCCGTACCAGTCGCCCGTGACGCGCTCGCAGGTCTCCCGCGCGCCGGGTTCGCGCGCCTGCACCAGGCGGAAGGCCACCCCCAGGCTGCGGTCCAGGGGGCTGTCCTCGTAGAGGGAGGTGGTCAAGAACTCGCGAGCCGCACCCGCCGGGGACGCCGTGAGCCGGTCGAGGTCTTCGCGGGCGAGCTCCTCGCAGCGGGCCATGGCGGCGTCCACGAGGGCCTGACGGTGGGGGAAGTGGTAGAGCAGCCCGCCCTTGGAGACTCCGGCCTGGGCGGCCACGGCGTCCAGGGTGGCGGCGCGCTCGCCCTCCGTGAGCACCAGGTGCTCGAAGGCGGCCAGCAGCTTGTCTCGGGCTTCCGGTTTGCGGGGCATGGACGTGCGGGACCTCACGTGGTGACGGGAATCATTGCGGACCTGACGAGGTTAACTGTACCGTCTGGACGGTAAAGACTGGTGAGGTGCTCCTCGAGCGGAGCGCGGTACAAGGGCGTACGTCTCCCGTCCCCCGCAATCCGAGTCCGAGGAGGTTCCCGAGGTGTCTGTGATGGTCGAAGAACAGCGCAAGGCAGGGCCCCGCCAGTGGGCCGCCCTGGCCGTTCTGATGCTCCCCGTGCTGCTGGTGTCCGTGAACAACACGGCCCTGAGCTTCGCGCTGCCCGCGATCTCCCAGGGGCTGCGCCCCACCGCGTCCCAGCTGCTGTGGATCGTGGACGTCTACCCCCTGATCCTCGCGGCGCTGCTGATCCCCATGGGCAGCCTGGGGGACCGGATGGGCCGCCGGAAGATGCTGATGATCGGCTCCTCGGGCTTCGGCCTGGTGTCCCTGTTCGCCGCGTTCGCCCCCTCCGCCGAGTGGCTGCTGGCCGCGCGCGTGGGGATCGCCGTGTTCGGCTCCATGCTGCTGCCCACCACGCTGTCCCTGCTGCGCACCGTGTTCCGGGACGACCGCCAGCGCAGCCTGGCCATCGCCATCTGGACCGCCGGGTTCAGCGCCGGTGCCGCCCTCGGGCCCATTGCCGGCGGGTTCCTGCTCAACCACTTCTGGTGGGGCTCCGTGTTCCTGCTGGCCGTGCCGGTGCTGCTCGCGTTCCTGGTGGCCGCGCCCCTGATCCTGCCCGAGTCCAGGGACCCCCACCCCGGGCCCGTGGATCCGCTGTCCATCGTGCTGGCCGTGCTGACCATGGCCCCGGTGGTCTACGGCATCAAGTCCCTCGCCACCGGCGGCTCCGTGCTGCACGGCGTGCTGTTCATCGCCGTGGGCGCGCTGTGCGGGCTGCTCTTCGCCCGCCAGCAGGTGGCCAAGGACTACCCGATGCTGGACCTGCGCTTCTTCCGCAGCCCGCGCTTCTCCGGCGGCCTGTCCGTGAACATGGTCTCCAATGTGGCGCTGTTCGGCTTCCTGTTCTTCTTCACCCAGTACCTGCAGCTGGTCAACGGCATGGACCCCATGACCTCTGGGCTGCTCATGGTCCCCGGCCTGGTGCTCTCCATCCTGGCGGGCCTAGGCGCCGAGCGGATCGCACGCCTGGTGGGCATCCGCACCGCCGTGGTGCTGGGCCTGCTGCTCGTGGCTGCCGGGTTCTTCATCGTGGCGTTCACGGACCAGATGAGCTCGTCGGCGCCCGTCCTGGTGGCGTTCACCGTGATGAGTGCGGGCACCGGCCTGGCCACCACCCTGTCCACGGACCTCGTGGTCTCCTCCGTGCCCGAGGCCAAGGCCGGCGCCGCCTCGGCCGTATCCGAGACTGGCTACGAGGTGGGCGCCGTGCTCGGCACCGCCGTGCTGGGCGGGCTGACCACCGCGTTCTACCAGGCGCACCTGGACCTGCCCGCGGCCGTCACCCCGGACAGCGCCCAGGCCGCGCGCGAGACCCTCGGTGGTGCCCTGGACGTCGCCGCGGAGTCCCCCCTGGGCTCCTCGATCGCCGACGCCGCCGTGGCCGCCTTTTCCTCCGGGATGCAGTGGACCTCGCTGATCGGCGGGGTGCTGGTCGCCGCGGTCGCGCTGGTCCTGTTCCGCGTGCTGCGCGCGGACCGTCGGGTGCGCCGCGTGCAGGGCTGACGCCTACCGGCCCACGACGCCGCTGCGCCGCTCCGCGCCCCGTCTCACGTCTGAGGTGCACTTCTGCCAGGATCCCGTGCCGCGGGAGCGTCAGAAGTGCACCTCAGGCGTCCGCAGCCCCTTGGGTCCCGGCCGCATCCGTGGGCAGCGGGCCCGCTCCCGTCCTCCGGGCACCCGGGAGCGGGCTCAGATGTTTTACACGGCTGTCACATGGCGGGCGGGGGAGTGTGCGGGTGTGGAGGTACGCTGACGATCACCGCGTACCGGGCGGTAGCCGTACCCGCCCGCTCCGTGGCGCACCGCCGAACCCGCCCAGCGGAGGGAAACCAGCATGCACCTGCAGCCCAAGGACCAGGAGAAGCTCCTGGTGGTGGTCGCCGCGGACCTCGCGCGCAGGCGCCAGGCGCGTGGGCTGAAGCTGAACCACCCCGAGGCCATCGCGATCATCACGTACGAGCTCCTCGAGGGGGCTCGGGACGGGCGCACCGTGGCGGAGCTGATGAGCTGGGGCAGCACCATCCTCAGCCGGGAGGACGTCATGGAGGGCGTTCCCGAGATGATCCCAGACGTCCAGGTGGAGGCCACGTTCCCGGACGGCACCAAGCTCGTGACCGTCCACGATCCCATCCGCTGACCCGCAGCCCAGCACCGCTGCGGCGCACTCCATCCGCGCCGGGCACCACGAGGACACGAGGAGCACCCATGACCCCCGGAGAGTACGTCCTGGCCGACACCCCCGTGGTGTGCAACGCGGGCCGCGAGGCCATCACCCTGGAGGTCCTCAACCGCGGGGACCGCCCCGTGCAGGTGGGATCGCACTTCCACTTCGCGGAGGCCAACCGGGCGCTGGACTTCGACCGCGAGCGCGCCACGGGCCACCGCCTGGACATTCCCGCCGGCACCGCGGTGCGCCTGGAACCGGGGGACTCCACCACGGTGCGGCTGATCCCGCTGGGCGGGGACCGCGTGGTGCACGGGTTCCGGGATCTGGTGGACGGACCCCTGGACCCGGCGGCTGGGGTGACGTCCGACGAGGACGCTGCGAGCGCCGTCGTACCCCGCGGCGCCGAGACCTCCGAACGGGAGGCCCGGGCATGAGCTTCGAGATGAGCCGCGAGCAGTACGCGAGCCTGTACGGTCCCACCACGGGGGACGCGATCCGGCTGGCGGACACCGAGCTGTTCGCGCGCATCGAGAAGGACCTCACGGCCCCCGGCGAGGAGGCCGTGTTCGGCGGCGGCAAGGTGGTCCGGGACGGCATGGGCCAGAACGGGCGGCTCGGGCGGGACGAGGACGTCCCGGACCTGGTGATCACCAACGTGGTGGTCATCGACTGGACGGGGATCTGCAAGGCGGATGTGGCCGTGCGGGACGGTCACATCATGCGGATCGGCAAGGCCGGCAACCCGCACGTGATGGACGGCGTGGACATCGTGATCGGCGTGGCCACGGACGTGATCGCCGGGGAGGGCAAGATCCTCACGGCGGGCGGGATCGACTCGCACATCCACTTCATCAGCCCGGACCAGATCGAGACGGCGCTGGTCTCCGGGATCACCACCATGATCGGCGGTGGCACGGGGCCCAGCGAGTCCACCAAGGCCACCACCATCACCCCCGGGGCGTGGAACATCCACAACATGCTGCGCTCGTTCGAACAGTTCCCCATGAACTTCGGGCTGCTGGGCAAGGGCCACGGCTCGTCCGTGCCGGCGATGGCGGAGCAGATCACTGCGGGCGCGATCGGGCTGAAGATCCACGAGGACTGGGGCGCCACACCGTCGTCCATCAACACGTCCCTGCAGGTGGCGGATGAGTACGACGTCCAGGTGGCCATCCACACGGACACCCTCAACGAGGCGGGTTTCGTGGAGGACACCCGCGCGGCGATCGCCGGGCGCGTGATCCACACGTTCCACACGGAGGGCGCCGGCGGCGGGCACGCGCCGGACATCATCGAGCTCGCGCAGGACCCGAACATCCTCCCGGCCTCCACCAACCCCACGCTGCCGTACACGCGCAACACGCTGGAGGAGCACCTGGACATGCTCATGGTGTGCCACCACCTCAACCCGGGCATCCCGGAGGACGTGGCGTTCGCGGACTCGCGCATCCGCAAGGAGACCATCGCGGCGGAGGACGTGCTGCAAGACATGGGGATCTTCTCCATGACCTCCTCGGACTCCCAGGCCATGGGCCGGGTGGGTGAGGTGGTGCTGCGCACGTGGCAGGTGGCGGACTCCATGAAGCGCCAGCGCGGTCCGCTGCCCGAGGACGAGGGCACGGGTGGCGACAACCACCGCATCAGGCGCTACATCGCCAAGTACACGATCAACCCGGCGACCGCCCACGGCATCTCCCACGCGGTGGGTTCCGTGGAGGAGGGCAAGTTCGCGGACCTCGTGCTGTGGGAGCCCCGGTTCTTCGGCGTGAAGCCGGACCTGATCCTCAAGGGCGGCCAGATGGTCCACGGGGTCATGGGCGATCCGAACGCGTCCATCCCCACGCCGCAGCCCCGCTGGTACCGCAGGGCGTTCGGCGCGTACGGGACGGCCGTGGCGGCGTCGTCCATCACGTTCCTGTCCCGCGCGGCGATCCGGGCCGGGGTTCCGGAGACCCTGGGGCTGCGCAAGGTGGTCCGCGAGTGCCGGGACATCCGCACCCTCACCAAGGCGGACATGAAGCTCAACGGCGAGACCCCGCCGCTGCGCGTGGACCCGCAGACCTACGAGGTGCGCGTGGACGGCACGCCCGTCACGTGCGAGCCCCAGCATGTGCTGCCCATGGCGCAGCGCTACTTCCTGTTCTGAGCGCGCGCCGCGCCCGGTCCGCGCCCGACGACGTCGCACGGCCCGGTCCGCGCGCCTGGGCGGCAACCGGGGCGGGCCCGCCACCGCACCACGTCCGAGACATCCGACAGCGAAGGGAGAGCACCCGTGATCGTCACCGAGATCCTGGGCAACATCCACGAGGACAGCGGCCGCGAGCTCGTGGCCGGGAGGCACGTGGAGAAGGTGGTGCTGCCCAGCGCCGAGCTCGTGAAGCGCATCCAGCGGCTGCGCACCGACCACGACCGCCAGATCGGTCTGCGCCTGCCCGCCGGGGCCCCGGACCTCAGGGACGGGGACGTCGTGGCCGTCGAGGACGCCGCGCCGAGCGGCGCCGGGCACGGGGACGGGGAGCAGGACGGGACCGGGGCACCCGGGCGCGGCAACGCCGTCGTGATCCAGGTGCTCCCCACGGACGTGCTGGTGATCGGCGCGAGGTCCGTCGTGGAGATGGCGTTCGTGGCGCACAGCCTGGGCAACCGGCACCTGCAGGCGCAGTTCTTCGACGCGGATTCCGAGTACGGCGCCGAGGTGATGGTGGTGCAGTACGACCACACCGTGCAGGACTTCCTGGACCACCACGGGGTGCCGTACTCGCGCCAGGAACGGGTGATGCCCGTGCCGTTCCGCCACGCCGAGCACACGCACTGATCCCGTGGTGGAACCCTCCCTGGCCGGTCTCCTGGGGCTCATGCAGCTCACCGACTCCGCACTGCCCACCGGTGCGTTCAGCCACTCCCTGGGCTTCGAGACGTACATGGCCGCCGAGCAGCTCGAGGACCGGGAGAGCTTCTCCGCGTGGCTGGAGATGTTCGTGGACCAGCAGCTCACGCACACGGACGCCCTGGCCGTCCGGCTGGTGTACGCCGCCGGGGACTTCGAGCGGGTCGAGGACCTGGACGAGCTCGTCACCGCGCAGGCCCTGCCCCGCCAGATCCGCGAGGGTGGGACAACCATGGGCCGGCGGCTGCTGAGCATCGGCGCCCGCAGCTATCCCGGCGAGTGGGTGCGGCGGTACCAGCAGGGCGTCGAGGAGGAGCGGCTGCGCGGGCACCAGGCCACGGTGTGGGGTGTGCTCGCCCGGGGCCTGGACGTCCCCGAGGACACCGCGGTGGCCTCGCACGTGTACGCCGCGGTGATCTCCCTGACCCAGAACGCGGTGCGCGGCATCCCGCTGGGCCAGAACACCGGCCAGGCCGTGATCCGGGCGGCGCAGGAGTGGGTGGGGCGCGCCGTCGCCACCTCCCGCCGGCTGAGCGAGGAGGGGATCGCGGAGGAGGTGCTGGGCGCGGTGGCCCCCGGCCTGGAGATCGCCCAGATGAACCACGAACGCCAGCGGGCGCGGCTCTTCATGAGCTGAGCCCGCACGAACACGACGCACGAACGAGCAGCAGGAGGAACAGCATGGACCCCGTCATCATCGGTGTGGGAGGCCCCGTGGGAGCGGGCAAGACGCAGCTCGTGGAGCGCCTGACCCGGGCGATGAGCCACGAGATCTCGATGGCCGCGATCACCAACGACATCTACACGATCGAGGACGCCAAGATCCTCGCCCGCACCTCGGTGCTGCCGGAGGAGCGGATCATCGGCCTGGAGACCGGCGGCTGCCCGCACACCGCCATCCGCGAGGACACCTCCATGAACGAGGCCGCGATCGAGCAGCTGAAGAAGCGCTTCCCGGACCTGCAGGTGATCTTCGTGGAGTCCGGCGGGGACAACCTCTCCGCCACCTTCAGCCCCGAGCTGGTGGACTTCTCCATCTACGTGATCGACGTGGCCCAGGGCGAGAAGATCCCCCGCAAGGCCGGGCAGGGCATGATCAAGTCGGACCTGTTCGTCATCAACAAGACGGACCTGGCGCCCCACGTGGGCGCGGACCTTGGCGTGATGGAGGAGGATTCCAGGGTCTTTCGCAAGGACAAGCCGTTCGCGTTCACCAACCTCAAGACGGACGAGGGACTCGAGCGCGTCCAGGAGTGGATCCGCACCGACGTCCTGATGCTCGACCTTGCCTGAGACCCCCGCCACCGGCACGACGACGCCGCCCGCCACCGGCACCCCGATGCCGTCCGCTGGCGCTCCCGGGGCCGGGCGCGACGCCGCCGCGGTGGGCTCCGCTCCGGCGTCCACCGCCGTGGACCAGGACCGTTCCGGGGCCGCTGACGCGGGGAACCCGGATCCTGGGCGTGGCCCCGCCGGGTCCGCGGAGGCGCGCAACGGTGCCGCGGCGGCGTCGTCCCCCGCGGAGTGGGCCGGGCAGCTGCGCCTGAGCGTGGCCGAGCGGAACGGGCGCTCGTACGCCGCCCGGCAGTTCCACGAGGGCGCGCTGCGGGTGCTGCGCCCGCACTACCTGGACCGTTCCGGGCAGGTCACCTACACCGTGGTCAACCCCGGGGGCGCGTACCTGGGTGCGGACGCCTACCTGCTGGACGTGGCCGTGGAGCGGGACGCCTCCCTGGTGCTGACCACGCAGTCCGCGACCAAGGTGTACCGCACCCCGCAGGGTCCCGCGACCCAGGACATGACCGTGCGGCTCGGTCCGGGCAGCTGCCTGGAGCACGTGCCGGACCAGCTGATCGTCTACCGCGGGGGCTCCTACCTCCAGCGGACACGCGTGGACATGGATCCCGCGGCGTCCCTGCTGCTCGCAGAGGTCGTGACGCCAGGGTGGTCCCCGTCCGGGGAGTCGTTCGCGTACGACGAGCTGCGGCTGCGCACCGAGGTGCGGGTGACCCCGCCGGAGGTGCCGGCCCCGGCGGCACCGGACCGGGGCGCGCCAGCGGCGGAGGCCCAGGACCGGCCCGCGGACCCCTGTCACGTGCCCGGCGGACCGGACCGGGCGGCGTCGTCCGGGGGGACCGGCGCGGCACCGGCCGGGGAGCGGGCGCGGCGCCTGGTGGTGGACCAGCTGCGGATCCGTCCGGACGCGCACGGGGGCATGTCCGGCGTCGGGTTCATGGAGGGTTTCAGCCACACCGGGCAGCTGCTGGTCGCGGACGCGCGCCTGGACGACGAGCTCTACGAGCGTCTCTGCGAGCTCGTCGACGCGTCCGGCACCCACTCCGGGATCACCCGTGCCGGGACGGGAGAGCCGTACGGCGTGCGGTGCGTGTGCGTGCGCTCCCTCGCCCACTCCACCAGCGCGATCACCGCGCTGCACCGGGCCGTGGTGGACGAGCTCCGCCAGCGCTGGCGTGGACAGTCGCCCCTGCGGCTGCGCAAGTACTGACCAGCACCACCCCACGAGGAGAACCGTGTCCGCTTCCCACCCCACCCTCTACCGACGCTACGTGACCGAGCGGCACCGCCTGCCGCTGCGCGTGCGGGTCGGCTGCACGCTCGCCGCCGTGGCCGCCCTCCACGTGCTGGCCGTGGGCCTGCTGAGCACCACCCTGGCCCCGGGAGCCGAGCCCCTGGCGCTCGGTGTGGTGCTCACCGCCTACGCCGCGGGCATGAAGCACAGCTACGACTGGGACCACATCTCCGCGATCGACAACTCAACCCGCAAGTTCGTGTCCGAGGGCATGAATCCGGCGAGCGTGGGCTTCGCGTTCAGCCTGGGCCACTCCCTGGTGGTGACGCTCGCCGGGATCATGGTGGTCGCGGGCGCGCAGTTCGTGAGCGGGGCGTTCGAGGAGGGCAGCTCCGCGAACCACGTGCTCGGGCTGATCGGCGCCGGGGTCTCGGGGGTGTACCTGCTGGTGCTCGGACTCTACAACGCGAGCATCTCCGTGGGGCTGCTCCGCGCAGCGTCCCGGGGTGGGGTCACGGTGCGGGGCCACCGGCACGACCTGGACGGCAACTGGGGCCTGGTGTCCCGGCTGCTGCGCAAGCCCCTGCAGCGTGTGCGCGGCCCGCGGGACATCTTCGTGCTGGGGTTCCTCTTCGGCCTGGGCTTCGACACCGCCACCACCATCGGCCTGCTGCTGCTCACGGTCTCGGCGTCCCTGTCCGGTGTCCCGGCGTTCGCCCTGCTGGGCCTGCCCGTGGCGTTCACCGCCGCCATGACCCTGTGCGACACCCTCAACGGGCTCGGCATGATGAAGCTCTACTCCTCCGCCCTGACCGAGACGGGCACCCGGCGGCGGTTCAACGCGACCGTCACCCTGATCTCCGCGGTCTCCGCCCTGTTCATCGCCGCGATCACCCTGGGCGGGGTCCTCCACGACCTCCTGGGCCTGGAGGACCCGGTGACCGCGGCGCTCGCGGACGTCGACCTCGGCCAGGCGGGCCTGGCGCTGATCGCCGTCTTCGGGCTGGTGTGGCTGTGGTTCTGGCGGACGTCCCGGCGGAACTAGGGCATCGCGCCGCACGGAATGTTCACCCGCGAAGATGCAGCTCGCGGTTCCTCGGGGCCCGCCAGCGCCGAGCAGCTTTCTCGCCGACGGGGCCTCTCGGGTGAACTCCGCCCCATGAGCGCGTCTCCAGGGACAACTAGTGACGAGTGCTGGGGTGTGGCCCCGCGGGTGCTGCGGTGGTCGTCGGCGACTCCGACGGGTGGCTCGCGGCGGCATTGAGTGTCAGGTACGCCCACGCGGAGGGCACCCGAGCCGCGGTGAGCAGCGCCACGACCAGCAGGCCACCCAGCGCCCCGAACCAGGACAGGTCCGGTCTGACGAGTGCGGCGCAGCCCAGACCTGCGAGGAAGCACCAGAGGAGCCCTGCGGACCAGAGTCTGTCGTAGGAGGCGCGGGAGGCCATCAGTCGCACGTCCGGAAGTTCTGGAACCGTCCGGTGGCGGCGAGCGGATGCGAGGGCCTTCTGCTAGGGCAGGGCGTCCCCGCCGGGAGGTTCGTGCGGCAGACGCCTGCGGTCCAGCATCATGATGCCGAACATGAGAACGAGCACCAGCACGATGATGGCAGTGGACCAGAGGGAATCCCGCCCGTCGTGCGGAGCGAGCAGAGCGAGAGTCGGTGTGCCGATGATGCCCAGCGCGCACGCCGGCAGCGCTCGCAGCACGGCCCCGCGCGGACCGGGGACCATCGTGGCCGCGCCCGGTGGGACCGACGGGTCCTGGGGGATGAACGTCATGGGCTCACTGCAGGGCCCGCCCGGACGTGCAGCTGCGTGCGCGCCCGAACGACAGCGCTCGGTGTCGTCCGCCTGGAACGTGACGGTGCGGCGTCGTCCTCCGCCACGGTGCCCGCAGGCGAGTGGCGTGCCCGGCGGGAAGTCAGCATGCTGTCCTCGGGAATCTTCCCCCGCGGGCCTTCGTTAACCCCAGTGAGGACATGCTCGATCGTCCGAGAAGAGAATCCGAGACAGAAGGAGACCTCATGGCCTACCGCACAGAGAATCCAGCCACCGGAGTCGTCGAGCAGGAGTTCACCTCCGCCACGGACGCGGACGTCGCCAGCGCCGTCGAGCGCGCGGATGCCGCCTTCACGTCCTGGCGGAAGACCCCCGTGGAGCAGCGCGCCGCCGCGCTGACCGCCGTGGCGGACGCGTTCCAGGAGCGCGGGGACGAGCTCGCCCGCGTGATCAGCACCGAGATGGGCAAGCCGTTCAAGCAGGCGCAGGGCGAGGTGGCCCTGTCCTCCGCGATCTACCGCTGGTACGCGGAGCACGGCCCGGCCCTCCTGGAGGAGGAGACCCTGGATGTGGGCGACAGCGCCAAGTCCGTGGTCGTCACCGAGCCCGTGGGTGTTCTGGTGGGCGTCATGCCCTGGAACTTCCCGCAGTACCAGGTGGCCCGTTTCGCGGCACCCAACCTGATGCTGGGCAACACCGTGCTGCTCAAGCACGCCTCCATCTGTGCCCGCACGGGTGAGCTGATCGAGGAGATCCTGCACGCCGCGGGCATCCCCGAGGACGCCTACATCAACCTCTTCGCGAGCACCGACCAGATCACGGACATCATCGCGGACCCCCGCGTGCGCGGTGTGTCCCTGACCGGCAGCGAGGGCGCGGGCAAGGCCGTGGCCACCACCGCGGCCCAGAACCTCAAGAAGAGCGTCCTGGAGCTCGGCGGCTCCGACCCGCTGATCGTGCTGGACGACGTCGACGTGGCCAAGACCGCCAAGACGGTGGCCGTGACCCGCATGCGCAACGCGGGCCAGGCCTGCAACTCGCCCAAGCGGATCCTGGTGCCCTCGTCCATGCTCGACGAGTTCGTGGCCAAGGTCGTGGAGACCGTCGAGGGCATGACGGTGGGCGACCCCCTGGCCGAGGACACCAAGATCGGCCCGCTGTCCTCCGTGGAGGGTCGTGACGACGCCGTGTCCCAGGTGGAGCGCGCCGTGGAGCAGGGCGCCACCCTGCACACCGGCGGCAAGGCCCTGGACAAGGATGGCGCCTGGATGGCTCCGGCTGTGCTGACCGGCGTCACCCAGGAGATGGACGCCTACAAGGAGGAGATCTTCGGCCCCGTGGCCGTGATCTACTCCTACGACTCGGTGGACGAGGCCGTGGAGATCGCCAACGACTCCGACTTCGGCCTGTCCGGTTCCGTGTGGGGCCAGGACACGGCGAAGGCAGAAGAGGTGGCCCGCCGACTGGAGGTGGGCATGACCTACGTCAACGAGCACGGCACCACCATGCCGGGCCTGCCCTTCGGCGGCGTTCGCCGCTCCGGCTACGGCCGTGAGCTGGGCCGCTGGGGCTTCGACGAGTTCTCCAACACCAAGCTGGTGCGCGTGGCGGGCTGACCCCGCATGCTCCACCACACGGGTGCCCGGGGTTGCGTGTTCGCACGCGGCTCCGGGCACCTGACCTGTCGGATGACGCCACACGCGCCACCGACCGCACGACACCCGCAGTCCCGAGGCCTCACTGCGCGAGAGAAGCAGTCACCGTGACGGACTGAAGAACCTCACCGAGCAGGAACAGGCCAATCTGGAGCTGGCCAAGCAGTACATGCGCATCGCCTGCACCCCGGGTGAGGCTGGCGGGGATCCCGTGACGCACCTGTGCGCACCGCACAACCGCCTCGTGGGCCCCACTACGTTCCCGGGTACCGAGGCCCTGGAGCAGTACGCGGACACCCACGGCGAGCCCATGACCAAGCTGGAGGACCTGTACTTCTGAGCTTCGCCGTGGAGTTCGTCAAGGACGACCGTGTGGCCCCGCGTCGTCGTCCCCGTGGCAAGAGGAACAGTGCGCAGATCACCACAGCCATCCCGATGAGCATGATCCCGTGCAGGGACTGGCCGCGCACGATCCGGTCCAGCACGGCCGTCACTGCCGGGACCAGGAACTGCACGCTGGTCACGGTGACCACGTCCACCCGCTGTACGAGCCAGTAGAGCAGCCCGGTGGCCACCACACCGATCACGGCGCCCATCCACAGCACGGGCAGCCCGGTGCCGAGAACCGCCACCCACTCGCGCCGTGTGCGGGGCAGGGCGGAGTGCAGCAGCCAGCACAGCACCCACGCGATTCCGGCCGTGACGAGCGCCCGGAGCAGCCGGAGCGGCTCCGCGTCCAGGTACCCCAGCCCCAGGGCCGCGGCCACCGCACCGCTGGAGCACAGCAACGGCGCGTGTCACCTCACGCAGCTCACCGCGCCCGACGCCGCGGTGGCCCGGGGCGCTGCGGACGTCGCCGTGGTGCGCGGCCCGATGCAGGCCGAGGGTGTGCAGAACAGGGTTCTGCACCGCGAGGAGCGCGCCGTGGTGTTCTCGCGCGACAGCGTGCTGAACCGGGTGCCCCGCGTGGCGGCGGGTGACCTCGCCGGCCTGCACGCGGTGGTGAACGCCCAGGGCGGGACCACCACGGCACCGTGGCTCGAGGACACGGGCCCCGGGGAGATCCTCACCGTGAGCGGCGTGGACGAGTGGATCGTGGCGATCGCCGCGGACCCGCGCCGGTTCGGCGTCACGCCCGCGTCCACCATGCGCTACGACAACCACCCGGAGCTCGTGGTGCGCCCCGGGGAGGGTCTGGGGCACGTGCCGGTCCACCTGGCGTGGCGCGCGGGGGAGGGCTCACTGGCGGTCACGGAGTTCGTGCGGCTGGTGCTGGAGCGCGCCTGACGGTGAGCGGGCGGCGTCGTGCCCGGAACCCGCCCTGCACGGGCCGCGCCCACCCCTCCCGCGTTCCGCACCGCGGTCGTACAGTGGGAGATGGATCACACGGAACCGATGCGGAATCAGGTGGAACATGGGTGCTCGGGAACTGGTGGCGGACGCGGCGCGGCGTCCCGTGGAGGCGGCGGAGGCCGCCGTGGAGGGCGTCTCCGCGGAGGTGCTCAACCGCATGCCGGACGGCACGCACAACTCCATGTCCTGGTTGCTGTGGCACGCGGCCCGGCAGCAGGACGCGCAGATCGCGCAGCTGTGCGGGGCGGAGCAGATCTGGACCGCCGAGGGGTGGAGCGACTCCTTCGGCCTGGACCGGGCCGTGGGGGACTTCGGCTTCGGGGACGGCCCCGAGCAGGTGGCGGGCGTGCGCGTGGAGGACCCGGGGTTGCTGGTGGGCTACCTGCGCGCCGTGTGCTGCGCCACCGTACAGTACGTCGGCTCGCTCGACGACGCCGCTCTGGACGAGGTGGTGGACGAGTCCTGGGACCCGCCCGTCACGCGCGGCATGCGCATCGTGTCCACCATCGACGACGCCACCCAGCACGTGGGCCAGGCCGCGTACGTCCGCGGGCTGGTCTCCGACTGGTCCGGGCGGTACTGACCCCGTCATCTGCGCACATCCACGTCCATGAACCTTCATGAATAGTGGGGGTTCGCCTAGACTCGCCCTAGTGACCACCGGCTCACGGGCTCACGGCGCCGAGGTCCATCACGGGAGGAACGATCGCACCCATGGCTCGTTCACGCGCACGCTCATCCGCCACCAGGGGTCCGTCCATGGCGCTGGTGGCGTTCACCTCGTTCTCCCTCCTGGTGGCCGGCGGCGTCGCATTGAGCAACGGCACCGAGGTGGCTCCCTGGCAGCCGGCCATGGCACACGACGCGAACGGCCCCCAGCGCGCCGGCGCCCCGGCCCGCGCACAGGACGACGCCGCCGCGCGGCCGGCCGAGCTCTCCCTGTTCGCCTCGCGGCCGGACCGCGCCGCCATCGACTCCGCCCGGGACGCCTCCCTGGTGGCCCTCAGCAGCACCGCGCTCTCCGCGGGCGGCGGCCACGGCGGCAACGGGCGCGGAGGCCCGCGCAGGGCCACGGTGCCCCCGGTGACCACAGCGGAGCACGCGCCGCCCGTGTTCGACGGCAAGTTGCCCGTCAACACGCTGATCGCCCCCGCGCAGCCCGTGATCGTGCTCAAGGGCGGCGAGTTCGGGTGGCGCACCGCCCCGGACACCGGTCAGCACGAGCTGCACAACGGCACGGACATCTCCGCCCCCGAGGGCACCCCGGTGGTCGCGGCCCTCGACGGCACCGTGACCGCCGTGTTCTGGGACGTGTGGGGCGGCAACCGTGTGGAGGTCTCCCACGCCAACGGCATGAAGACCACGTACAACCACCTGAGCAGGATCATGGTGCGCGAAGGGGACACGCTCACGGCCTCCGAGCAGCTGGGTGAAGTTGGCCACACCGGCACTCGCGTGACGGGACCGCACCTGCACTTCGAGACCTGGGTGGGCGGCGAGGTCGTGGACGCGCAGTCCTTCGACTGGAAGACCGGCAAGGACATCATCCGCGCCTCACGCCCCGCGTACTCCACCGCGGACCAGACCGGGGTGTCGCAGGCCCCCACCAACCCGAACGCCAAGCCCGGAACGGACGCGGGCACCGGCCCCAAGGCGCCCGCGAAGGGCCAGGACGAGATCCGGGCGCTGGATCAGAAGACGGCACCGGCCAAGGACACCTCGGCCTCCGGCAACGGTAAGGCCTCCGGTGAATCCGCTCCGAAGGCCTCCGACTCCTTCGGCAAGAAGCAGAAGACGCAGGGCCCGTCCGCGCCCCCGCAGCGCGATGGCGGGAAGACCAAGCCAGGAAGCGGCAAAACCACGGCCCCCGCGCCGGCTCCCTCTGCCACCTCGTCGAAGATTCCACCGAAGGGCACCGGGACGCCCGGAAACTCGGGCACCACCGACCCGACGCCCACTCCCTCGCGAACCATGACACCGACGCCCAAGCCCACCACGTCCACGCCGCCGCAACCGAGCCCGCCCCCCACCACGCCCGCACCTTCCCCGGTCAACCCCTACACGGCGCCCATTGAGCAGCTCACCACCCTGGAACAGTTCCAGCAGCGCACCCAGAACCTGCTGGCCACGCAGCTGAAGCTGACCCCGGCGGAGCAGTTCGGGCCGCTGACCCCCCTGAACGTGGAGCTCAAGGCGCTGACCCAGCAGCTCACTGTCCGCAACCTGGCCGCGGTGAACCCGGCGTACGCGAAGCAACTGCGGATCACTCAGCAGGCGGTTGAGAAAGCTTCCGCCAAGCCCGCACCCTCGAAGCTCACTTCCGCGGCCACGGCGGAGCTCACCAAGCTCCAGGACCTGGTGAAGAACGCGCCGCTCTACAAGGATAAGAACGCCGCCGCACCGGGAGCGGGCCAGCCTGCCCCCGCGGTGCCGGGCCCCGCGGCACCGGGCCCGGCCGCACCGCAGAACTGACCCTTGGACTTCCCACTCCCCACGCGGTGCCCGTTCGTGCGGTGCTAGCCTGCCCGCAAGAGGCACCAGCACCGGACCGGCACCAGGGAAGTGGGCACACGTGCGACGCATCGTGATCATCGGGGGTGGCAACGCGGGCCTGAGCTGCGCGGCGCGCCTCCTGCGGCAGACATCCCGGGACTCGGTCCAGGTGACTGTGGTGGAGCCGAGCCCCACCCACACCTACAGCCCTCTGCTCTCCTACGTGGGGTCGGGCATGGCCGGTCTGAGCAGCGTGTGCAAGGCCCAGCGGCGGTACATGCCCTCCGGAGCCCGGTGGCTCCGTGCCCGTGTCACGCGGGTGGATCCGCAGGCCCGCACGGTGGCGCTCGACGACGGCACCGAGCTGGACTACGGCGACCTCGTGGTGGCCCCCGGCATCGCCCCGGACCTCGACCGCGTGTCCGGGCTGACCGAAGCCCTTAACGGCCCGCACGCTGCCTCCAACTACATCACGCAGCTCGCGCCCAAGACCTGGGACCTGATGTCTGGGCTGCGGGGCGGAACCGCGGTGTTCACCATCCGTTTCGAGGACGTCGGCTGCGGCGGTGTGGGCTACAAGCCCTTGTTCATGGCGTGCGACCACTGGCGCCGCACCGGGGTGCTGGAGGACCTCCGCGTGCGGGTGGTCGTGGAGGCGCCCGAGCTGTTCCCAGAGCCCCGGGTGGCCGGGCACATCGCGGACGCCCTGCGGCGCTACGGCGTGGAGGCCGTCCTGGACGCTCGCATCGAGTCCGTGGACCCGGAGGCCAGGGCTCTGCGCATCACCCGCAACGGGGCGCCGGAAACAGTGGAGTACGACGCCCTGCACGTGGTTCCCCCGCACCGCGCTCCGGCGTGGATCGTGGACAGCGGGCTCGCGGACGACGGCGGGGCGGGCCGGGTGGCCGTGGACCCCGAGACGCTGCGGCACGTCCGCTTCCCGCACGTGTGGTCCCTCGGGGACGCCGCCGGGCTGGGCGTGATGTCCTCCGGCGGGGCCATCCGCAGCCAGAGCCCGGTGCTCGTGCACAACATCTTCGTTGCGAGTTCGGCGCAGTTCCAGCGCTACGACGGCTACACCGTGGCGCCCATCGCCCTGTCCCGGCGCACGCTGCTGCTCGCGGAGGTGGACCGGCAGCTGCGCCCGGAACCCTCGTTCGGCGTGCGGGACCTCGCCAACCCCCGCCCGTGGACGTTCCTCTTCGACCGCTGGCTCCAGCCCGCCCTCTACTGGAAGGGCATCCTGCGCGGCCTGATCTGAGGCGGCCCGGCCCCTGGTCCCGGGCCACGACGCCGCCGCGAGACTCCAACGCAAGACCCCCACGTGGGGCTTCCACGCCGCGTGGGGCACCCTCGTGAAAGACCCGCGCGAGCCGCCCGGCGGCGTCGTCCGGGGCCGTGCGTGCTGGGGCGGCGCCGGGACCGTGTGGGCCCGGCGCCACCGCGCTCAGCGGGTGGTGCGGACCCGCACCCCGGTGACCGGGCGGGTCAGCATGTGGGTCCACGAGAACGTGAGGTCGTCCTGGTCGCCCGGCAGCTGGACCTCCGGCCGGCACAGCGCCACCACGGCGGCGGAGAGGGACGTGACCGCGATCTTCTCGCCGGGGCAGCGGTGGCCCGTGCGGACCTCAGCGCCGCCCTGGGGGATGAACGTGGTGATCGCCTCGGCGTCCTCGACCCCCAGGAAGCGCTCGGGGTCGAACGTGGCCGCGCGGTCCCAGGACGTCGGATCCGTGTTGGTGCCCAGGATGTCCAGGACCACGCGCTCCCCCTTGTGCACGGGGCAGCCCTGGATCTCGGTGTCCTGTGTGACCTCCGCGGGGAGCATGGGCACGAACGGGTAGACGCGGCGGACCTCCTGCGCGAAGGCCACGGCCTCGGGGACGTCCAGCAGGGTGCCGCCGCGCTGCTCGGAGGCGGCGCGGATGCGCTCGACCCACTCAGGGTGCTCCACCAGGGCGGTGGCCGCGAACGCGGCGAAGCGGGCCACGGCCACGTTCGGGCGGGTGAGGTTCTGCAGCTCGATGCCCGCGGTCTTCGCGTCCACCAGCTCGCCGTGCTCGTCCACCAGGGCGGCCATGTGCGCGAGCACGGAGTCCTCGGGTGCGTTGACCTTGCCCGCGCGCACGTCCTTGATGAGCGCGGCGAAGCGGCGGTCCAGGGCGATCCGGTCCAGCCGGGACACCAGGTGCGTGGCGGGGCGCCCGAAGGTGTCCAGCAGGCGGCTCATGCGGCGGGCCCAGCGGTCCATCTCCGGCACGCCCCACTGCAGACCGGCCCACCGGAAGGACGCGCGGCCGAAGGCGATGGCGGTGCTGTCGTAGACGTTATCGCCGTCCTTCCACCGCGCGACGAGGTTCTCGAGCTCCTCCGCCACGAAGGGCTTGTAGGCCGCCACGCGCTCGTCCTCGTAGGCCATGTCCGCGAGTTGGTTCTTGCGCACCCGGTGGGCCTCGCCGTCCAGCCCGTGCACGGCGCCCGCACCGAAGAGCGGCCCCTGCACGACTCCGGGCATGGCGCCGTCGCGCCGCACGCGGGAGGTGTCGTAGAAGAGCTTGACGCCCTCCTCGCCGCGGACCAGGACGGTCTGCTTGCCCAGCAGAGGCATGCGGACGGGGCACCCCGAGTCGGAGGAGAGGCCCGCGCGGCGTCGTGCGCGGGAGGCAAAGAGGTAGCCGGAGCGGAGTAGGGACGGGCCCTGCTCGGAACGGGTCTGACCGAACGGTGAAGTCATGACCCCAGTATGGCCCCGAGCACGGACACGCTCGGCTCAGGAGCGGGCGCGCACGCGCAGGGCACCGGCGAAGCAGAACGCCAGC
The DNA here is from genome assembly GCF_000010285.1 of Kocuria rhizophila DC2201. Lineage (NCBI taxonomy): Bacteria > Bacillati > Actinomycetota > Actinomycetes > Micrococcales > Micrococcaceae > Kocuria > Kocuria rhizophila. Next base: position 2,484,814 of record NC_010617.1, on the reverse strand, counting down.
ACGCCCATGAGCGGGAAGACGAGCAGCGCGGTTCGCAGTCCCACGGCGTCCGCGAGCAGGCCCACGAGCGGCGGGGAGGCCACGAAGACGATGCGCATGCACCAGCTCACGAGCGTGAGCCCCGTGCCCGGCTTCAGGCCCGGCGCGTGGTCCGCGGCGGCGTAGGCGGTGGGGACCATGGTGGCGCAGCCGAACCCGGCCAGGGCGAATCCCACCAGGGCGAGCCAGGGGGCGGGGGCGAGCGCCACGGCGCCCAGGCCCACGAAGATCAGCACCCCGCCGATGCGGGTGACCCGCACGGCACCGAGCGCGTCGATGAGCCTGTCCCCCAGGATGCGACCCACGAACTGGGCGCCCACGAGGCTCACGTAGCCCAGCCCCACCATGGCCACCGGCGCGGTGAGCGCGTCCCGCAGGTACACGGCGGACCAGTTGGAGCCCACGTCCTCCACGAGCACCCCGGACATCGCGACCACGGCGATGGGCAGCAGGGCGAGCAGGGCGGCGCCCGTGCTTTTGGGCAGGCGGGGGAGGCCGGCGGTGTCCACGGGGACGTTCTCGGCCTGGGCGGCGGCGTGGGCCTCGTGGTCGTCCGGGACCGCCCAGCGCAGCGCCACCACGGCCACCGCGGAGAACAGGACGGCGCTCGTGAGGAAGTGCCACACCAGGGGGACGTGCAGGGCCGCGGCCGTGGTGCCCATGAGCCCGCCGATCACGGCACCCACGCTCCACAGTGCGTGCATGGAGTTGATCATGGACGTGCCCGCGAGACGCTGGACCCGCAGGCCCTGCGCGTTCTGGGCGGTGTCCACCACGGCGTCCAGCACCCCGGCGATGAACAGCCCCGCGCCGAACACCGCGAGCACGGGAACGGACCCGGCCACGAACACGGCCGCGGCCAGGAGCACGGAGCCTACTGCGGCGGTGCGGGCCGTCCCGAAGCGCCGCAGCACGGGGGCAGGCAGCGGACCGGCCACCACCCCGCCGATCGGGAACGCGATCAACGCGAGTCCGTACGCGGCGTTCGAGAGCTCGAACATGTCCTTGATCTCGGGCAGCCGCGGCAGCAGGTTGGAGAAGATCGCGCCGTTGGTCAGGAAGAACAGGGACGCGGCGAGCCGGGCGCGGCGGATGCGCGTCCGGTCCAGGGCTGCGGGATCGGTGGAGGTCACCCGACCAAGTTACGGGGCGCGCCACGGCCCCGTCATCCGGGGTCACCGGTGCTTCCCCTCCCGCCAGGGCCCGGCCGCGGGACGACGCCGCGCGCCCGCCTTCGCCTCGTGGGGCCGGCCCGCGCCTCGCCGCAGGACGACGCCGCCCGGCCGCCTCCGTCTCCCAGGGCGGGCCCGCGCGACCGATGGGGGCGGTCCCGCACCATGAACGGGGGGCGGGCCCGCACGACCGGCGGGGAACGGGCGTGGCGCGGGGCGGGAAGCGGACAGGGAAAAGCCCCGCGGCCCGCCTGGTCAGCGGTGCCGCGGGGCGCCCGTCCGGGCCCGTACGCCCCGGACGGGAGATCTACTGCTCCCGGGCCGGAGCGGTGGTCACTGCCGGGGTCGGGGAGCCCGAGGAACGGGGGGAATCCGACGACCTCAGGGAACCGGGGGAGTTCTCCGTGGGCTCCTGCCAGTCGCCGTTCCGCGAGTTCACGGTTCCGGAGTCCCGCACGTCCACCGGCGTCCCCTTCAGGAACAGGCAGGGCCGGCCCTTGGGCGCGGCGTCGCACTTGGAATCCGCGTCGTACTCGGTGCTCGGCGCCCCGCCCTGGGTGGCGGCCTGCAGGCCCTCGTCCGAGCTCCACGAGTCACCGTTGCCCCACGAATTCCCGGCGGACTCGGAGCCACCGGGGGTGGTCGTGCGCGGATGGTGGGGATCCGCGACGTCGTGCTGGCTGCTCTGCGGGTACCAGTAGTCCGCGCCGGGCATGTCCACCCCGTACGCGCCGGTGGTCGCGGTGACGGAGGTGCGCTGCGGGGCGGGGCCCTGGGCCTCGACGAGCGCCATCCCCAATGTCACGTGGGCGTCAAGGCGGTTCTTCACACGCACCCCGTCCAGCACCACCTGCCCGGTGGTCGCCCGGGCGTCCAGCACGGAGGCCTTGACGTCCGTGGCCGTGACCGAGCCCATCTCGGAGAAGGCGGAGACGTCCTGGTAGGTACCCTGCACGTTCACTGCGCCGCTCGTGCTGGAGATATCCAGGGAGGCTGCGGGGGCGTCCTGCGGGACGACCACCGAGATCTGCCGGGGACCGGTGGCCCACGCGGACTCCTCCTGTGGCACGGCGTCCAGGCTCAGCACGCCGTTCTCGACCGTGGGGGTGATCTGGTGATCGGGCAGCCACCAGCCAGTTTCGTGCCACTGCACCTCCACGTGCTCCACGGTGGGGCTCGTGGTGACGTTCACCGTGGCGGTGCGGGTGTCCACGCGGATCTTCTTGATGGCGGAGGCTGCGGTCCAGGAACCGTCGCGCTCCTGCGTCAGGGCCAGCGCCGCCGCCGTCCCGGCGCCGCCCAGGACCAGCCCGAGGGCAACCACCCCGCCGAGGACGGCGGTCGCGGTGTTCCACGCGCGGCGCTCGCCGCGGGACATGGGACGGTCGTGGGGCTCGTGGGACGCCCCGCTGAGGTGCCCCGCGCCGAGCGGCGCCGCGTTCGGGAGGTCCTGCGGAGGGCGGCCGTCGCCGGGAAGGCCCGCGGGCGGCGTCGTCGAGGAGGAAGAGGATGAGGGATCGGGAAACTGTGTGCTCATGACGTGTCCTAGAGAGAGTGGTCCGAGTAGCCGAGGTACTTGAGAACGGCCAGGACCCTGCGGTTGCCGGTCTCGCAGATGACGCCCAACTTGGCGAAGATCGAGCCGATGTGCTTCTCCACGGCCGACTCGGTGAGGTAGAGGTTCGCGGCGATCGAGGCGTTGGACAGCCCCTGCGCCATGAGGCCCAGCACCTCGCGTTCGCGCGGGGACAGCAGCTCCATGTCCTCGCGGCGCCGGGAGCGCACCAGGATCTGGGTGAGCACCTCCGGGTCCAGCACGGTGCCACCGGAACCCACGGTCTGCACCGATTCGAGGAACTGGTCCACGTCCGCCACACGGTCCTTGAGCAGGTAGCCCAGGCCCTCGCGACGGGACGCGATCAGCTCGGACGCGTAGCGCTCCTCCACGTACTGGGACAGCACCAGCACGGCCACCTCCGGGTGGGCGGAGCGGATGAGCACGGCGGCGCGGATGCCCTCGTCGCTGAACGTGGGCGGCAGCCGCACGTCCACCAGGGCGAAGTCCGGGCGGTGCTCCTCCACGGCCTTCACAAGTCCCTCGGCGGTGTCCGTCTCGGCCACCACCTGGTGCCCGGCGTCCGTGAGCAGGCGCACCAGTCCGGCGCGCAGCAGCACGGCGTCCTCGGCGATCACGATGCGCATCTCAGTACTCCTCTCCCGCTGTGGGGTACGCGTTTCCGGCCGCGGGGTACGACGACGCCGCCCCGCCCGTTCCCTGCCCCGGCCCACCGGAGGTGCCCGGTGCGCTCGCGCCCCCGTGGTGAGCGGCGTGGTCCGTGCCGGCTGTGCTCCGCGCGGTGCGGGGCGCGGTGGGGCCGGTGAGGGGCAGCTCCACGATGATCTCCGTGGGGCCGCCGGCCGGGGAGTCCACGAAGAACCGGCCGCCCGCGGAGCGGATGCGGTCCTGGATCCCGGACAGGCCGCCGCCGGGGACCACCCGGGCGCCGCCGCGGCCGAAGTCGCGGACACCGGCCACCACCACGCTCGTGCCGGGGGCCGCGCCGTTCTGCAGGGACACGGCCACGTCCGCAGAGCGGGTGCCGGAGTACTTGACGGCGTTGGTGAGGCTCTCGGAGACCGCGAAGTAGATGGCGGCCTCGGTGCGCGGCTCCAGCCGGGGGACCGTCACGGAGACGTCCACGGGGAACGGGGCCTGCGCGGCCACGGCGGACAGGGCGGCGTCGAGCCCGCGGTCCTCGAGCACAGCGGGGTGGAAGCCGCGGGCGAGGCGGCGCAGCTCCGTGATCGCGGCCTTGGTGGTGCCGTGGGCCTCCGCCACGAGCTGCTTGGCGGCGGCGGGATCGGTGTCGATCCGGGACGAGGCCATCGAGAGGTTCATGGCCACCGAGACCAGCTGCGGCTGGACGCCGTCGTGCAGGTCCCGCTCGATGCGGGAGCGCTCGGTCTCCGCGCCACGGACTGCTGACTCCTTGGCGGCGGACTCGTGCTCGGCGCGGCGGCGGGCCTCCAGCGCCTCACGGCGCAGCCGCATGGACTCGCTCTGGCGCAGCAGCCCGGCGGAGAGCCCGCGGTGGGCCAGCGTGGCCAGCAGGCCGAGCAGCACGCTCAGCACCACCGCGGCCACGGCGAGCACCACGGCGGCCCACTCGGGCAGGTCCCCGACGGCGGCCAGGGCCTGGCGCACCACGGAGTCGTCGGGAGCGTAGAGCGGGGCGAGGGCGAGCGCGGTGCCCGCGCCCACCGTGACGAACGGCAGCAGCGCGAGCCAGCCCAGCGCGCACGTGAGCACCAGGTGGAGCAGCCCGAGCCACAGGGAGCCGTCGCTGAGGTCCAGCCACACCTGGTGGGGCCAGCGCACCCAGTCCCTGCGCGGGCTGCGCCGCCGCTGGGGATCGCGGATGTCCAGGCCGAACGAGGACGCCGAGCGACGCCGCTCCAGCCACACCGCCGCCATCATCACGTACACCGTGCCCGCGAGCACGAGCACGCCCGCGCCCAGGAACGGCAGGGTGGCGATGCCCGCCACGAGCAGCCCGAACACCAGGGTGATCAGCGCCGCGTTCAGCACCGAGTCCACCACCAGATCCAGGGTCCCGAAGAACAGGGTTCTGGGGGAGAACATCCGCCACTCCCGCGGGGCGGGGGCCTCGGTGGTCGGCGCGCCTCCGGTCGGAGTGCCGCCGTTCACGCCTCCGCCGCGGTTCATGCCCACGCCATGGTGCACGCCCCCGCCGGTGTTCACCGCGCCGCCGTGGGTGACGACGCCGCCCGCACGGGTTCCCGGCGCCGGCAGCGCCTCGGTGGGCTGCTCGGTTCCGGAGGGCCGCGTTCTGCCGGTGGGCGCTGGGTGGCCAGGGGTGTTGTCCCGGCCGTGCTCCCGGCCCTGCCCGCGCGGGGCGTCTTGCTCCCGCTCCTCGGGCAGCAGCAGGCTGCTCGGGGGCAGGGGCCGGGTGGCCTCCGCGGTGGGTTCGAGGTGCTCCGTGGTGTCCTGCGCTGTGTGCCGCGGCGCGTCCCACGGCGGGGTGGAGTTCGTGGCTCGTGTGCTCATGGCCTCCACGCTACGGACACCCCGGCCCGCGGCGCGCGAGTGCTGGCCACCGGGTCGGGGTGGGGTTTTCCCCACCTCGACCCGTGGGGCCCGAGGTGGGTGCGAACCGTCCGGCGCACGGGGTGGTGCAGGCAAACACGTGGAGGTGGCGGGACTGCACAGTCGCGCAAGCAGGGCCACCGGGCCTCGCAGCGCCCTACAGTGTGATCCATGCCCCAGCACGCCCCGGACACCTCCGGCCCGCGCTCCGCCGCTGCGCCCACGCCGGCCCCGCGCCCCTCCGGCCCGCCCTCCGCCGCTCCGCCCACGCCGGCCCCAAGCCCCTCCGGCCCGCGTGGGGTGCGTGATCGCGGTGGTGTGCATCCACATCCTCATGGTCACCATCACCAGGGATCCCGCCTTGGGGGAGATCCGCTCGGTGCTCGTGCCCACGCTGCAGCCCTGGTACTGGTGGGCCACGTGGGTCTTCCAGATCATGCCCCTGTTCTTCGTGGTGGGTGGGGCGGCCGCGGCGGGGGCGTGGCGGCGTCGTCGTGCGCGGGGCGTGGCCGCGGGAGAGTACGTGCGCGAGCGCACCCTGCGGCTCGTGCAGCCGGCCGCGGTGCTGTGGGGAGCTCTGGCCCTCGGCGCGGGGGCCGCGCTCGTGGCGGGCGCTCCGTACGAGCTCGTGGGCTTCGCGCTGTCCGGGATGGGGATGGCGCTGTGGTTCCTCGCGGCCTACCTGATCTGCCAGGCGCTCACGCCCTTGTTCATGCGTATGCATGAAAACACGGGGTGGGTGTGGAGCTGGTTCCTGCTCTCGGGCACCGTGGCCGTGGACCTGCTGCGGATGGCCACCGGGCAGCAGTGGTGGGGGCTGCTCAACATGGTGTTCGTGTGGCCGCTCGTGCAGCAGCTCGGGTTCTTCCGCGCGGACGGCTGGTTCGCCGCGCGGTCCCGGGTGGTGCTCGTGGCGCTCGCCGCCGGGTGCTACGCCCTGCTCGGGCTGTGCGTGGCCTCCGGGGCCTACGTGCCGGACATGCTCACCAACCTCAACCCGCCCACGGTGTGCATGGTGCTGCTCGGGGTGGCGCAGGCGTGCCTGCTGGAGGTGCTCTCCCCGGCACTGCGGAGGCTCATGCGGTGGCGGTCCGCGCAGGCGGTCGCGTCCGTGGTGGGCACGCGGGCCCTGACCATCTACCTGTGGCACCTGCCGCTGGTCGTGGCGGTCATGGCCGTGTGGTTCCTGGCCGGTGGCCCGGACCCCCTCCCCGGATCGGCCGGGTGGTGGTGGCTGCGGCTGCCCCTCGCGGTGCTGTGCTGGGCGGTGGTGCTCGTGGTGGCCGCTGCGCTGCGTCGGGTCGAGGCGGCGTCGACCGCCCCGTGGGGATCCCGCCCGGTGGCGCTGTCTTCCGCCGCGGTGGCCGTGGCGGTGGTGTGCGCCGCGGTGCCGCCGCTGTGGGAGATCGTCACGCTGCTCACCGTGCCCCTCACGGTCGCCGGGGCGGCGGGATCTGCGCTGGCGGTGGTGCTGCTGCGCACCGGGCGGGTGCCCTCGGCCGCCGCCCGCGGGAGGAACCCGTGGGCGGCAGCCGTCTCCGGTGAGGAGGAAACCCTCAGCGCTGCTCGTTGGGGCGGGTGAACGGGAACGCCAGGGTGGCGCGGATGTTGGTGCCCGTGAGCATCATGATCATCCGGTCCACGCCGATGCCCAGGCCACCCGTGGGAGGCATGGCGTACTCCAGGGCGGTGAGGAAGTTCTCGTCCACCTCCATGGCCTCCGGATCGCCGGCGGCGGCCTTGTAGGACTGCTCCGTCAGGCGGTTGCGCTGGTCCACGGGGTCCACGAGCTCCGAGTACGCGGTGCCGATCTCCGCGCCGAACGCCACCAGGTCCCAGCGCTCCGAGAGCTTCGGGTCCGTGCGGTGCGTGCGCGTCAGCGGGGAGGTCTCCAGCGGGAAGTCCGTGTAGAACACCGGCAGGGTGGTCTGGCCCTCCACGAGCTCGTCGTAGAGCTCCAGGACCACTTCACCGGCGGTCATCTCCTCGCTCCAGTGCACGCTGTGCGCTGAGGCCACCGCCCGCACCTCCTCCAGCGGGGTGTGCGAGGTCAGCAGGGTGCCGGTGGCCTCGGAGACCGCCTGGTGTACGGGGATCACGGGCCACTCGTGGTCCAGCCGGATGCGGGTCTCCCCGCCGTTGCCGTCCGGGCGCACGGCCACGGGCTCGCCGTGGATCGCGGTGGCCACCTCGATGATGAGGTCCCGGGTGAGCACCCGCATGGTGTTGTAGTCGCCGTGCGCCGCGTACGCCTCCACGGAGGTGAACTCGGGGTTGTGGGTGGCGTCCGCGCCCTCGTTGCGGAAGTTGCGGTTGAGCTCGAAGATCTTGTCCATGCCACCCACGCACAGGTGCTTGAGGTACAGCTCCGGGGCGATGCGCAGGTAGAGGTCCGCGTTGTAGGCGTTGATGTGGGTGCGGAACGGGCGGGCGCTTGCTCCGCCGTGCACGGCCTGCAGCATGGGGGTCTCCACCTCCATGTAGCCGCGCTCCATGAAGGACTGCCGCATGGCCGCGATGCCGCGCGAGCGGGCGCGCAGCAGCCGTGCGGAGTCCTTGTTCACGATCAGGTCCAGGTAGCGCTGGCGCACGCGCGCCTCCGGGTTGGTGAACCCGGTGTGGTCGCTCGGCACGGGGCGCAGGGACTTGGAGGCCATGGCCCAGGAGGTCGCCAGCAGGGAGGGCTCCCCGCGGCGGCTGCGGCCAAGCGTGCCGGTCGCGGAGATGTGGTCCCCCACGTCCACCGCGCGCCGCCACAGGCTCAGCAGCTCGGGGCTCACGGCGGAGTCCTCCAGGATCACCTGCAGCCGCACGTCGTGCTCCTCGATCACGGCGAAGACGACGCCGCCGAAGTCACGCAGCTCGCGCACGCGCCCTCCCAGCGAGACGGGCTCGGCGACAGTGGCCTCCGCGCCCTCCTCGATGATCTGCCGTGCCCGTTCCAGGGACATCGTGTAGGGCACACCCACGGGGTAGGGCTCCATCCCGGCCTCGCGCAGCACATCCAGCTTGGCGTGGCGGACCCGCTGCTGCTCGGTGAGGTGGCGCACCGGGCGGGGCGGGGTGAGCAGCTCGCGGTCCTGCGCGATGGCGAGGTCCGCGAGGGGGGTGGGAGCGCCGTCGGGCCCGGCCAGCAGGGCCTCGCCGTCGTGACCGGGGCGCGGCGGACGGCCCGGGAGGAAGCCCTCGGCGCGGCCCGCGGCGATGCCGATGTAGGGCAGGTTGGCAGTGGAGTCGTAGCAGACGAAGCGCGCATCCCAGCGGGGCAGGTACTTGGCGTTGGCCTCGTAGAGCGACTCGAGCTGCCAGAAGCGGTTGCCCCACGTGAGCACGCGGTCCGCGAGGCGCACGCCGATGCCCGCGCCCACCTTGTCCGCGCCGGTGAACACGGAGCGGAACATCGCGAAGTTCAGGGAGATCTCCCGCACGCCAAGATCCCCGCCCTCCTCGGCGAGGGTGGCCACCATGGCCTCGTTGACGCCGTTGGGGGCCTGCGGCGAGCGGCGCATCAGGTCCAGGGACAGGCCGCGGGTGCCCCACGGCACGTAGGACTGCAGGGCCACGATCTGCCCGGAGGCGTCCCGCACGAGCACCGCCACGCTTCGCCCGTCCGTGCGGTCCGCGAGGCGGTTAAGGGCCATGGAGAAGCCGCGGTCCGCCTCGTCCCCGCGCCACTGCTCGGAGAGGTCGATGATCTGCTGCATCGTGGCGGCGTCCAGCTGGCTGTGGCGCTCGGCGGTGACGGTGCAACCGGCCTCGCACACGCGGGCGACCGCGCGCTTGACCGGGCGCATGGCCCGGCCCTCCAGGGTGAAGGACTCGGTGTCGAGCACGGCCTCGTCCCCGAGCGGGCGGGCCTTCAGGCCGGCCTTGATGTACGCGCGGGCGCCGGTCTCCGAGGCGGAGAGCACGCCCATGCGCCACGCGTGCACGCGGCCCTCGCGCTGCCACGCGGCAATGGCGTCCTGCCACGCGTCCGGGTGGCCCAGGGGGTCCCCGGAGGCCAGGCACACGGAGCCGATCACGCGGTAGGACACGGCGGCACGCCCGTCCGCGGAGAAGATCACGGACTTGTCCCGACGGGTGGCGAAGTACCCCAGGGAGTCCTGGTTGCCGTTCGTGGCGAGCAGCCGGCGCACGTGCAGCTCGTCCTCCGGGCCCATCACCTCGGAGCGCTGCGCGGACTGCGTGAAGCTCCACACCGCGTAGAACAGCACGGCGGCACCCAGCACGCCGCCCAGCGTCGCGAGCCAGTGCGGTCCCGCCGAGCCGTCGGAGATGCTGCGCGGCAGGGACAGCCCCGTGACGCTGCGGAAGGAGAACCACAGGTGCTCGATGCCGTGCAGGTGGCTGGGGATGAACCAGGAGACGGTGGAGACCAGGACGATCACCAGGGCCAGGCCCGCCACGAGGGTGAGCAGGGCCTGGCGGGTGGCGCCGTGGCGCATCCGTGCGGGGAAGTCGCGGCGGCGCACGACGAACGCCACGATCCACGCGAGCGTGACCACGCAGCCCACGCTGAGCAGCACCCAGTCCAGGGCGTCCAGCTCACCCTCCAGCGAGTCCGAGACCAGCACGACGCCCGTGAGCACGTACACGAGCATCTCCACCGCCAGCACGGCCAAGGACACGAACCACGCGATCCGCAGCCTGCGGCGCAGCGCGGCGCCCACGATGAACAGGCTCAGCGCGAGGAACAGGTTGGGCCCGGCCGGGACGCCGAGCGCGGTGAACGCGTCGTCCACCAGGTAGAGGGCCTCACCGCGGGGGAACGGGATGGAGACGAGGGACCACAGGGAGGCCAGGAACACCAGGGCGCTGGCCAGCCGTGGCAGGCGGTCGTGGGTCTTGTCCATCTACGTCACTTTCTGCACGCGGTGGCCAGGCACCGGGCACGGCGGCGTTCGCATCGGTTCTCGGAGTCCTTGTTATCACGGGTGGGCCGCGCAGGGAGCGTTCTGGTGGCCAGAGATCATGGCGCCAGGTGCGGGAGCACGAGCTCGAGCAGGCGGGGGACCACCAGGGGGTGCACCTGGTGGCCCATGCCGGGCACGGTCTCGAAGCGCGACCCGGGGATCGCCCGGGCCGTGGCGGGCCCGCCGTCCGGGCGCACGATCCTGTCCCGGTCCCCGTGCAGCACGAGCGTGGGGGCGGTGATCGAGCGCAACTGCGGGGTGCGGTCCCCGGAGGCCCGGATCGCGCCGATCTGACGCCGCATGGCCGAGGCCTCGTGACGCGGGTCCAGGCTGCGCCGCCAGTGCGTCTGCGCCAGGTGGCGTTCGTACCCGGGGTCCACGGGGAACCCCGGGCCGGCCAGGTGCCGGGACATGACCATGCGTGAGCGGACGTACAACCGGCGGGTGCGGGCCCCGGGCAGGGCCAGCATCGCGGCCGTGGACGCCGCCACCGAGCCCACGGAGGGGTCACCGGTGGTCGAGCACAGGGACACGAGCCGCCGAACCCGCTCCGGGTGGTGGGCGGCCAGGGCCTGCGCAATCATCCCGCCCAGGGAGAACCCGAGGACGTCCGCGCGCGCCACGCCCAGCACCGCCAGGGCGTCGGCGACGTCGTCGGCCATGTCCTCCACCGTGTACTGCCCCGCGGGCAGGTACCCGCTCAGCAGCTGGCGGGCCGTGGGAGGGGCGCTGGTGGCGCGGAACGAGCGCCCCGTGTCCCGGTTGTCCACCCGGAGCACGCGGTGCCCGTGCGACGCCAGAGCGTCCACGAACGCCTCCGGCCACGTGGTCAGGTCGAAGCCCAGCCCGGTGATCAGCACCACCGGGCGGCCGTCCCGGGGGCCGTCCGTGCGCACGCACAGGAACCGCTCGTCGTCCAGGTGCACCGTGCGCTCCACCCCGTCCGTTCCCGTCCCGGTGGGGGCAGGCGGAGACGGGGCGTGCCGGGCGTAGGGCCCACGTGCAACGTCGTCCTCGGGGCGCGGGGCGCCTCCCGGGGCCGGCGGGTGCGGGCGACGACGACGCCGCCGCTCGGCCGGCTCGCGGCCCGCGGGTCCGGGACGTGGGGTCATGCCCCGAGTCTAGGGAGGGTGCGGTTCACAGCACCTGCCGGATCTGCTCCTCGAAGTCCTGCACGTGGTGGCGCATGACCTCGGTGGCGGTCTCCTCATCCCCGTCGAGCACCGCGCGCAGCAGGGTGGTGTGGATGTCGATGTGCCCGCGCAGCTGCGGCACCCGGTCCGCGGCCACGCACCAGATGCGGGTGGCCAGGTTGCTGTAGCGCTCCAGGGTGGCCTGCAGGTGGGCGTTGCCCGCGGCGGCGTACACCGCGCGGTGCACGTGCAGGTCCCAGCGCAGGGCGTTGTCCTGGCGCAGCTCGTCGTCCGAGAGCGTGGAGAGCTCCTGGACCAGTGCCTCCAGCTGCTCCCGTTCCCGCCCCCCACGACGCGCCGCCGCCGTGCGCGCGGCGAGCGGTTCGAGCACCTCGCGCACCTGCGAGATCTCGGACAGGGCGGTGATGTCCACGGGGGTCGCGAACGTGCCCCGGCGCGGGTACGTGACCACCAGGTGCTCGGACTCCAGCCGCTTGATCGCCTCCCGCAGCGGGGTGCGGCCCAGCTCCAGCTCGACCGACAGGCGTGCCTCGTTGAGCGGCAGCCCCGGGGCGATGTCCAGGAAGATCAGCCGGTCCTGCAGCTGCTGGAACGCCTGCTCGGCCAGGGAGGCCGTGGGGCCTGTCATCGCAGCACCACCGTCTTGGCGCCGTGCAGGATCACCCGGCCCTCGCAGTGCCAGCGGACGGCGTCCGAGAGCGCCTTGCACTCGGTGTCCCGGCCGGCGGCCACGAGGTCCTCGGGGCCGTAGGCGTGGTTCACCTCCACGACCTGCTGGGTGATGATCGGGCCCTCGTCCAGCTCCGCGTTGACGTAGTGGGCGGTGGCGCCCACGGTCTTGACCCCGCGGTCGTAGGCCTGGTGGTAGGGCTTGGCGCCCTTGAAGGACGGCAGGAACGAGTGGTGGATGTTGATCACGCGCCCTTCCATGCGGGTGGCCAGAGAGTCGCTGAGCACCTGCATGTACCGGGCCAGCACCACCAGGTCCACCTCGAAGCGGTCCACGAGGTCCAGCAGGCGGGCCTCGGCCTCCGGCTTGGTGTCCTTGGTGACGGGCACGTGGAAGAACGGGATGCCGTGCCACTCCACGAGGCGCTGGTGGTCCAGGTGGTTGGACACCACGGCCACGATCTCCACCGGCAGCTCCCCGGTGCGGGCGCGGAACAGCAGGTCGTTGAGGCAGTGCCCGAACTTGGAGACCATCACGAGCACCCGGCGCTTCGCTCCGTGCTCGTGCAGCTCCCACCGCATCCCGAAGCGCTCGGCCACCGGGGTGAGGTCCTCCCGCAGGCTCTGCTGGTCCAGCGCCGCGCCCTCGGTGGGAGCCATGTGCACCCGCATGAAGAAGTGCCCCACCCGGCGGTCGTCGTACTGGGTCAGCTCCACGATGTTGGCCCCGTGCTCCAGGAGCACACCGCTCACGGCGTGCACGATCCCGGGCTGCTCGGGGCAGTCGAGGGTCAGCACCAGTTCGCGGGTGCGGGGCTCGGCGCCGGGGGCCGCTGCGGACGTCACGGGCTGCGGGGTGCTCACGGGCTCTCCTCGGGGTGGGGTGCAAAGGGGGCGGGCGGGCTGGCCGACCGGTCCCGTGTCAGGGGATCTCGGGGGACCCGAACTCGATCATGGCATCCAGGAGCCACTGGGCGGTGTACTGCGCGAAGGAGGCGCGCGGCATGATCCGCCACTGCTGCTCCCCCGTGCGCCAGAGAAGCACCTGCACGGGACCCAGCGTGGTGGACACGGCCCGGCCCACGGGGAACTCCCGCGGGTGGAGGTCCATGGGGCAGCCCTTCTCGAGCGTGGCGCGCGCCGAGGGTCCGCTGAGCTCCAGCGTGGTCCGGTTGGCGGAGAGGTCCACCACCTGACCGCGGGCGCCGGACTCGGCGAGCACCCGGGCCAGCCGCACGATCAGCGGGTGGGTGGACAGGCTCGGCAGTGCACCGGGTTCGCGCTCGTGGTCCGCGAGCTCGGCGGGGACCACGGTCTCGTCCGGCGCCACGAGCAGGAACTCGTCCGGGCCCTGCCACAGCAGCGCGGTGGCCTCCGTGGCGCCGCTGACGTCCCCGGGTCCCGCGGGCAGGTCCAGCCCGACGACGTCGCACAGTGCCTCCGCTGCCCCCGTCCCGGGGCTCACGCGGATCCCCGCCATGGCCAGGAACGGGATCTCCCGCAGGCTCACGCCCCGGGCGCCGTCCACGGAGCCCTCGCGCATGGCCTCGGCCAGTGGTTCGAGCGGGCTGTGGTGCAGCCCGGTGATGTCGGTGGTGGGTGACTCAACCATCTCGGCGGTTCCCTTCGGGGTCGTAGATGACGGGTTCGGCGATCGTGACGTCCACCAGCGTGCCGTCGAGCGGGGCCTGGAGGGTCTCGCCGATGCGCTGGCGGCCGTTCTCCACCAGTGCAAGACCGAACGTGCGGTCCAGGGCCGCGCTGCGGTAGGCGGAGGTCACGTGCCCGACCATGGGCACGGGGCCCTGCTCGGGCGTCACGGGGGTGCCCGCCGCGATCAGCTGCGCGCCCTCCGGCAGGCGGGTCACACGGTCCGTGGGCAGCACGGCCACGAGCTGCTTGCGCTGCGGGTCCGTGGCCGAGGGGCGGTCGTAGGAGCGCTTGCCGATGAAGTCCTTGGTCTTGGACACCACCCACTCCATGCCCAGGTCCTGCGGGGTCACGGTGCCGTCAGTGTCCTGGCCCACGATGGGGAAGGCCTTCTCCGCGCGCAGCACGTGCATGGTCTCGGTGCCGTACGGGGTGATCCCGAACTCCTCACCGGCGGCGAAGACGTCCTCCCACACGGACAGCCCGTACCACCCGGACACGTTGACCTCGTACGCGAGCTCGCCCGAGAACGAGATCCGGCAGATCCGCGCCGGGACCCCCGACGCGAGCACGGTCTCCCGGAACGCCATGAACGGGAACGCGTCCTGGGAGACGTCCAGCTGCGGTGCGAGCTTGGCGATCACGTCCCGGGACCTCGGACCGGCCACGGCCACCGTGGTCCACTGCTCGGTCACGGACGTGAAGGTGACGTCCAGCTCGGGCCACTCCGTCTGGGACCACTCCTCGAGCCACTCGAGCACCGCGGCGGCGTTGCCCGTGGTGGTGGTCATCAGGTAGCGGTCCTCGTCCAGGCGCAGGGTCACGCCGTCGTCGAAGACCATCCCGTCCGGGGTGCACATCACGCCGTAGCGGCCCATGCCGGGCTTGAGCTTCTTGAACGCGTTCGTGTACACGCGGTTGAGGAACTCCCCGGCGTCCGTGCCGCGGATCTCGATCTTGCCCAGCGTGGTGGCGTCCATGAACCCCACGGAGGTTCGCACGGCCGCGCACTCGCGCAGCACGGCGGCGTCCATGTCCTCACCGGGCTGCGGGTAGAACCACGGGCGCTTCCACTGCCCCACGTCCTCGAACTCGGCGCCGTGCGCCACGTGCCACGAGTGGACCGGGGTCAGGCGTGCGGGGTCGAAGAGCTGCCCGCGGCGTCGTCCGGCCAGCGCCGCGAAGGCCACGGGCGTGTAGGGCGCCCGGTAGGTGGTGGTGCCGAAACCGCCCACGTCCTGCTGGTTCAGCGCCGCGGCGATCACGCCGATGGCGTTGACCGCGGAGGTCTTGCCCTGGTCGTTGGCCGTGGAGATGGAGGTGTAGCGCTTCACGTGCTCCACCGAACGCATTCCCGCACCCACGGAGCGCAGCACGTCCGCGACGGTCTGGTCCCGCTGCAGGTCCACGAAGTGCCGGTCCCAGTCCTGCTCCGCGCCGGGCCCGCTCGGGACCAGCCACAGGGGGTGGGTGGGTGTGATGGGCGTGGCGGCGGTGTGGGGAACCCGGGGCGTGCACGCGAAGCCCGCGTCCTGGGCGGCCTGAGCGCCCGCGCGGGCACCCTCGGCGAGGCACCCGGCAAGGTCCAGGGTGCCGTTGACCGCGCCGGCTGTCTGCTGGTCGCGCACCGCGCCCGCGGGCACGAAACCGGCGAGGTCCTCGTCCCAGCGCAGCCGGCCCTGGCGCTGACTGTGCAGGTGCACCACGGGGCTCCAGCCCCCGGCGACGGCCAGCAGGTCCGCCTCGACGCGCTCCGGCTCATCCACGGGCTGGTCCGCGGCGTCGAGCGCGGTGACCAGCACGGCGCTCACTCGCCCGTCCTCGGCGCTGCCCTCGGTGCCGCACACGGCGCTGCCGGTGCGCACCGCCACGCCGGTCTCGCGGGCCACGCGCTGTGCGGTGTCCGTGAGGTCGGGGCGGGAGTCCACCACGGCGGCCACCTCCACACCGGCGGCCACGAGATCCGCGACGAGGTCGTAGGCGGAGTCGTTGGTGGTGGTGACCACCGCCCGGTGGCCCGCGGTGACCCCGTAGCGGTTGAGGTAGGTGCGCACGGCCCCGGCGAGCATGATCCCGGGGCGGTCGTTGTCCGCGAACACTAGCGGACGCTCGTGCGCGCCGGTGGCCAGGACCACCTGGGCCGCCCGCACGTGCCAGACCCGCTGCCGGGACACCCCGGGACCGGGATCACGCGTGAGGTGGTCGGTGCGCCTCTGCAGGGCCACCACGTAGTTGCTGTCGTAGCTGCCGAAGGCCGTGGTGCGCTGCAGCACGGTCACCTCGGGCTGCGCGGCGAGCTCCTCGGCGCACTGCCGCGCCCACTGCCACCCGGGCACCCCGTCCACGACGTCCTCCGGGCGGCTCAGCAGCGATCCGCCCGGGCGCGTCTGCTCGTCCATGAGCACCACACGGGCCCCGGAACGGGCCGCTTCGCGTGCCGCGGCGAGTCCCGCCGGGCCCGCGCCGACCACCAGCACGTCCGTGTGGACGTTCCTGGTGTCGTAGTAGGCGCCGTCCCGTGCGGGGTCCAGAGGGCCCTGTCCGCTGACGAACTCCGCCACCATGGCCTCGGTGAGCTCCACCGCGGGGGCGGGCAGCATGGACTCGGCGACGTCGCGCGGCGTGCGCGGCTGGACCGTGACCAGGGCGTTGGGCTCCTCGACCCCCGCGCTCACGATCCCGCGCGGGCGCCCCAGGTACATGGAGTCCCCGCAGCGGATGTGCCCGGCGGCCAGCAGTGCGGACGCGAGGGTGTCACCGGGGTGGCCGGCGTACTGCGTGCCGTCCACGGTGAAGGACAGCTCGGTGCCGCGGTCGATGCCCGTGCCCTCACGGACGGACGCGGGACAACGGTTCGATGCGCTCATCGCGTGCCTCCTGGCTCCTGCTCGGGGGCGTTCTCGCCCATGCGGTAGACGGCCGTGATCTCGTACGTGGCGGTGTCCCGGACCACGTTGAACCAGCGGCGGCACCCCACCGTGTGGGCCCAGCGCTCCTTGAGCAGGCCCTTGGGGTTGTTGCGGTAGAAGAGGTACTCGGCCCACTCCCGGTCCGAGAGCTCGGAGGGGTCCTCCGGGTAGGGCACGTGGGCCTCACCGCCGTAGTGGTACTCGGTCTCGTCGCGCGGCCCGCAGTAGGGGCATTCGATCAGCAACATGGGGCTTCACTCCTGACGGGTGTTGCGGGTCTCGGTCAGTGGGCCACGGCGGCGGCGCCGTGCTCGTCGATGAGCACACCGGTCTCGAAGCGCTCCAGGCAGAACGGCTCGTTGAGGGGGTGCGGTTCGTCGGTGGCGATGGTGTGCGCGAAGGAGTAGCCGGCGCCGGGCGTTCCCTTGAACCCGCCCGTGCCCCACCCGCAGTTCACGTACATCTGCTCCACCGGGGTCTTGGACACGATCGGGGAGGCGTCCAGGGTGATGTCCACGATCCCGCCCCACGTGCGCAGCACGTGGGCTCGCGCGAACACCGGGAACAGCTCCACGGCGGCGGCCATCTGCTCCTCGATCACGTGGAACGCCCCGCGCTGGCCGTAGCCGTTGTAGGCGTCCACACCGGCACCCATGACCAGCTCGCCCTTGTGGGCCTGGGACACGTACACGTGCACGTGGTTGGACATCACCACGGTGGGGTGCACCTTCTCGTGCAGCTCCGAGACGAGCGCCTGCAGCGGGTGGGACTGGATGGGCAGCCGGAACCCGGCCAGCTCCGCGAGCACCGAGCTGTGGCCGGCGGCGCACAGGCCCACCTTGCCGGTGCTGATCCGCCCGCGGGAGGTCTCCACGGCCACCACGCGGTCGCCGTCCTTGACGAAGCCGGTGACCTCGCAGTTCTGGATGATGTCCACGCCCATCTCGTCGCACTTGCGGGCGAACGCCCAGGCCACGTGGTCGTGCTTGGCGATGCCCGCGCGCGGCTGGTAGGTGGCCCCCATGACCGGGTAGCGCAGGTCGTCGTCGATGTTGATGATCGGGCACAGCTCCTTGACCTGCTGCGGGTCGATCCACTCGGCGTCGATGCCGTTGAGCTTGTTGGCGTTCACCCGGCGCACGGACTCACGGACGTCCCCGAGGGTGTGGGCCAGATTCATCACCCCGCGCTGGGAGAACAGGAAGTCGTACTCCAGCTCCTCCGGCAGCCCCTCCCACAGCTTCAGCGAGTGCTCGTACATGGCCGCAGACTCGTCCCACAGGTAGTTGGAGCGGATGATCGTGGTGTTGCGCGCCATGTTCCCGCCGGCCAGCCACCCGCGCTCCAGCACCGCCACGTTCGTGATGCCGTGGTTCTTGGCCAGGTAGTACGCGGTGGCCAGCCCGTGGCCGCCGCCGCCCACGATCACGGCGTCGTAGGAGGGCTTGGGGTCCGGGTTGTGCCATAGGAAGTCCGGGTGCTCCGGGAGCAGGTCGGCCATCGGGAGACTCCGTTCGGATCGGCTTGGGATCGGGCGGCGGGGACGAGCGCGGTGCCGCGGCAAGGGCCTGCCCGGGCTCGGCTGCCGGTTGTCGGCATCTGATATATCTGTTGTCCGTACACGGTATGTGAGCCGTGTCACCCCCGTCAACGGGGTGGTCCACCGCCTTGCGGCAGAGCATGTGATCTGGCTAACGTGGCCCAACAGCCTACGGCGGGTCCGGATCGGACTATCTACCGGGCGAGCACACACGCACTGCACTGGTTCCGCGCCAGCGAGCTCCCGGTACGGCTGGGCACTGATCCGCTGCGCGCTGCACCCGGTGGCTTGTCACGAGGAGCCAGCGCCATGAACGACATCCGGTTGACCGTCAACGGACGGGAGCGGGAACTCTCCGCGCTCGCCCCGCACACGCGACTGCTCGACGCGCTGCGGGAGCAGGGCCTGACCGGGGCCAAGGAGGGGTGCGCCGAGGGGGAGTGCGGGGCGTGCGCCGTGCTCGTGGCCCGGCCCGACGGTGACGACCGCACCCGGTGGACCTCCGTCAACGCATGCCTGCCCGCCGCAGCGGCCTTCGATGGCCAGGAGGTGGTCACGGCCGAGGGGCTGGGCACGGCTCCTGGCCCGCGCGGTCCGGGCACCCTGCACCCCGTCCAGCGCGAGATGGCCACGCGCGGCGGCTCCCAGTGCGGGTACTGCACCCCCGGTTTCGTGTGCGCCATGGCCGCCGAGTACTACCGCCCCGAACGCTGCGCGCCCGCAGAACCGGCGTCGCAGGGCGGGGCGGGGGAGACCGGAACGGAGGCGGTGGGCGAGGAGCACGCCACCGACCACGAGTGCGGCCCCAACGGCTTCGATCTCCACGCCCTGAGCGGCAACCTGTGCCGCTGCACCGGCTACCGGCCCATCCGCGACGCCGCCTACGCCCTGGGCCGGCCCGAGGACACGGACCTGCTGCGCCGTCGCCAGGAGGATCCCGCCCCTGCAGCGCGCCCCACCCGGCTCGAGGTGGACGGCGCCCGTTTCGTGCGCCCCGCACGCATGGCGGAGCTGTTCGAGGCCCTCGCCGAGGATCCCGAGGCACGGCTCGTCGCGGGCTCCACGGACCTCGGGGTGGAGGTCAACATCCGTCACGTCCGGCCCCGCACGGTGCTGGCGGTGGACCGGCTGGAGGAGATGCGCGATCTCACCGTCAGCGCGGACCGGCTCGAGATCGGCGCCGGGCTCAGCCTCTCCGAGGTCGAGCGGGCCCTGGAGCACCGGGTGCCGCTGCTGGACGAGCTGTTCCCCCAGTTCGCATCCCGCCTGATCCGCAACGCCGCCACGTTCGGCGGCAACCTGGGCACGGGCTCGCCCATCGGCGACTCCGCCCCGGTGCTGCTGGCCCTGGGCGCGTCACTGGCCCTGGCGTCGTCGTCCGGGGAGCGGGAGGTGCCGCTGGACGAGTACTACACCGGGTACCGCGAGAGCGTGCGCCGCCCGGACGAGATCATCCGCGCCGTGCGCATCCCGCTGCCGGTCGCGAACACGGCCGCGTTCCACAAGATCGCCAAGCGCCGCTTCGACGACATCTCCAGCGTCTCGGTGGCCATCGCCCTGCAGGTCGACGACGCCGCCGTGACCCACGCGCGGATCGGCCTGGGCGGCGTCGCCGCCACGCCCCTGCGGGCGCGGGAGGTCGAGGAGGAGCTGACGGGCAGGCCGTGGAACCGGGAGACGGCGGTGGCCGCGGCCCTCGCCCTGAGCCGGCAGGGCACCCCGATCGACGACATGCGTGCGAGCTCCCGCTACCGCTCGGCCATGCTCCAGCAGTCCATGCTCAAGTTCTGGGCTGGTGCGCAGCCCGTGCAGGCCCAGGAGGTGCGCTCATGACATCGCTCGCGGATCGTCCCGAGAACCCGGTGGTGGGCCGCGCCGTGGCCCACGACAGCGCGGCAGAGCACGCCACTGGCGAGGCGCTGTACACGGACGACCTGATCCACCGGAGCCAGAACGTGCTGCACGCGTGGCCCGTGCAGGCCCCGCACGCCCACGCGCGGATCACGTCCCTGGACGCCGCTCCCGCGCTGCAGGTCCCCGGCGTGGTGCGCGTGCTGACGGCGGAGGACGTCCCCGGGACCAACGACTCCGGGATCAAGGGGGACGAGCCCCTGTTCCCCCGCGAGGTGATGTTCCACGGCCAGGCCGTGTGCTGGGTGCTGGGCGAGACCCTCGAGGCCGCGCGCCTCGGGGCGGAGGCCGTGGCCGTGGAGTACGAGCCCCTGGAGTCGATCGTCACCCTCACGGAGGCGATCGCGGCCGGGAGCTTCCAGGGCGGGCAGCCCACGGTCAGCCGGGGGGACGCAGAGGCCGGGCTCGCGGGTGCGCCCCACCGTTTCAGCGGCGAGTTCGAGTTCGGCGGACAGGAGCACTTCTACCTGGAGACGCACGCGTCCCTCGCACACGTGGACGAGGGCGGGCAGGTGTTCATCCAGTGCAGCACGCAGCACCCCACCGAGACCCAGGAGATCGTGGCCCACGTGCTGGGCCTGCACAACCACGACGTGACGGTCCAGTGCCTGCGCATGGGCGGCGGGTTCGGCGGCAAGGAGATGCAGCCCCACGGCTTCGCGGCGGTCGCAGCACTGGGCGCCACCCTCACCGGCCGGCCCGTGCGGGTGCGGCTCACGCGCAACCAGGACATCACCCTGTCCGGCAAGCGTCACCCGTACCACGCGCAGTGGGAGGTGGGCTTCGACGACGACGGCCGCCTCCTCGCGCTGCGGGCCACCGTCACGTCCGACGGCGGGTGGAGCCTGGACCTGTCCGAGCCGGTGCTGCAGCGCACCCTGTGCCACATCGAGAACGCGTACTGGATCCCGGACATCGAGGTGCACGGCCGGGTCGCACGGACGAACAAGACCTCTCAAACGGCCTTCCGCGGCTTCGGCGGACCCCAGGGGATGCTCGTGATCGAGGACGTCCTGGGCCGCTGCGCGCCGCTGCTGGGTCTGGACCCCACGGAGCTGCGCAGCCGCAACCTCTACACCCCCGGCCAGCTCACCCCCTACGGGCAGCCCGTCCGCCACGCGGAGCGCCTGAGCGCCATCTGGAACGAGCTGCACCGGCGCGCGGACATCACCCGGCGGCGTCGGGAGATCGATGAGTTCAACGCCACCCACCCGGACGTGCGCCGCGCGCTCGCGGTGACGCCCGTGAAGTTCGGGATCTCCTTCAACCTCACCGCCTTCAACCAGGCCGGGGCCCTGGTGCACGTGTACCGGGACGGGTCCGTGCTGATCAACCACGGCGGCACCGAGATGGGCCAGGGGCTGCACACCAAGATGCGCCAGGTGGCGGCCACCGCACTGGGTGTCCCGCTGGAGGCCGTGCGGCTCGCCCCCACCCGCACCGACAAGGTCCCCAACACCTCGGCCACCGCCGCCAGCTCCGGCTCGGACCTCAACGGCGGGGCCGTGAAGAACGCGTGCGAGCAGATCCGGGAACGGCTCGCCGAGGTCGCGGCCCGCGAGTTCACCATCCACCCGGACGACGTCCGCTTCGTGGACGGGATCGTCACCGGGCTCGGCTTCCACGACCGCGAGATGACGTTCGCGGAACTGGCCCACACGGCCTACTTCCAGCGGATCTCCCTGTGGGCCGCGGGCTACTACCGCACCGACGGGCTGCACTGGGACGCCCAGCGGATGGAGGGCGAGCCCTTCAAGTACTTCTCCTACGGGGCCTCCGTGTCCGAGGTGGAGGTGAACGGCTTCACCGGGGCGTACCGGCTGCTGCGCACGGACATCGTCCACGACGTGGGAGACAGCCTCTCCCCGCTCATCGACGTGGGACAGATCGAGGGCGGATTCGTGCAGGGCACCGGGTGGCTCACCCTGGAGGACCTGCGCTGGGACGAGTCCGACGGGCCCGCCCGCGGTCGGCTCACCACCCAGGCGGCGAGCACCTACAAGCTCCCGAGCTTCTCCGAGATGCCCGAGGAGTTCAACGTGCACCTCTTCGAGAGGGCGACCGAGAGCGGCGTCGTCTACGGCTCCAAGGCCGTGGGGGAACCGCCGCTGATGCTCGCGTTCAGCGTGCGCGAGGCGCTGCGCGACGCGGCGGCGTCGTTCGGGCCGGAGGGGCACAGTGTGCGGCTCGCGAGCCCGGCCACCCCCGAGGCCGTGTTCTGGGCCGTCCAGGAGGCGCGGGAGGCCGCCGACGCCGCAGAGCCCGCCCGGTCGCCGGACGCCCCGGCAGCCGTCTGACGTGGACTGGCTGGACGCCCTGCAGCTGCTGCGCGAGGAGGGCTCGCCGGGCGTGCTCGTGACCGTCACGGACGTGCGGGGCCACGCGCCACGACGGGCCGGGACCAAGATGGTGGTGGCGGCCGAGCGCACGTGGGACACCGTGGGCGGCGGCAACCTCGAGGCCACGGTGGTCGAGCGGGCACGGGCCCTGATCGCCGCGGACACGGACGAACCGCAGACCCTGGAGTTCTCCCTGACCGAGCACGCGCCCGTGGAGCACGCCCGGCAGTGCTGCGGAGGCGTGGTGAAGGTGCTGCTCGAACCGCAGCGCGCCCGCCCCGTGGTGGCGGTCTTCGGCATGGGGCACGTGGGCTGGGAGCTGGCGCACGTGCTGTCCCGGTTCCCGGTGCGCGTGCACCTGGTGGACAGCCGCGCCGAGCACGTGGCGCCCGCCCGGTTCGAGGGGCTCACCGGCGGTCCGGCGCGCCTGGAGCCGCGGCACAGTCCAGCGCCCGAGAACGCCCTGGGCGAGCTCCCTGCCGGGGCGCACGTGCTGATCATGAGCCACGACCACGCCGAGGACTTCATCCTGTGCGACGCCGCGCTGCGCCGGGGGGACCTGGCCACGGTGGGACTGATCGGGTCCTCCGCCAAGTGGGCGCGGTTTCGCAAACGGCTCGTGGCCGAGGGGCACCCGGCGGCCGCGGTGGACGCCATCACGTGCCCCATCGGGCTCCCCGGTGTGCCGGGCAAGTCCCCCGCGGCGATCGCGGTGAGCGTCGCGGCCGCGCTGCTCGAGCAGTTCGGGCCGTAGGGGTCCCTGACCGGGCCGGTCAGTAGGTGGTGCGCTGCGCGTTCGCCGCCCACCGCTCGAAGGGCTCGGTGCGGGTGTCGAGGGCCACGTGGCGCACGGGCAGCAGCGCGTCCTTCTGCTCGGGGGTGGCGGTGAAGAAGTCGTAGAAGGCGGCGTCGTCGAAACCGCCCGCCGCGGCGTCATGCCGGTCCGCGGCGAAGAAGACCCGGTCCAGGCGCGCCCAGAGGGCCGCGGAGAGGCACATGGGGCACGGTTCGCAGCTCGAGTAGAGCGTGGCGCCGCCGAGGTCGTGCGTCCCCAGCGCGGAGCACGCGGCGCGGATGGCGCAGACCTCGGCGTGGGCGGTGGGGTCGTTGTCCGCGGTCACGCGGTTCACGGCGGTGAACTCGCGCCCGTCAGCCGTGACGAGCAGGGCGCCGAACGGGCCGCCGTCTGCGGCCGCGTTGCGCGCGGCGGCGTCGATGGTGGTGCGCAGGTGCCGGTGGACGCTGTCCTGCTCAGGGGCGTTCGTCATGGCGGGCTCCTTCCGCACCGGGCTCGCCCCGGTGCTCGTCCTGGGCGTAGACCCGGTGGATCTGGCCGGTCTCCGTGAGCTCGCCGCTCTCCACGCGGCGGCGGGCGTCCTCCACCAGGTGGTCCTCGACCACGGCCACCTCCTGGCCGTCCCCGGCCACCAGGCGGCCGTCCACCACGGTGTCGCCCTCCTCGAGGCCCTGCACGAAGGAGCGGGGCAGCACGCGGGGCGGAGCGGCCGCGAACACCGAGGAGTCCGGCCGCGAGCCCCACGTGATCTCGTTGAAGAGGATGTTCAGCAGCACGGCGGTGAGCGCGGCGGCGCTGATGCCGGAGCCCAGCACCACCTGGGTCCACGCAGGGAACTGCTCGTAGAAGCCCGGGGAGACCACGGGGATCAGGCCCATGGCCATGGCCACCGCCACGACCACCAGGTTCAGCCCCGAACGGTAGTCCACGCCGCCCAGCGTGCGGATTCCCGACGCCGCCACGGTCCCGAACAGCACGATGCCGGCACCTCCCAGCACGGGCGAGGGCACCGCGGCCACCACGCGGCCGAGCACGGGCAGCAGGCCCAGCACCACCATGATCACGCCGGCTCCGGCCACCACGAAGCGGCTGCGGATCCCCGTGATGGCCACGAGCCCCACGTTCTGCGCGAAAGCGGTCTGGGTGAAGGAGTTGAACACGGGGGACACCGTGGAGGAGAGCATGTCCGCACGCAGCCCGTTGGCGATGCGCTTCGAGTCCACGCGGGTCTCGGCCACCTCGCCCACGGCCACGATGTCCGCGGTGGTCTCCGTCATGGTCACGATGATCACCACGAACATGCCCAGCACGGCCGAGGCCATGAACAGCGGGGTCCCGAAGGCGAACGGGGTGGGGAACCCGACCACGGGCCCCTCTCCCACGCCGGAGAACGAGGCCTGACCGGTCACGGCGGCCACCACGGTGCCGATCACGATGGCCAGCAGGATGGACAGCCGGGAGATGGCGGCGGAGCCCACCTTGGACAGCAGCAGCACCACCAGCAGGGTGAACGCGGCCAGTCCGATGTTGCCCACGGAGCCGTGCTCGGGGCTGTCCTGGGGGCCCAGGGCCCATCCGGCGGCCACGGGCATCAGCGTCACGCCGATGGTCGTGATGACCACGCCCGAGACCACGGGCGGGAAGAAGCGGATGATCTTGGCGAAGAACGGTGCGAGCACGAACCCCAGGGCGGAGGCCACCAGGATGGCACCGAAGACCACGCGCAGTCCCTCTTCCCCGGGGGTGCCCTGGAGGATGGTGAGCATGGTGGCTACGCCCGCGAAGGACACGCCCTGCACCAGGGGAAGCTGCGCCCCCAGGAACGGCACCCCCACGCTCTGCAGGATGGTGGCGAGGCCCCCGGTGAACAGGGCGGCGGCCACCAGGATCCCCGTGGCCGTGGCGTCCAGGCCGGCGGCGTTGCCGATGATGAGCGGCACGGCGATCACCCCGCCGTACATGGTGAGCACGTGCTGGAGCCCGTACGCGAGGGACTTGCCGACCCCCAGGTAGGCGTCCTCCGGGCGGCGGGGCGCACCCGCTGCATCTGGTGCGGTGCTGGTCTTCGGGAGGCGCTTCACAGCGATAGACCCCTCATTCTTGAGCCGCTGGGCCGGGTGCACACGCCGGTGGTGGTCCGTACCTGCGCGTCCTCCGACCCGGAACCGGTCTGGTGGATCCGCGTCCCGAGGGTGGACCGCGGCGACGTGGAGGGAGTTGAGCGTAACCGGCTGCGAGTGTGAGGTGCAACACGCCCGCTTTTCGGATCGAGGCGGGTGACTTCCAGGATGCGGAAGCAGGTGGAGTCTCTGCGGGCTCCCGCCCAGTGGTTCGCCACTGCTCGACCCGGCAGCGGTTCCGATCCTCGCCAGCCCGTAGGCTCACCCCCATGACTCACCAGCTGCCTCCTCCCCGCCGCATCCTGGTGGCCGGGGTCAGCGGCGCGGGCAAGACGACGCTCTGCCGGGAGGTCGCGCGGCGGTCCGGGATCCCGCACACCGAGATCGACGCCCTGTTTCACGGCCCAGGCTGGACGCCGCGCCCCGAGTTCGCGGCGGAGGTGAAGTGCCTGGCAGCCCAGGACGCATGGGTCACGGAGTGGCAGTACGACGCCGCACGGCCCCTTCTCGCCGAGCACGCCGACACGCTCCTGTGGCTCGACTTCCCCTTCTGGGCGGTGACGTTCCCGCGCGTCGTGCGCCGGACTGTGCGGCGCAGTCTGTGCCGCGAGGTGCTGTGGAACGGCAATCGGGAAGCCCCGCTGCGCAGCATCCTCACGGACCCGGAGCACATCATCCGCTGGGCGTTCGTCACTCGGCACGCCTACCGGGAGCGCATCCCCGCTGTGGAACGCACCCATCCGGCCCTGCGGGTCGTGCGGCTGCGCACCCCGCGGGAAGCCCACGCGTGGGTCGCGGCCGCGTGGCCCCTCGACGACCACGCGGCGATCTGATTCTCTCCGCAGGTACGGCGCGCACTGGTGCGGCAACAACAAACTGCCCCGGGACGGGACGTGGCCGCCGAACGAGGTGTTCGGCGGCCACGTCGTGCCTCGGGCGGGTGCGCCGGGCGCGGCCCCGCTCAGATCTTCAGGTGCACCAGGCTCGGCCCCTTGGTGGCGAGCGCCTTCTGCACGGTCTCCGCGAGGGTGTCCATGGTGGCGGGGAACCCGGTGGCGCCGAAGCCCTCCGCGAGCTTCACCCAGTCCGGCTGCACGAGGTCCACGGCCAGGGGGTCGATGTCCCGGTCCACCATGTTCTGCCGGATCTCCCCGTAGCCCCCGTTGTCCACGCAGATCACGGGCAGGTCCAGGTTCAGCTCCACCGCGGTCATGAGCTCCTGGATGGAGAACATCAGGGCACCGTCCCCCACCAGGCACACCACGGGACGCTCCGGGGCGGCCAGCTTGGCGCCCACCGCCGCGGGCAGCCCGTAGCCCAGGGTCGCGTACGTGCCCATGTAGAGCAGCGAGTGCGGCGCGGGCGCACGGAAGAACGTGGTGGAGCCCATGTAGGTCACCTGGGAGGAGTCACCAGCCAGGATGGTGTCGTCCGGGACCACCTCCATGATGGTCTCGTTGAGCGCGGCGAGGTCCGGGGCCCACTGGCGGCCCTCCTCGTCCATGGCGTCGAAAACCTCGCGCAGGTCGCGCTCGGGGCGGGGCTCGGCGCCCGAGGCCTCGAACGAGACGCGCAGCCCGTCGATCAGCTGCGGCACCACGGCCGCGGCGTTGCCGGGGACCTCCACATCCGGGGCCAGGTTGCACAGCATCTGGTCGCGCATGATGTCCACGCGCACGATCGGGCCGTGCGGGGTGATGTCCCCGCCCCACAGCTCGGCCTCGCCCACCTTGGAGCCGATCACGAGCAGCGCGTCCGCGGAGCGCAGGAACTCGTGCGCGGTGCTCAGCCGCAGGTCCGCGCCCAGCGAGAGCCGGTGCTTCTCGGGGATCGCACCCTTGCCGTTGGTCGTGGTGATCACGGGCGCCTCGAGCAGCTCGGCCAGCTCCAGCAGCCGGGGCCCGGCCGCGAGCGAGCCGCCGCCGGCCAGGATGACCGGGCGCTCACTGGCCGCGAGCGCGGAGACTGCCGCTGCGACGTCGTGCTCCGGGGCGGGCGTGGGCTCGCCGAGGGGGCGTGGCGCGGTGGCCGACTCGGGTACGTCCGCCGGGGTCTCGAGGATGTCCAGCGGGATCTCGATGTGGATGGGGCGGGGCCGCGAGTGCGCGAAGTCCCGCATGGCGTCGTGGATCATGGTCACGGCCTCGGCGCCGGAGGTCACGCGGCGGGAGACGCCCACGATCGCGTTGACGGCGGCGGAGGGGTTCTTGGTCTCGTGCAGCGAGCCGATGTCCCGGAAGTCGTGCCCCACGGGCCGCCCAGGGGACAGCAGGATCATGGGTCGGGACTCGGCGTACGCGGTGGCCGCGCCGGACAGCGAGTTCAGCAGGCCGGGACCGGAGGTGGTGATCACCACGCCGGGCAGCCCGCGCACCTGGGACCAGCCGTCCGCGCCGTAGGACGCGCCCTGTTCGTGGCGCGTGGTGATCGCCGTGATCCCGAGCTCGCGAAGCGGCCGGTAGAACTCCAGGGAGTGGGTTCCGGGGATCCCGAACACGGTGTCGATCCCGTAGCCGCGCAGGGTCTCCAGCACGGCCTTGGCCACGGTGCGCTCGGGGTACGACGCCGCCTGGGTCCCCCCGGTCTCGGAGGTGCTGTTCTCGGTGCTCATGCCTTGGACTCCTGGATGCGTCGGTTCCACTCGTGGGAGATCTGGGGTGCGGTGGGTGTGGTGACCAGCGACACCACCACGAATACTACGGCCGAGCTGACGAGCCCCAGGTAGATGGGGGCGTTGGCCAGCACGCCGAAGACGCCCATGCCCGCCACGGTGGCGACGACGCCCGCGGCCATGGACCACATGGCACCCGCCGCGGTGCCCCGGCGCCACACGAGACCGCCCAGCACGGCCACGAGCAGCCCGCCCACCAGCAGGTCGTAGGCGATGGTCAGGGCCACCACGGTGGAGCTGACCAGCATGGACAGCACCGTGATCACCAGGCCCACGACCACCACGTAGACGCGGTCCTTGAGAACGGAGGCGTCCTCGGAACGGGCGCGGGCGACGTCGTCCGCCGGGGCGCCGAACATCCCCCGCAGGGTGGGGACCACGTCCACGCGGGCCACCGTGGCCGCCGCGATCGTGGCGCCGGAGGCCGTGGACATCATGGCGGCGACACCCGCCGCGAGCACCACGCCGCCCAGGCCCACGGGCACGTGGTACTGCGCCATGGCGGCGAAGGCCTCCTCCGGGGCGTCGAGCGTGGGCAGCACGGCCGCCGCGGCGGTGCCGATCAGCGCACCGGCCACCCCGTAGAGCGCCACGTACCCTGCCGCGGCCAGACCGCCCCAGCGGGCCACCCTGGGGGAGCGGGCCGTGAACACGCGCTGCCAGATGTCCTGGCCGATCAGCATGCCGAAGCCGTAGACCACGAACTGGGTGACGATCGCCTGGAAGCCCATCGAGCCCGCGGAGAAGAAGGAGGCGTCCAGCCGCTCCGTGATCCCGGACCAGCCACCCCCGGCCGCGAGGGAGAAGGGCAGCAGGATCGCGAAGATCCCGATGGTCATGAACACGAACTGCATGAGGTCCGTGAGCGTGATGGACCACATCCCGCCCAGCACCGAGTAGGCGATCACCACCGCGCCGCCCAGCAGGATGGCCCAGGGCCGGGAGATGGGGAACAGCACGGAGAAGATCGACGCGTAGGCCGCGGTGGAGGTCACGGCGATCATCACGGTGTACGCGAGCATCACGAACGACGACGCCGTGGCCCCACCGCGCGCGCCGTAGCGCAGCTGCAGCATCTGGGAGACCGTGAACACCTTCAGCGACTGGATGCGCGCGGCGAAGAACAGGCTCAGCACCGCGAGTCCGGTGGCGATGGCCACCACGAGCCACATCCCGGAGATGCCGTACTGGTAGCCCAGGCCCACCCCGCCGACGGTGGAGGCGCCCCCGAGCACCACGGCAGCCATGGTGGAGGTGTAGAGCCCCGCGCCCAGGCGACGGCCGGCCACGCGGTAGTCGGTGGCGGTGCGCGCACGGCGTGCGGCCCACAGTCCGATCACCACCATTGCGGCCAGGTACAGCACGATCACGATCACGTTCACGGGGTCTCTCCTCGGACGGGGGCCACGGCGCCGGGCGTCCGGGCACGGCTGTGCTCTCGGGTGTGAGCGTGGCGTTAGGGTTTATGCACCAGGTCACAGAAAGTACCACCGACACGGTGGATCGCAGCATGACGGGGCCCCAGCGACGTGGCCCCGGACGTCTCCCGGATGATCCCGGGACGAGAGGAGCACGGGTGGAACCGGAACGCATCGTCGAGACCAACAGCGCTGGTGAGCAGCGGGTGGGGCCCGTGAACGCGGCCCTCACTCCGCGCTGGGCCGGGCCCGCCACGTTCGCGCGGCTGCCCCGCACTGACCAGGTGGAGCACACGGACGTGGCCGTGGTGGGCGTGCCCTTCGACTCCGGGGTGTCCTACCGCTCCGGGGCACGCTTCGGGCCGAACCACGTCCGCGAGTCCTCCCGCCTGCTGCGCCCCTACAACCCGGCGCAGAACCACTCGCCGTTCGCCAACCTGCAGGTCGCGGACGCCGGGGACATCGTGGGCAACCCGTTCGACATCCCCGAGGCCATCGACTCCATCGAGACCGCGGCCAAGGAGCTCATGGGGGAGTCCACCAAGGTGGTGGCGATCGGCGGTGACCACACCATCGCCCTGCCCCTGCTGCGCGCGGCGCACTCGCGCCACGGCAAGGTGGCGCTGCTGCACTTCGACGCCCACCTGGACACGTGGGACACCTACTTCGGCGCCGAGTACACCCACGGCACCCCGTTCCGCCGGGCGTTCGAGGAGGGGATCATCGACACCGACGCCGTGATGCACGTGGGCACCCGCGGTCCGCTCTACGGCACGCAGGACCTCGAGGACGACGCCCGCTTCGGTTTCGAGATCGTCTCCTCCGCGGACGTCATGCGCTCCGGCGTGGACGCCGTGGTCGCGGCCCTGCGCGAGCGCGTGGGGGACCGCCCGCTCTACATCTCCCTGGACATCGACGTCCTGGACCCCGCCCACGCCCCCGGCACCGGAACCCCCGAGGCCGGCGGCATCACGAGCCGCGAGGTCCTGGAGATCCTGCGCGGACTGCGCGGGCTGGACGTGGTCGCATGCGACGTCGTGGAGGTCTCCCCGGCGTACGACCACGCCGAGCTCACCGGCATCGCCGCCGCGCACGTGGTCTACGAGCTGATCTCCCTGATCAGCCTGGGGGCCGACGCCGCCGCGGACGGTCCCGCGTACGGCATCTCCGGCGCGCGCTACGGATCGGAGCAGTGATGGAGTTCGCATCCCGCGCGGACGAGTTCCGCCCCTCCCCGGTCCGCGCCGTGTTCGAGGTGGCCCGCGACCCCTCCGTGGTCTCGCTGGCCGGCGGCAACCCGGACCTCTCCGTGCTGCCCGCGGACGCCGTGGGCGACGTCGCGTCCCTGCTGCTGCGCGGACGCGCCGGGGAGATCCTGCAGTACGGCTCCGGCGCGGGCGTGGACGGGCTGCGCGAACTGGTCGTGAAGCTCATGGCCCGCGGCGGCTCCGCCGTGACCGGCGCGGACATCCTGCCCACCACGGGCTCGCAGGCCGGACTGGACCTCGTGACCAAGCTCTACTGCAACCCCGGTGACGTGATCGTGGCCGAGGGGCCCACCTACGTGGGGGCGCTGGGTGTGTTCGGCGCCTACGAGGTGGACGTGCAGCACGTGGAGATGGATCACGACGGCATGCAGCCGGAGGCCGTGGCTCAGGCGCTCGATGAGCTGGCGGCCCAGGGAAAGCGCGTGCCGTTCGTGTACGTGATCCCGAGCTTCCAGAACCCGACCGGCGTGACCATGCCGGAGGAGCGGCGTCGTGAGCTCGTGGAGGTGTGCGCCCAGCGGGACGTGATGATCGTGGAGGACGACCCGTACGCGCTGCTGTCCTTCGACCGCAGCGATCCCCGGCCCTCGATGCACGGGATGGCTCCGGAGCACGTGATCCACCTGGGCAGCTTCTCCAAGATCTTCGCGCCCGGGCTGCGCGTGGGCTGGATGGCGGCACCCCCGGAGGTGCGTGGCCGGCTGCAGATCGCCGCGGAGTCCGTGGTGATCCACCCGTCCAACCTGGCGCAGTCGCTCGTGACCTCGTGGGTGGGCTCCGAACACTGGGAGCCGGCGCTGGACCGGGCCGTGGAGCTCTACAAGGAGCGGTGGACCGCCATGGAGGAGGCGCTCACGGAGTACATGCCGGACTCGGCATCCTGGACCACGCCCTCCGGCGGGTTCTTCACGTGGGTCACCGCGGACGAGCTGCTCGGCAAGGACGTGCTGGCCGAGGCGGTGGCCAACGGCGTGGTGCTCGTGCCGGGTTCCGCGTGCTACATGGACGGCCGGGAGTCCAACGCGGCCCGGCTCGCGTTCTCGGGCGTGGCGCCCGCGCGCATCCGCGAAGGGGTCAGGCGTTTCGCGGAGGTCCTGGGGAGCCTCTGACGGGCACGCGCTCCGACGCATGGTGCGACGGTCTCGGGCGGGAGGGTGAACCCTCCCGCCCGAGGTCTGTCCGGGCGAGGCGCCCGCAGGTAGCAGTGTGGTGCTCGCGGACTCTTCAGGTGACTGCGGACAGCAGCGCGGCGATCAGGGCTTGCCGGCGACGCACGTCGCTCGTGAGGAACAGCTGAGGTGCCGTCGTGAACCGCCCGGCAAGCAGGGCAGCATCGGCATTCCTCAGATCGGCGGCGAGTTCAATTCTGACGGGGGTGGAGAAAATCGTGGCCACTTCGCGGGACAACAGCGCTACGGCTGCCAGGTCCTGGTCGAAGTCGTGATCCATGAGCAGCCTCTGTCCACGATCGGTCTCGTAGAGCTCAGTGCGGACCGCTTCGGATTCCGTGTACCAGTGGCACGCCACTGCTAGATCCCGGGCGTCCTTGGTGTCGTGAAGGGCAGCTCTGACGGCCCAGGAACGCAGCTTCAGCGCGGTGTATCCCGCGGGCGAGGGCATTCGGACGGTGACCTCGCGAGGGCCAATGTCGACGTCCTGGGCATGGCGGTGAACGTCTTGGAAACCGGCGACGGTCCATCCCTCCTTGTGCGGCGGAGGCGTGAGGGTTCCCGGCGGTTCCTCGAGCTGGGCGCCGAAAGGCATGAAGTCCACGGGGATGCCGCCCACGACATCCAGGACTCCGGGATCAGGGACGCCAAAGGTGAGCATGCGTGTCCTTCACGTGCTGAGCTGCTTCGAGCTGGCGGGGTTCGCCGGCGGCCTTCAGATCGGCGTACGTCAGGAGCGGCGGGGCAGGAGCCGGGAAGGACGAGGGTGGTGGATCTTCAACGCCCGGGGGACCCAGAACGTGGTGTGGACCATGATGTTCGGCGTCTCGTCCGTCCGCCAGCGGTTGCCGAATATCATCTCGGGCGAGAGGACCTCCACATAGAGGGTGGCGGTTTCAGGGTTCTTGATCCACGGGGCCGCCTGCTCGCCGCTCACGTAGACCACCCCGTGACCCGCAAGGCTCAAGTGGCCGGGATCGCCGTGAAACTGCTGTACCAGCGTTTTGGGGCCGAGGCCGGTGGCAAAAGCGTCGGCCCACCGTTCGGTGAGGATCTCCCTGCGCATCAGACGCCTGCTGCGGCGATCCAGAAATCCTTGCTCGTCGAGAAGCTCCAGCGTGGACTGGGCTTGACCCAGGGACACCTTTGCGGCGGCCGCGAGTGCCCTGACGGGGGCTTCGAGCAGCTCGTGGGCGCTGCGGGGGTGGATCGACCGTGCGAGGAGGAGCAGAGGGTCTCCGGCTGCTTCGTCCAGTTCAAGCACACGGGTGAAGGTCGGGCTGTCGGTGACGACTGCGCGGACGCGCTGGGATCCCAGCGGATGCGAGACGTGGAGGATCGCTGGTGTTTCCCGCGCCAGATCCCGAAGGGGGGGTATGCCCCATGCGGGGCGCTCAGCGGCACCCTCTCACGATGTGTGGTCGGTGGTGCCCTGCACTCGTGACGGAGCAACGCATGGACTCTTGCGAGGGTCCAGCAGACGGTTTCTTGAGCTGACCGTTGGGGACGGGCCTGCATGGGGAGCGGCGGGGTGTCGCCGGGTGACGTGCACCATGACGCCACGGCCAGGCAGGCGCCGCGCCTAAAATAGGCAGACATGGACACCTCCCACGCCCCCGCGCCCGACGACGACCGCACCCGGATGCTCCGCAGCGCGGCGCGGTTGCGGGAGGTGCTGCGTCACGGCGTGTATTTCCTGCGCAGCATGGAAGGCGCCCGGGACATCACGAGCCAGCAGGTCAGCCTGCTGGCAATGCTGCTCCCGGGTGGGGTGCGGATGACCACGATCGCCGCGAACCTGGGCGTGCGCACGCCCACGGCCACCCAGAGCGTGGACCGGCTCAGCAGGGCTGGGTTGGTGCGCCGGGACCCTGATCCCACCGATGCCCGGGCGGTGCTCGTGTCCCTCACACCCCAGGGCGAGGAGGTGCTCGCGCGGGAGGACCAGCACCGCAACGAGTGCGTGGCGGACGTGCTGACCACCCTCACTGCTGAGGACCTCACCAGGCTCGACGCCGCCCTGCCCGTGCTCGCGAAGCTCGCCGGCGGCAAGGACTCCACGGATCCCGAGTCCGGGGGCTCCTGACCGCGGGCCCACCAGTGCCCGGGGCCCGGGGCCGGGTGCCGCGCGGCAGGTGCGGCGACGCCGCCGGGTATGGTGCCGTGCGGCGTCGCCGTCGGCCGGGAGCCCGCGGCTCAGATGCTCTCGGTGACGTCCTCCGCGGCGAAGCGCGGGTTGCGCTCGTAGCCCGGGGCCTGCGGACGGCCCAGGTTGACCGCCACGATGGAGCGCTTGCCCGTGCCCTCGAAGAATTCCCGGTCCACGGCGGGGGCGTCGAAGCCGGTCATCGGGCCCACGGCCAGCCCGGCGGCGCGGGCGGCGATGATGAAGTAGCCCACCTGGATGTGCGCGTTGGCCGTGCCGCTGGACATGCGCAGCTCCGCGTTCTCGTCGTACATGCCCTGCAGCTGCGGGGCCGCGGGGAGGAAGTCCGGGAAGCGGGTGTGCCAGTTCTCGTCGAAGGACAGGATGGCGGTCAGCGGCGCGTTGCGGGTCTTCTCCTGGTTGCCGCCGCTCATGTGCTGCACCAGGCGCTCGCGGGCCTCGGGGGACTCCACCCACGTGATGCGCAGGGGCTGGGAGTTGAACGCCGTGGGGCCCATCTTGGTGAGCTCGTAGATGGTGTGCTTCTGCTCAGCGGTCACGGGCTCGTCCGTGAAGTGGCTCGCGGTGCGGGCCGTGGTGAACAGGCGGTCGGCGTCCTCGGTGGTGATCTCAAGGGCCAGCTGCTCGATGGTGGCGGTGCTCATGGGGCGTCCTTCCGGGGAGTGCGGGCGACGTGAGCGCCCGAAGTAATTTCCGTGGAAACCATACGCCGATGCGTTGCCGCCCGCGAGCGGATGTCGGCAACGTCACGCCGGGCTGTAGGTTGTCGTGGTGACTTCTGCGTTTCTTCCCGGACTGGTGACCGGGCTCGCCCTGATCGTGGCCATCGGCGCCCAGAACGCGTTCGTGCTGCGCCAGGGCATCCGCCGCGAGCACGTGGGCGCGGTGGTGGCCATCTGCATCGTCTCGGACATCTTCCTGATCGGGTTGGGCACCGCGGGGATCGGGGTGCTCATCGAGCGGGTGCCGTGGCTGCTCAACGCCTTCCGCTGGGCGGGGGTCGTGTACCTCGCGGTGTTCGCGGTGATGTCCTTCAGGTCGGCGCTGAAACCCCAGACCATGGATGCCGCGGGCACCGGGGCGGGGTCGCTGCGCGGGGTGGTCCTCGCGACGCTCGCGTTCACGTGGCTCAACCCCCACGCCTATCTTGACGCCGTGCTCATCCTGGGCAACCTGGCCAACCAGCACGGCGAGCAGCGCTGGATCTTCGCGGGCGGTGCGTTCACGGGCTCGGTCATCTGGTTCACGGCCCTGGGTGCCGGTGCGCGGGCGCTGTCCCACGTGCTGAACACCCCGCTGACGTGGCGGATCGTGGACGTGGGCGTGGGCCTGGTGATGCTGTTCATCGCGGTGCAGCTGGCGCTGATGCCCGCGATCTGAGGCCCGTGGCGGGTGATCCGGCCCACCGGGGGCATGTGCTGAAATGGACCCATGACGCCCACCTCCTCGTACACCAGCAGTGGAACCGGGCGCAGGTCCCAGGAGTTCACCCCCGCCACTGCGGTGCGCGGGTTCCTGGAGCACTCCCGGCGCCGGGCCGCGGACCTCAGCCCTGGCTACGAGCGCGTGTGGGCACGGGTCGCGGAGGTCACCTACGCCGCGGAGGGGCTGCAGCAGGACTTCGTGATGGCCGCGGTGGAGGCCTACCCGGCGCGTCCCACGCGCCCGGTGCTCAACGCCGTGGCGGCGGGTTTCGAGCTGCTCAACACCGCCCTGCTGCTGCGCGGCGAGGGCGTGAGCCCCGGAACGGCGATCGCGGCGGCGTCGTCGGACGCACCGCACGCGGCGGCTCCCGGCCCGGACCGCACGCCACGCGAGGACGCCGTGGCGGGCAACGCTCCCACCGGGACCACGGCCCCGGGCGGCACGCACTCGGCGGGCACCGACCCTGCGGGCGCGGAACCGGTGGGCTCCGATCAGGTGGGCCCCGGCCGCCCCGCTGCGGACGCGCCGGACCGGGAGCGGCAGAGCCCCGAGGACCCGGTCCACTACACGTCGCTCGCGAGCGAACTCGCCCTGGCCGCCGCCTACCGCATGGTGGCCACGTCCCACGCGCCGGAGACGCGGCTCATCAAACTCCTGGAGATCCTGGACCACTCCGTGTTCCACGCTGCCGCGGGGGAGCGCATCCTGGGGGAGCTCACGCAGCGTGCGGCCACCGTCTCGCACGGTGAGGTGCTGGAGACCCTGCGCATCGGCAGCGCCGTGCCCTGCTACGAGGCGCCGCTGCGCGCGGGCGCCGTGCTGGGTGGGGCGCCCACCGCGCACGTCAACGCCCTGGCGGACACCGGACGCGCCCTGGGCATGGCGCACGGGCTCGCGAAGGAGCTGCGCCTCGCGGCCCACACGCAGGGTGGCCACGGAGCCCGCGAGCTGCTGCGCGCGGACCGGCCCACGGTGCTCGGCACGTTCGTGGCCTCCGGCCCCCACGGCCCCGCGTGGCGCTCCCTGTGCGAGCGCGCGGCGGAGGGCACCCTCACGGACGACGACGCCGTTCACGCCCACCAGCTGCTAGAGCGCTCCGGTTCCGTGCGCGCCGTCGCCCGCATGATGGGCACCGCCCGCACCCGCTCCGAGCACGCGATGGCCGGAGGGGACCTGCCCCCGGCCCTGGTGGAGCGCCTGCGGGCGTGGGCGGAGCGGGAACTGGGCTCCGCCGCGACCTGACCCCGCGGGGTGCCTGTGGTCCACGGGACGGTTTCTTGTCACCGGGTGTGCCTCGTGACTAGGGCGCCCCCCCCCCCGCAGGACAGACCCGGCACACGGCCCCGGAGCGTGACCCCGGAAAGCGGCGACGGAACACGGCGACGGCGCCCGGGCCGAAGCCCGGGCGCCGTCGCGCCCCCCTCCGCGCGAACCGGTGGCTGGCGCGCGGTCGATGTCCCCTGGGACCCGAACGGGTCAGATCTGCGTGAGCGCCCCCACGGGGTTCTCGATGCAGTCCGCCACGAAGCGGATGAAGCCGCCGGCCGCGCCGCCGTCGCACACCCGGTGGTCGAAGGCGATGGTCACGGTGGTGACCTTGCGGACGGCCAGCTCACCGTCCACCACCCACGGCTTGTCGATGATCCGCCCGATGCCCAGGATCGCGGCCTCGGGGTGGTTGATGATCGGGGTGGCGCCGTCTGTGCCGAACACGCCGTAGTTGTTCAGCGTGAACGTGGAGCCGCTCAGCTGGGCGGGGCTGGCCTTGCCGGAGCGAGCCACCTGGATGATCTCCCGCATGGCGCCGGTCAGCTCCATGGCGCTGAGCTGATCCGCGTTGCGCAGGTTCGGCACCATGAGTCCGCGCTCGGACTCCACCGCGAGGCCCAGGTTCACGCCCTGCAGGCGGGTGATGGTCCGGGAGCCGTCCTCGGCGGTGTCCACGCGGGCGTTGAGCTGCGGGAACTTCCGCAGCCCGGCCACGGTGAACCGGGCGATCAGCGCGAGCAGGCTCGGCGTGTTCTCCGGATCCTTGGCCTTGAGCTCGGAGCGCAGCTTCAGCAGCTCGGTGGCGTCCACGTCCACCCACACGGTGGCCTCCGGGATCTCCGTGCGGGAGCGGGTCATGGCGTCCGCAATGGTCTTGCGCACGCCCTTGACGGGCTCCTGCAACGCGATCGGCAGCCCGGTGCGGGAGTCGGGCCCGGCGGCCGCCGGGGACGACGCCGCCGCGGCACCACCCTGGGGTGCCGCACCTCCCGCGGCGCTCAGGCCGGCGGGGGCGGGAGCCGCGGGCTCCGCGGCGGAGAGGCCCGTGGGGGCCGGCCCGGCGGCGTCGGCGCGCATCCGCTGGTCGTCCACCTGGTCGATGGCCGCGAGGACGTCCTTGCGCATGATCAGACCGCCGGGGCCGGTGCCCTGGAGGGCGGCGATGTCCACGCCGTGCTCCCGGGCGAGCTTGCGCACGAGCGGGGAGATCACGGTGGGGGCCAGGCGCGGGGCCTCGGCGAGCGCGTCGTGGGTCTGCCCGGCGGCGTCGGCACCGGCACCGCGCTTGCGGCGGCGTCGGCGGGACGAGGACGCGGCGGAGGTGCCGTAGCCGATCAGCACGTTGCCGGAGGACTCCTCGTCCTCACCTGCGGTGGGATCGGCTTCGTCCACGGACAGCTCGGCCGAGGGCGTGGTGCCCGCGAGCTCCTCCTCGCGGTAGCTCGCGCCGTGCTCGGCGCCGGGCGCGTCCGCGTCCGTCTCGGAGCCGGCGGGGGCCTCGGGGGACTCCACGCCGTCGGAGATGGAGATCAGCGGCTGGTCCACCAGCATGGTGTCCCCCTCCGCGCCGTGCAGCTTGTGGACCACGCCCTCGAACGGGGTGGGCACCTCCACGGCGGACTTGGCGGTCTCCACTTCCACGATGGGCTGGTCCATGGTGACGGTGTCACCCTCGGCCACGAGCCAGCGGAGGATGTCCGCCTCGGTGAGCCCTTCGCCCAGGTCGGGCAGGTTGAACACATTGATGCTCACGGGTCAGTCCTCCCACTGCAGGTCGTCCAGGGCATCCAGGATGCGCTCGGAACTCGGGATGTGGTGGTGCTCGAAGGACGGTGAGGGGTAGGGGATGTCGAATCCCGTGACCCGCAGCACCGGCGCGGCGAGCGAGTGGAAGCAGCGCTCCTGGGTGCGCGCGGCGATCTCCGAGGCCACGGACGCGAAGCCCTGGGACTCGGCCACCACCACGGCGCGCCCGGTGCGGCGCACGGAGGCGGCCACGGACTCGTCGTCGTAGGGCACCACGGAGCCGAGGTCGATGACCTCCACGGACATGCCGTCCTTCGCGGCCTCCTCGGCCGCGGCCAGGCACACCGGCACGGACGGGCCGTAGGAGATCAGGGTTGCGTCACTGCCCTCACGGGCGACGACGGCGTGGCCCTCGCGCTTGGGCAGGTTCCCGTTCTCGTACTGCTCGCGCAGCTCCTCCAGGTCCACCTGCGCGGTGGACCAGTACAGCCGCTTGGGCTCGAAGAACACCACAGGGTCCGGGGAGTCGATGGCCTCGCGCAGCATCACGTACGCGTCCGTCACCGAGGCCGGGGTGAAGACCTTCAGCCCGGGGGTGTGCGCGTAGTAGGACTCGGAGGAGTCGCAGTGGTGCTCCACGCCGCCCACGCCGCCGCCGTAGGGGATGCGGATGACCAGGGGCATGCTCAGCTTGCCCCGGGTGCGGTTGTGCATCTTGGCCACGTGCGAGGCCACCTGCTCGAACGCGGGGTACGCGAACGCGTCGAACTGCATCTCCGCCACGGGGCGCATGCCGTTCATGGCCATGCCCACCGCGGTGCCGATGATCCCGGACTCCGCGAGCGGGGTGTCGAAGCAGCGCTCGCGGCCGAAGCGCGCGGTCAGCCCGTCGGTGATGCGGAAGACGCCGCCGAGGGTGCCCACGTCCTCACCGAAGACCACGACCTCCCGGGATGCCTCCATGGCGTCCGCGAGCGCGGTGTTCAGCGCCTTGGCGAAACTGGTTTTCGAAGCGCTCATCACGCCTCCTCTCGGGAGAGCTCGTCCGCGAGCTGGGCGCCCTGCTCACGCAGCTGGGTGGTGGGTTCGTGGTACACGAAGCGGAACAGGTCCTGCGGGTCCAGGTCCGGCTTGGAGGACATCGCCTCGCGCAGCCGCTTGGCCATGGCCTCGGCGTGCCCGGAGATCTTGCCGGTGGCGTCCTCGTCCAGGGCGCCCTGGCCCTCGAGGTAGCGCTGCATGCGGGTGATCGGGTCCTTGGCCACCCACTCGCTGACCTCGTCGCGCTCGCGGTAGCGGGTGTCGTCGTCCGCGTTGGTGTGCGCCTGCATGCGGTAGGTCATGGCCTCCACGAGCAGCGGACCGCCGCCCTGGCGGCACAGCTCGATGCCGCGCCCCAGCACGGAGAGCATGGCCGCGAGGTCGTTTCCGTCCACGCGCTCACTGGCCATGCCATAGCCCACGCCCTTGTGGGCCAGGGACGGCGCGCGCGTCTGCGAGGACAGCGGCACGGAGATCGCGTAGCCGTTGTTCTGCACCAGGAACAGCACGGGCAGCTGGAACACGGCGGCGAAGTTCAGGGCCTCGTGGAAGTCCCCCTCCGACGTCGCCCCGTCACCGCACATGGCCAGCGTCACCGTGTTCTCGCCGCGCAGCTTGGCGGCGTGGGCCACGCCCACGGCGTGCAGCAGCTGGGTGGTGAGCGGGGTGGCCTGGATGGAGACCTTGTACTTCTTGGGGTCGTAGCCGCCGTGCCAGTCACCGCGGTAGGTGCTCATGACCTCCAGCGGGTCCACGCCGCGGGACATCACGGCCACGGAGTCGCGGTACGTGGGGAACAGCCAGTCGTCGTCCTCGAGGCACAGGGCGGCGGCCACCTGGCACGCCTCCTGACCGTGGCTGGACGGGTACACGGCCATGCGGCCCTGGCGCACCAGCGCCATGTTCTGGTCGTTGATGCGACGGCCCACCACGAGCTTCTCGTAGGCGTTGAGCAGCCGCTCGGTGTCCGGCATGGGGTACTCGTGGCCGGGCTCCTGGCCCTGCTCGGACTCGGGGACGGCGGTGCCGTCCGGGTTGAGCAGACGGATCTCCTTGCTCGCGGGCAGCATGTACTGCTCGGGGGTGATCCCGAAGTTCTTCGAGGCCTCCACCGCCGGATTCACGGGCGGGGTGGGCTCCCGGGTGGCGGACTCGCCACCTGCGGGGGTGGGCTCGCTCATGGTGCGTCCCTTTCTTCTCTGGGTGGAACTCGGTGGCGTCGCGGCGGCCGTGGGCAGGATCGAACGGCGTCGTGCCGGACACGTCGTCCGGTCAGTATGGGCAATTCGGGCGCTCCGTCTCCACACCGGGGGGAATCCGTGGACGGTACAGTGGCAGAAAGGCTGCGGCGTGGACGAATTGTCCGCGAGTGACGGGCGCCATGCTGAAATGTCTTGCGCGTCACACCGGGACTGCCGGTCCCGTGGGGCCGCCCCGCGCGCACCGGCCCCGGACCGGGGGCGGGGCCGACGCGAGCCGCCCCGGGAACGGACGGTGCGGCGTCGTCATCGGGTGCTGCGGCGCAGGCCGTGGAAGGGACGACGGCGCGGGGTGCCGCCCGGCGGCGTCGTCGCCGTGACAGGGCCGGACGGTGACGGGAAGGGTGGAGCGGATGGCGCAGAGCAAGCGCGTGGAGCTGGACGAGACTGACCGGCGGATCCTGGACGAGCTCACGCGGGACGCGCGGCAGTCCGTCACGGCGCTCGCGGCCAAGGTGCACATCTCACGTGCCCACGCGTACGAGCGGATCCGCCGGCTGCACGAGCAGGGCGTGGTGCTGCGCTACACCGCCGTGATCGACCCCGCCAAGGCGGGCCTGGAGGCCTCCGCGTACGTGACGCTGCGCCTGAAGCAGAACACGTGGGACACCCTGGGGCCCAAGCTGCGCCGGATCCCGCAGGTGCAGCACGTGGCGCTGGTGGGCGGCACGTTCGACGTGATGCTGCTGGTGCGTGCGCGGGGCACGGCGGAGCTGCGGGACGTGATCTTCGAGCGCATCCAGCCCATGCCCGAGGTGGTGGACACGCAGACGTTCCTGATCTTCGAGGACGTGGACGTGGGCGGCTGAGCACGTGACGTCCCGCCGCGGGCCCGTGGCCCAACCCCTCAGCACGCTGACATACTGGCACCGACAACGGCGGTGCGGCACCGCCTCCGGGTCACCCACCCGGCCACGACACGGACGATGCGGGGACGACACATGAGTGAGAACGCACGGCTGGCACTCGTCACGGGCGCCACGGGCTACATCGGCGGCCAGGTGGCCCAGGAGCTGCTGCGCCGGGGCTGGCGGGTGCGCCTGCTCAGCCGCAGCGCGGAGAAGGTGCGCAACCTGCCCTGGGGGGACAGCGTCGTCGCCGAGGGGCGCTCCGCCGGACCCGGTGAGGCCGAGGTGGTGGAGGGCAACGCCTCCGAGGCGGCGGACGTCTCCCGCGCCCTGCAGGACGTGGACGTCGCGTGGTACCTGCTGCACTCCATGGGCGATTCCAAGGACTTCGTGCACGAAGAGGTGGAGATGGCCCGGACCTTCGGCGCCGCCGCGCACGAGGCCCACGTGCAGCGCATCGTGTACCTGGGCGGGCTGCACCCGGAGGACGAGCCGGTCGAGGAGCTCTCCGACCACCTGCGCTCCCGCGTGGAGGTGGGCCGGGCGCTCATGGACTCCGGGGTGCCCACCGCCGCGCTGCAGACCGGTGTGGTGATCGGGGACGAGTCCTCCTCCTTCATCATGATCCGCCACCTCGCGGAGCGGCTGCCCGGTGCGATCGCGCCCCAGTGGGTGCGCAACCGCATCCAGCCGATCGCGGTGGCGGACGTGGTGCACTACCTGGTGGGCGCGGCGGACCTGCCCGCGGACGTGAACCGCACGTTCGACGTGGGCGGGCCCGAGTCCATCGAGTACGCGGACATGCTGGACCAGTACTCCCGCGCCGTGGGCAAGGGCCCGCGGTTCATGATCACCGCCCCCGTGACCACCGCGGAGCTCGCGGCCAACTGGATCGGGATGGTGACCCCCATCGACACCAAGCTGGCCCGACCCCTCGTGGGCAGCCTGCAGCACGACACCGTGATCCACGAGCGGGACCTCGACGACTACATCGGGGCGCCCCCGGGCGGGCACACCCCGTTTGCGGACGCGGTGCGGGCCGCCGTCACGGACCTGGACCTCAACCGCTGGCGCCGCGTGTTCCTCTCCACCGCGGCGGCCGTCGCGGCCACGGCCACGGTGGGCACGCTCGCGAGCGACCCCGGCTCCCGGTGGTACGAGAAGCTGCGCAAGCCGCGCTTCCAGCCCCCGGGCTGGGTGTTCCCCGTGGCGTGGACCGCGCTGTACGCGGACATCGCCGCCATGGGCTCGCTGTCCATCGCGGACCTCGGGGAGGAGGGCCGCACCGCCGAGCAGCGTGCCTACATCGCCGCACTCGGGGTGAACCTGGCGCTCAACGCCGGGTGGAGCGTGCTGTTCTTCCACCGCAAGCAGCTGCGGGCGGCCTCCGTGGAGTCCGTGCTGCTGGCGGTGAGCAGCGCGGACCTCGTGCGCCGCAGCGCCAAGGTCTCGCGGGAGAAGGGCGTGGCCCTCAGTCCGTACGCCGGGTGGACCGCCTTCGCCTCGGTGCTCTCCACCACCATCAGCGTGCTCAACCCGCGCCGCAAGTAGCCCGGGCGGTGCGGCGGGCGCCGCACCGGGTGCCGGAGCGTGGCCCCGCGCCTCGAACGTCCCCGGCGGTGCCCACCGCCGGATGGAAAGGAACCTCGGTGAGTCAACATCGGGTCAGCCCCTACGGGGACACCACGGCAGCCACCCGCAAGCGCACGGTGTGGGTGGTGGCCGCCACCGGCGTGGTGGCCGCGGTCTGCCTCGCGTGGTCCCTGCGCATCCCCGCGGGGGACCCGTGGTTCTACCCCGCCACGTTCATCCTCGCGGGGGTGTACATCGCGGGAAGCTCCGCGGCCATCCGCATGACGGGTGAGCGCCTGCCCTGGAAGGTCACCCCGCGGGGCATGCGGGACGCCGTGCTGGGCGGGATCGTGCTCGCCGTGATCTTCGTGGCCGGCGGGTTCATGGTGCGGTTCATCCCGTTCCTGGGCGAGCCGGTGCACGAGCTGCTGAACCACGCCCGCGTGGGCAGCCTGTTCATGGTGGCCCTGACCACCGCGGTCAACGGCGTGGCCGAGGAGACCTACTACCGCGGGGCCCTGTGGCGGGTGCTGCCCCGCGGCCGGCGGATCCTGGTCACCACCATTGCCTACACCGCCGTGACCTCGCTCGTGGGCATCCCGCTGCTCGCCTTTGCCGCCGCGGCGCTCGGTGCCTTCGTGGGCTACCTGCGCGAGCGCACCCGCTCGCTCGTGCCCCCGATCGTGGCGCACCTGGTGTGGTCCCTGACCATGCTCTTCGTCCTGCCGTACGTGGTCTGACGGGCACGACGCCGTGCGGCACCGCATCCCGGCCCGCCGCGGGCGCGGTGGCGCCCCGGGTGCCTGCCGTGCGTGGTGGGCCACGACGGCGCCCCGTGCGGGACCCGCGACCGGCGCCTCGTGTGGGGCCCGCCACCTGCGCCCGGTGCGGGACCCGCGACCCGCGCCGCCGGGTGGCCCCGCGGCGGCGTCGTCGTCGGGGCGTGGAACGGGAACCCTGGCGCTCAGGTGGGGCGCGTGAAGGCCAGCCACATGGTGGGGATCACCTGCTGCGCGCCGTGCCCGGAGCCACCCATGGCCATGTGGTCCGTGAGCTGACCCGAGTAGCTGGTGAGCAGCATGCGGGCCACGTCACCGGGGGAGACCAGGAACTCCAGGTGCTGGGTCTCGGCGACCCGCACGAGGGCCTGCTCGATGGCGTGGTAGACCCGGGCGCGGATAGGCGCCATCTGCTGGCGCACCTCCGGGGAGCGGAACGCCGCGATGGACAGTTCCACGCGCAGCGCCTGCTGGTTCACATTGGCCACCTGGTCCGTGACCCCCTCGATGATGCGGGTGACCACGTCCTCCACGTCCAGCCCTGAACCGAGCCAGTGGTCCAGCTCGGTGCCGAGGGTCTCCACGAGCTGCATGGCGAGGTCGTCGAACGCGAGGATCGCGAGCTCCCGCTTGGACTCGAAGTTGGAGTAGAACGCACCGCGCGTGAAACCGGCGGCCGCGCAGAGGTCGTTCACGGAGGCGCCGTCGATGCCCTGCTGCGCGAAGACGGCCGGGGCGCTGCGGATCAGCTTGAGCCGCGTGGCGCTGCGGGAACGCCTGTCCCGCGCGGCCTGCTGTGTGGCAGGGTCACTCGTGAGGGGCTGCGGGCCCCCCGCGAGGTCCGCAGCGGGTGCGCCGGGTGTCTCTGTCTGGTTGCTCACGTATCCATCGCCTCGTCTTCACATCTC
The DNA here is from genome assembly GCF_000010285.1 of Kocuria rhizophila DC2201. Lineage (NCBI taxonomy): Bacteria > Bacillati > Actinomycetota > Actinomycetes > Micrococcales > Micrococcaceae > Kocuria > Kocuria rhizophila. The sequence goes on along the minus strand of NC_010617.1, from coordinate 2,439,951 downwards.
GATACATCAGTGTATCGTGATCAGAAACCCCCAAGACACGTCGTGCATTCCCTGCGCCAGGAGAAACCTGTGACACCCAAACACGCTCCCGCCCACTCCTTCCGGGCCCGACTCGGCCGGCCGTTCGGCCAGCTCGGGTTCTGGCTGCTGCCCATGCTGGCGATCATCGCCGTGGGCGTGATCGGCACCGCCCTCTACCTGGGAGGCCTGTCCAGCCCGGACAAGCACTTCAAGGAGTTCCCCATTGCCGTGATCAACCAGGACAAGGGCGCCGAGGTGCCCCAGGCCGACGGCAAGGCCACCCAGGAGAACCTGGGCAAGGACCTCGTCCAGAAGTTCGCGGACAAGGCCGCCGAGGAGGACAAGATCGACCTCCGCCAGCTCAGCATGGACGAGGCCAAGGAGCAGCTGGACCGCGGTGAGCTCTACGCCGCCGTGGTGGTGCCCGAGTCCTTCTCCGAGGACACCGTGAGCCTCATCGAGGGCTCCCTCACCCGCGGCAACGCCGCCCGCCCCGAGGTCACCCTCTACACGGACCCGCAGGCCGGCTCCCTGGGCACCCGACTGGCCACGGGCGCCGTGGAGCCCGGCGTGCGCGAGGCCAGCAAGAAGCTCGGCGAGCAGCTCACGGAGTCCGTGGCACCCGCCGAGGATCGGGCCTACAACCAGGTGCTCCAGCAGCTGCAGCAGTCCCAGCAGCAGCAGTCCCAGCAGCTCCAGCGCCAGGCGGCGCAGGGCGGGCCCGAGGTCCAGCAGTTCGCCCAGCAGGTGCAGAAGTCCCAGGAGGGCTCCGCCGAGCAGATCGCCAAGGAGCTCTCGCCCACCGTCAGCTCGGTGGCCAAGGACACCCTCAAGGACCCCGTGAACATGGTGTCCAAGGCATACAACGACCTCCCCGAGGGCACCGCCCTGGGCATGAGCGCGTTCTACTACTCGATCCTGCTGCTGGTGGTCGGCTTCTCCGGCTCCGTGGCGCTGAACCTGCTCATGGACGCCCGCATGGGCATGGCCCCGTTCGAGATGGGTCCGTTCTTCAAGGACTACGAGCGGGCCGTGCTGCCCCGCCCCGTGGGCTTCCTCATGAAGTGGCTGACGTTCGTGGTCGCGGCCGCCCCGGCCTCCGCGCTCATGATGTGGGTGGCGTCCGCGGTGGGCATGCCCGTGCCCCACGGGTTCCTCGTGTTCCTGCTCGGCTGGCTCGCGATGTCCACCGTCTCGGCCATCGTGCTGGCCCTGATCTCCGTGGGCGGCAGCGTGGGCATGCTGCTGTGCCTGGTGTACCTGGTGTTCATGGGCCTGCCCTCGGCCGGCGCCGTGGTGCCGCTCGAGGCGGTCCCCGGCTTCTTCCGGGCCATCGCCCCGATCGAGCCCCTGCACCACATCTTCACGTCCGTGCGCTCCGCGCTGTTCTTCGACGCCATTCCGGAGGCCGGGCTGACCACCGGGCTCATCGGGCTGTTCGTGATGCTCGCGGTCGCGCTGCTCGTGGGTGTGCTCGGCGGCTGGGGCTACGACAAGTGGGTGGGTCTGCGCGGTTCCGACGGCGCCGCCAAGCACAGCGCCGAGGCGCCCGTGCCCGCCGGTGAGAAACCCCTCTCCAAGACTGCGGATAACCCCTCCGTGCCGGACGGCGCGTCCGCCTAGGCTGGAGTCAGGACCCGACCGAAGAGCCTCCCCGGCTCGGACACCACGGAGATGACATGAGCTACGAACCGCAGCAACCGCGTCCCGACTACCGCTCGCAGGGCCCCACCGGTCCCGGTGGGCCCGACCCCCGCGGTCAGCAGCCACCGCAGGGCGGCGGCTACGGGCAGGGTCCCCACGGCCAGCAGTATGCGCAGGGCGGGCCGTACACCCAGGGCCCGGACGGCTACCGCACGGGCTCCTCGGGGCCCCGGGACGACGAGCGCACCGTGGCCGTACTGACCCACCTCGCCGGGCCGATCGCCGCGATCGTCTCCGTGGGCTGGCTCGGCTTCCTGGGCCCGCTCATCGTGTGGTTCATCTACAAGGACAAGAGCCCGTTCCTGCGCACGGCCGCCGCGGGCGCGTTCAACTTCAACGTGACCATGTGGCTCATCAACCTGGTGGGCTGGGTCCTGCTGTTCACGGTGATCCTGGCGCCGATCGGCATCCTGCTGATCGCGGTCTACTGGGTCATGCTCTTCGTGTGCCACATCATGGCCGCGGTCAAGGCCAGCCGCGGGGACGTCTACCGCTACCCCATGCAGCTGCCCATCCTGCGCTGATCCGACGACGCCGCCCGCTTACCCCGAGCTCGAGCGTCGCCTCCACCATGAACCGCCCGGGCGGGAGTCGACACGGCTCCTCCGGGCGGTTCGTGCATGTTCGGGGGTCGGACCCACCCCTGGGCAGATTGTTCAACAACCTGTAGGGTGCAGTGGTCAGCCGCCGTGTGACTCCGCTCACGCTGACCCAGGGATGGATCCACGTCCTCTGCCTCACCACAGCCGGGCGATGCCGATCGGCACCACGAGACCGACCGCCCGGAACCCGGGCGTGCAGGCCCCGGCCCCTCGGGGGCTGCCGCCCGGGGCCCGGAGCGCGCACCGGAGACCGGAGGCCTCCCCGCCTCCGGACGGCCGTCGCGGGCCGGGCAGGGCGCTGCGGCGTCCTCGGGCCACCGCAGCGCACTGCTGGGCGCGATGTTCCTCATGGCCACGAGCGCGATCGGCCCCGGCTTCATCACCCAGACCACGGTGTTCACGGTGTAGCTGGGAGCGGCGTTCGCCTTCGCGATCCTGGTGTCCATCCTGGTGGACATCGCCGTGCAGCTGAACGTGTGGCGGGTCATTGGCGTCTCCGGCATGCGCGCGCAGGAGCTGGCCAACAGGGTGCTCCCCGGGGCCGGACACGTGCTGGCGGCCCTGGTGTTCCTGGGTGGTGCGGTGTTCAACATCGGCAACATCGCGGGAAAGGGACTCGGGCTCAATGCCATGCTGGGCATGGATCCCAAGCTCGGCGGAGCCGTCTCGGCGGTGATCGCCATCCTGGTCTTCCTGTCCAAGCGGGCCGGGCTCGCCCTGGACCGGATCGTGGTGGGCCTGGGTGCCGTCATGATCCTCATGATGCTGTACGTGGCCGTGGTGGCCGCACCCCCGGTGGGTGAGGCGCTGAAGAATACCGTGCTGCCCGAGCACGTGGACTTCCTGGTCATCACCACGCTGATCGGCGGGACCGTGGGCGGGTACATCACCTATTCCGGGGACCACCGCATGATCGACTCCGGCGTCACGGGGGTCGAGAGCGTCCAGCACATCACGCGCACGTCCGTTCTGGGCATCCTGGTCACGTGCGTCATGCGAGTGCTTCTGTTCCTGGCGATCTTCGGAATGGTGGCCGGTGGCGTGGCGCTGTCCGGGGACACCATGGCCGCGGACGCCTTCCGGGCCGCCGCCGGGGAGATCGGTGTGCGGATCTTCGGCGTGGTGCTGTGGGCCGCGGCGTTGACCTCCGTGATCGGCGCGGCGTTCACGTCCATCTCCTTCGTCACCTCCTCCGCAGGACGCCCCCGCACCCGGAACCTGCTCACCGTGGCGTTCATCCTGGTGTGCGGGGTGATCTACCTGGTGCTGGGGCAGGCTCCGCAGACTCTGCTGGTGTTCGCCGGGGCGTTCAACGGGCTCATCCTCCCGTTCGGCTTCGCCATCCTGCTGTGGGTCGGCTGGCGCCGTCGGGACCTGCTGGAGGGCTACCGGTACACCGCGTGGCTGCTCGTGGTGGGCGTGATCGCGTGGCTGTTCACCGTGTTCCTGGCCGTCAACTCCCTGGCAGGGCTGTCCAAGCTCTGGGCCTGAGCGCGCGCCCGGTCCCCGGTGCGCTGGGAGCCGCGCGGCGGCGTCGTTCCCGGGCGGACGACGTCGCACGGCACCTTCGCACCGACGCCTCCCGACCCGCCTCCGCACGGCCACGAAAGGACACCCCATGGACGAGACCACACTGACTCCAGATCGGGCCCGGCAACGATTCCGCGCCGGGCTCGTGCGCCCCGCCGCAGGCATGGCTCCGGGGCACGCCCAGGCCAACCTCGTGATCGTGCCCCGCGAACTGGCCTTCGACGTGCTGCTGTTCGCACCGCGCAACCCCAAACCCTGTCCCGTGCTCGGTGTCCTGGACGCGGGGGAGACCACCGGGGCGCTCCTGCCCGGCGGGGACATCCGCACGGACGTGCCGCAGTACGTGGTCTATGAGAACGGCGTGGAGGTGGCCCGCCCTCACGACATCACCCCGTACTGGCGCGAGGACCTGGTGACGGTGATGCTGGGCTGCTCCTTCACGTTCGAGGACGCGCTGCAGGCGCACGGCATCCGGCTCGCCCACATCGACCAGGGCGTGAACGTGCCCATGTACCGCACCTCACGGCGCTGCGAGTCGGCGGGGCGGTTGTCCGGCCCGCTGGTGGTCTCGATGCGCCCTGTGCCGGCCGCCCGGGTGGCCGACGCCGTGCGGATCACCTCCCGCTACCCCGCCGTCCACGGCGCGCCCGTGCACGTGGGGGACCCCGGGGCACTGGGATCACGGACCTGGGGTCACCGGACTTCGGCGACGCCGTGCGGATCGCCCCCGGCGAGATTCCCGTGTTCTGGGCGTGCGGGGTCACGCCGCAGGCCGCGGTGGTGGAGTCGGCTCCGCCGTTCGCCATCACCCACGCCCCGGGCCACATGCTCATCACCGACGCCCGGGACGCCGACTACCAGGTGCCCTGACGGCGCCCGGGAGCGAGGTGGCCGTGCCCTGGTGCACCCCTGCGGAGTTCGTTCCCTCCCGACACGTCAACCGCAGCCCCGGCCGGCGGTGTCGCGAGGCTCGCCCGTGACACCCGTGGCGCGTCGCCGGAGGCTCTGGCTGGCCGCCCTCACCCGAGCCGGTCGAGGATCTCGTCCCGTGCGGCACCCAGGGAGTCCCGCAGCAACCGTGCCGCCCGGTCCCGGTCGTAGGACTCCAGCGCCGCGAGCACCTCGGCGTTGCGCACCGCGTAGCGGGCGTGGAACTCCCTGTCGGCGAGCATCGCGTGGAACACCAGGCGCATCCTCGCGAGGGCCCGGTCCATGTCCGCGAGCAGCGCCCGTGAGACGGCGGCCTCCACCAGCGCCCGGTGGAAGCGCTGGTTCGCGTCCGACATGGCGGCCACGTCGGCGGTCTCCCGCGCTGCCAGCGCCGCGGACACGATGCCCCGCAGTCTCTCGTTGAGAGCGTCGTCCACGTCTCCCCACAGCACGGCTCCGGGTTCGAGAATGCGTCGGGCGGCATAGAGGTCCCGCACGTCGTCCGCGGTGGGGCGTGCCACGAACACACCCCGGTGGGGGATCCGCAGCACGAGGCCCTCTGCGGCCAGCATGGCGAAGCACTCCCGCAGGGTGTTGCGGGAGATCCCCAGCTCGGCGGACACGGCGTGCTCGGACAGCTTCGCGCCCGGTGCCAGGGCGCCGTCGGCGATCTCCGCGCGCAGGCGGGCAGCGGCGTGGGCACTTGCCTGGGTCTCGTCCCCGGCCCCGAAATCGCCGGTGTGCCCGGCCGTCCGGGGGCTCACGCGATCTCCCCGAGGGCCTGACCCGCGCGCACGGCGTCTCCCTCGGCCACGTCCCCGCGGCGCAGGGTCCCGGCTCGGTGGGCCTTCACGGGGGTCTCCATCTTCATGGCCTCGACCACCAGCACCGACTGTCCCTCCGCCACGTCCTCGCCGTCCTCGGCAAGCCACGTGACCACGGTGCCGTTCATGGGCGCGCTCAGGGTTGCCACGTCCTCCGACGAGGACACCGCGTCCGCCCCGCCCTGCCCCGGCTCACCGGCTGCGCCGCGGCCGTGCAGCAGGGCCCGCGCGAGGTCACCGGGAAGTCCCAGCCGGACCGCGCGGCCGTCCACCTCCACCGTGAACGTGGTGCGATCGGCCGCCCCCGGCTCGAGGTGGGGGGAGGCCTCGAGGGTCTGCGCGAACTCGTCCTCGATCCACGTGGTGTGCACGCGCAGGCCCTCGGAGGAGGTGAACGCGGGCTCGTCCAGCACGGCGCGGTGGAACGGCACCACGGTGGGCAGACCGCGGATCGTGAGCTCCCGCAGGGCGGCGCAGGAGCGCACGAGGGCCTGCTGCCTGTCCTCGCCCCACACGATGAGCTTGGCGAGCAGCGAGTCGTACTCGGCGGGGACCACGGACCCGGTGCGGACCCCGGTGTCCACGCGCACGCCCGCGCCCGTGGGGGCCTCGAACGCCTCCACGGTGCCCGGGGTGGGCAGGAACCCCAGGGCGGGGTCCTCCGCGTTGAGCCGGAACTCGATGGCGTGCCCCCGCGGGGCGGGGTCCTCGGTGGTGCTCAGCGGCAGTCCCTCGGCCACCCGGAACTGTTCGCGCACCAGGTCCACGCCGGAGGTCGCCTCGGTCACGGGGTGCTCCACCTGCAGCCGCGTGTTGACCTCCAGGAAGGAGATCAGCCCGTCCGGGGCTACGAGGTACTCCACCGTGCCCGCGCCGGTGTACCCGGCCTCGCGGCAGATCGCACGGGCGGAGCCGTGCAGGGTGTCGCGCTGGTCGTCCGTGAGGAACGGTGCCGGGGCCTCCTCCACGAGCTTCTGGTGGCGGCGCTGCAGCGAGCAGTCCCGCGTGCCCACCACCACCACGTTGCCCTGGGTGTCCGCGAGCACCTGGGCCTCCACGTGGCGCGGGCGGTCCAGGAAGCGCTCCACGAAGCACTCCCCGCGTCCGAACGCCGCGGTGGCCTCGCGCACGGCGGCGTCGAACGCGGACTCCACCTCCGCGAGGTCACGGGCAATACGCATGCCGCGACCGCCCCCGCCGAAGGCCGCCTTGATGGCGACCGGCAGGCCGTGCTGCTCCGCGAACGCGCGGGCCTCGGCGGCGTCGGCCACCGGACCGTCCGTGCCCGGGACCAGAGGGGCGCCCGCTCGCACGGCGATCTCCCGTGCGGTGACCTTGTTGCCGAGCGCCTCGATCACCTCCGCGGACGGGCCGACCCACGTGAGGCCCGCCGCCACGACGGCGCGCGCGAAGTCCGCGTTCTCCGAGAGGAACCCGTAGCCCGGGTGCACGGCGTCCGCGCCGGAGCGTTCCGCGACGGCGAGCAGCGCGGGAATGCTGAGGTAGGTGTCCGCGGACGAGGATCCGGGGAGCGCGTATGCCTCATCGGCCATGTGCACGTGGAGCGCGTCCGCGTCCGGCTCGGAGTACACGGCCACGGAGCTGAGTCCGGAGTCCGCGCAGGCACGCGCGATGCGCACGGCGATCTCCCCGCGGTTGGCGATCAGAACTTTCTTCATGCGGTGTCTCCTGACGTGGGCTGCTCCGCGGGGGCGGTCGCGGCGGGTGGGGGCGGGACCGGGTGGAACCGCACCGGGGATCCGGGGAGCAGCTGCGCCGCGCGCGGCAGGTCCTGCGGCAGCACCACCGCGATCACGGGATAGCCCCCGGTCACGGGGTGGTCCGCGAGGAAGAGCACGGGCACGCCGGAGTGGGGGACCTGCAGGGAGCCGGCCACCACGCCCTCGCTGGCCAGCTCGTCCTCCCGGCTGCGGGCGAGACCGCCCTCCGGTGGTGTCTCGAAGCGCACGCCCACGCGGTTGGAGTCGCTGCTGACCCGCCACGTCCGCTCGCGCAGCGCTGAGAGCGCCTCGGGGGTGAACCAGTCCTCCCGGGGGCCCGGGAGCACACGGAGCACGGTGGCGGCCCCCGCGGCGGGAACGTGCACCGCCGGTTCCTCGGGGTGTCCCACGGCCCGGCCCGGGGCGGTGGGGTGCACCGGGAGCAGGTCCCCGGCGGCCAGGGGGGCGGGTCCGATGCCGGACAGCACGTCCGTAGCGCGGCTGCCGAGCACCTCGGCCGCAGCCACACCGCCGGACACGGCGAGGTAGCTGCGCAGCCCCGCGCTCGGGGTGCCCAGGCTCAGCTGCTCGCCGTCGTAGAGCGCGAAGGGTGCGCAGAACGGAGCGGGGCGGGCATGCTCTTCGTTCGTGATGCGGGCGGTCACCGGCGCCCCGGAGAGGCCGAGCACGTGGTGGCCCCGGGCGGTGAGCTGCAGCCCGCCCATCGTGACTTCGAGCAGGGCGGCGGTGGAGGGGTTGCCCACGAGCCGGTTGGCCTGCCTCGCGGAGGCGTGGTCCGCGGCCCCGGAGGCCACCACACCAAGGTCCCCCATCCCGGGGCGGCCCAGGTCTTGGACCAGCGACAGCATTCCGGGGTCGTCGACCTCCAGGGCGTGGTCGGCGTCGTCCGCCGGGGAGGCGTGCGCCGCGCTGACGGCTTCGAGACCATCTGCGTGCTCACGGCCCGCGGTGTCCCGCCCCGGGGCGTCCTCCGGCTGGACGGCGGGATCCGGGTTCCCGGGGAGCTGCGGGTCGCCGGGCAGGCCCGGGGCGGCGTCGTCGGCCACCGTGACGAGCTCGCAAACGGCCCGGAAGCGCACCGTGTCCCCGGGGCGGACCAGCGCGGGGGAGTCCCGGTGCGTGTCCCACAGGATGGCGTCCGTGCGCCCGATCAGCTGCCACCCGCCGGGGGACCGCTGGGGGTAGACCGCGGAGAACGTGCCCGCCAGCGCCACGGATCCGGCGGGCACCGCGGTGCGCGGAGTGTCCCGGCGGGGGACGTCCAGGGGCTCGCCCGGGGCGCTGAGGTACGCGAAACCGGGCGCGAAGCCGCCGAACGCCGCCGTCCACGCGGTGCCGGTGTGGGCGTCGACCACTCCTTGCTCGCCGAGTCCCGTGAGCCGGGCGACCTCGGCGAGGTCCGCGCCGTCGTACACCACGGGGATCTCCACGGTCTTGCCCGCGGCCTGACTGCTCCCTCCGGGCCGGATGGTGACGACGGCGCTCGCGGCCGTCCGTGCCGACCGCTCGTCCGCGAAGACCACCAGCACGGTGCGGGCGGCGGCAACGAGGTCGGTCTGACCGGTGAAGGGGTGCTCCGCGAGGTGGGCGTGCCAGCGCAGCACGTCCGCCAGTTCGCCGCAGACGAGCAGGAACGCGCGGGTTCCTGCCCACCGCAGGTCAGGGACCGCGGCGTCGCCGGACGACCCGGTCGGATGTGTGCCGCTGGCGGCATGCTCGGGGCTGCCCGCCCGACGTCTCGTGCCGGTTGCCGGACGGGCGGGGCGACGACTGCGGGACGCGCTCATGCGAAGGACCGGACAGTGATGCCGGCACGGTCCAGGCCCGCGCGGACCTCGGCGGCCATCGCGGCGGCGCCGGGGGTGTCCCCGTGTACGCAGATGCTCTCGGCGTGGATCCGCACAGTGGAGCCGTCCACCGCGGTGAGCGTGCCGTCCTCGGCCAGGCGGACCATGCGCTCGGTGACCTGGGCGGCGTCGTGCAGCACCGCACCCGGATCGCGACGGGAGACGAGCGTGCCCTCGGGGGTGTAGCCGCGGTCCGCAAAGGCTTCGGGCACGGCGCGCAGCCCGGCCTTCTCCGCCGCGCGCAGGGCCGCGGAGCCGGGCAGCAGGAGCAGGGGGAGGTCCCCGCCGAAGGCCTTCACGGCATTCACCACGGCCTGGGCGTGGGCCTCGTGGTGCACGATCGTGTTGTAGAGGGCGCCGTGGGGCTTGACGTAGCGCACGGTGGTGCCCGCGGCGCGGGCCACGGCCTCCAGCGCGCCCATCTGGTAGAGCACGTCGTCCGCGAGCTCGGTGGGGGAGCAGTCCAGGAAGCGACGGCCGAAGCCCGCGAGGTCCCGATAGGCCACGTGGGCACCCACGGTGACCCCGGCGGCCACGGCGTCCCGGCAGGTCTGCGCCATCACGGAGGGGTCCCCGGCGTGGAAGCCGCAGGCCACGTTGGCGCTGGAGACGGAGCGGAAGACGGCGGCGTCGTCCCCCATGCCCCACGCGCCGAAGGGCTCGCCCACGTCGCTGTTCAGATCCATGACCGTCATGCGTGACCTCCGTCTCACTGGTGTGGTCCTCCAGCATGCACGATGGCCCGCAAATTGTTCAACAATCCACCCCGGAATATTCCCCGGGGGCACCGCATTACAGAGGTAGTTCAAATTTGAAATACCAGGGCGGGCGCGCGGCCCGCCGAGGAGGAGGCAGGGACCATGCAACTCGGAATCTTCACCATCGGGGACGTCACCCAGGACCCCACCACGGGGCGCACCCCCACCGAGAACGAGCGCATCAAGGCCACGGTGGCCATGGCCCGCAAGGCCGAGGAGCTGGGCATGGACGTGTTCGCCACCGGCCAGCACCACAACCCGCCGTTCGTGGCCCCCGCGAACCCGCCCGTGCTCATGGCGGCGGTCGCGGCGCAGACCGAGCGGATCCAGCTCTCCACCGCCACCACGCTGATCACCACCACGGACCCGGTGCGGATCGCGGAGGACTACGCGTACGTGCAGCACCTCGCGGACGGCCGCGTGGACCTGACCATGGGCCGCGGCAACACCGGCCCGGTCTACCCGTGGTTCGCCAAGGACATCCGACAGGGCATCCCGCTGGCCGTGGAGAACTACCAGCTGCTGCACCGGCTGTGGCGCGAGGAGGACGTGAACTTCTCCGGGCGCTTCCGCACGCCGCTGCAGGGCTTCACGTCCACCCCGCGGCCCCTGGACGACGTCCCGCCGTTCGTGTGGCACGGCTCCATCCGCTCCCCGGAGATCCCGGAGCAGGCGGCGTTCTACGGGGACGGGTTCTTCCACAACAACATCTTCTGGAACAAGGAGCACACCGAGCGCATGGTGGCGTTCTACCGTCAGCGCTACGAGTACTACGGCCACGGCTCCGCGGACCAGGCGATCGTGGGCCTGGGCGGGCAGGTGTTCATGGCCAGGAACTCGCAGGACGCGGTGCGCCGGTTCCGGCCCTACTTCGACAACGCGCCGGTGTACGGCCACGGGCCCTCGCTCGAGGAGTTCACGGCCCAGACGCCGCTGACCGTGGGCTCGCCCCAGCAGGTCATCGAGCGGACGCTGTCCTTCCGGGAGTACGCGGGCGACTACCAGCGCCAGCTGTTCCTGGTGGACCACGCGGGTCTGCCGCTCAAGGACGTCCTGGAGCAGATGGACGTCCTGGGCGAGGAGGTCTTCCCGGTGCTGCGCAAGGAGTTCGACGCCGCCCGGCCGGCCCACGTGCCGGAGGCCCCCACCCACGCGTCCCTCGTGGCGCGCCGCGCGGCGGGGGAAGATCCCATCCCCGGCGGCGGGCCGGACTCGCAGGCCGCCAGGGACCGGGCTGCCAAGGCGGAGGCCGCCTCCCGTGGAAACGCCGGGGCGGCGCAGGAGCCCACCGCGTAGCCCGTCCCGCGGGTGCCGCCCCGCGCGGGGCGGCACCCGCGCCGCAACGAGGTGGAGCACAGGGCAGTCACAAGCACCGAGCAGTCAGGAGACACGAGATGACCGAGCGACAGAGCATTGCCGTGGTGACCGCGGGCCTGTCCGAGGACGCGTCCACCACGCGCCTGGCGCGGGCGATCGCGCGGGCCGCGAGCGGCGTCGTCGCCCGGGGTGGTGAGGAGCCCGAGGTGCGCGTGGTGGCCCTGCGGGAGATCGCCCACGGGATCACGGACGCCATGCTGACCGGCACGGCACCCGCCGCGGTGCAGGACGCGCTGGACGCCGTGCTCGCCGCGGACGGGCTGATCGCGGCCACGCCCACCTACAAGGCGAGCTACTCCGGGCTGTTCAAGGCGTTCTTCGACCTCTTCGACGAGGGCGCCCTGGAGAACCTGCCCACCGTGGTGGCCGCGACCGGCGGCTCCCCGCGGCACTCGCTGGTCCTGGACACCGCCCTGCGCCCGCTGTTCAGCTACCTCAAGGCGCTCACGCTGCCCATCGGCGTGTACGCCGCCACGGAGGACTGGGCTGACGCCTCCCTGCAGGGCCGCATCGAGCGGGCCGGGGCGGCGCTCGCCGGCATGCTCGGGGCCGGGGCGCCGGGGCACGACGCCGCCGGGCCGGGTCCCGCGGACGGCACCGGATCCGGGGCCACGGGGGACGGCGGCTCCGCCGCGGACGATGCCTCCACGGAGTCCGTGGGGGCCCGGCGGAACGCGCCGCCGCGCCCGGAACGCCCCGTGCGGGACGAGTTCGCCGCGGTGCCGAACTTCGAGGACCTGCTGGCGGCGGTGCGAGGATGAGCTCCATGCCCCCAGAACCGAGCCAGCCCGAGGACCGTTCCGAGCCGAGCTCCGCGGGGGCGACCACCCCGGGGCCGATCACCGGCGCGGAGGGGCCCGACCGTTGGGACACGTGGCGGCTCTACTTCGAGACCACGGCGCTGCTGACGGCCCGGATCGAGGAGCGTCTCAAGGCACAGGGCTGCTCGCTCATGGAGTACCAGCTGCTCCTGCTGCTCCACGAGGCTCCCGGGCGCTGCCTGCGCATGGGTGAGCTGGCCCGCCGGATGGTGTTCTCGCCGTCGCGGCTGAACTACCAGGTCAAGGTGCTGGGCGAGCGAGGCTGGGTGCAGCGGCGTCGTGCGCCCGGTGACGGCCGCGGTTGGGAAGCCGCGCTGACCGTCGAGGGCGCACAGGCGTTCCGGCGCCTGCGCCCGGACCACGCGCGGGACGTGGAGGAGCTCTTCTTCGCCGCGCTCACGCAGGACGACGTCGCCCGGCTGGGAGACATCATGGCTCGCCTGGCGCGGGGGCTGGGGGAGGGGTGACGGTGGGGACGTTCTACGATCACCCCAGGAGTGAGCCCACCCCGTTCGCCCGTAAGCCCACGTTGACCGGTGAGCTGGTGACCCTGCGCCCCATTCGTGCGGAGGACGCGGACCTCGTCGATGCGCTGCTCCGTGAGGACCCAGAGGTCGCGCGACTCACGGGAAGCCTGCACTCCAGCACCGAGGCCTACGAGGGGCCACCCCTCGACCGGCTCCGTGAGATCTACGGGCAGTGGGCTGTGGCGGAGGACCGCCTCGTCCTGGCCGTCATCGACACCGCGAGCGGTCTGCTGGTGGGAGAGGCGGTGCTCAACAACTGGGACGAGGGCAACCGCTCGTGCGGTTTCCGCATCCTGGTCGGCGCGCCGGGCCGGGGGCGTGGACTCGGGACGGAAGCCACGCGGCTGATCGTCCGGCACGGGCTGGAAACCATGGGGCTGCACAGGATCACCCTGGAGGTGTACGACTTCAACCCTCGCGCCCGCCACGTGTACGAGAAGGCAGGGTTCCGTCACGAGGGCACGGGTCGGGAGGCCCTGCTGTTCGACGGTGAGTGGATCGACGTGCACTACATGGGGATCCTCGGTGGGGGTCTGGCGACGCCGGGAGAACGTGGCGGGGGCCGCAGCCCTCAGTCGATCCAGTAGCGACGGGTCGGGCGGCCGTTCCCGTCCTGGACCACGTTCTCCAGCACCCCGCCACAGGCCTCGATGGTCGCGGCGGAGCCCGCGTTGTCGTCGGCGCATGTGACGAGCACCCGCTCCACGCCGGCCGTGTTCAGCCGTTCCACCGACTGCCGCAGGATCTCCGTGGCGTAGCCTCGCCGCCGGAACGCGGGGCCCACGCCGTATCCCACGTGCCCGCCCACGCGGCGCAGGTAGTCGTTGAGCTCGTAGCGGATGGACGTGCGGCCCACGATCTCGCCGTCCACCTCCGCGAGCAGGTAGTCCGCCCGGACGAACCCCGGAGGCAGGTCCTCTCCCCGGGACGCGCGGTCCACGGCCGCCAGCACCCCGGGCCACGTCCCCTCGTCCAGGACGAACGAGAAGTCGTCGCGCAGCAGTTGCTCGTGCAACGCGCGGACCGCAGACTCGTCCTCGAGAGTGGGGCGTCGCAGCGTGAGCGTCATGGCCCCATGGTGGCAGGCTCGCACGTGGTGCCTCACCCCGTCACGTGGCACACTTCCGGTGTCGAGATCCCCCCGACAGTCCCCACCACGGCAGGGAGAGCACCGTGAGCGGCACCCCACAGACGACGACGCCCGCGCCCGGCAGCGCGCCCAGCGCCGCGGCGTCGTCCCCCGAGCAGGCCCCCGCCCTCCCCGGCGGCGTGGTCCACGAGCTGCCCGCGGACCTCGCCGAGGCCCTGCTGGCGGAGCCGGAGACCGCCGAGCTGTGGCGCGGGCTGACGCCCCTGGGTCGCAACGAGTTCGTGTGCTGGGTGGAGGACGCCAAGAAGCCCGAGACCCGTGCCCGCCGCATCCGGCGCACGGGCGAGGAGATGCACGAGGGCAAGCGCCGCCCGTGCTGCTGGCCCGGGTGCGAGCACCGGGAGCGCACCGGACGCTGAGGGTCACGGACCGGGCGGGTGCCCCGGTGGTGGAGGTGCGCGCGTAGGCTTCCCCTGTGCGCTGACCGCTTCGCCGGTGCCGCGCACCCTTCCCACCAACCGACAAAAGGTGTTCTCCCATGGCTTCGCACCCCTCCGATCCCCTGCCGTCCGGCGGGGAGGAGACGCGCACCCAGTACGTCGCCGAGCAGGAGGGGTACAGCAAGGGACTCACCGCGCGCCAGATCAACATGATCGCGATCGGCAGCTCGATCGGCACGGGTCTGTTCCTGGGCGCCGGTGGCGGTCTCGCGGACGCCGGCCCCGCCCTGTTCCTGCTGTACGCGGTCGCCGGGTTCTTCGGCTACCTGATCCTGCGCCAGCTCGGGGAGCTGGTGATGCACCGGCCGTCCTCGGGCTCCTTCGTGTCCTACACGCGCGAGTTCTACGGGGAGAAGGGCGCGTACTTCGTGGGCTGGATGTACTGGCTCTCGTGGGCCTCCACCACGGTGGTGGACGCCACCGCCATGGCCATCTACGTCAAGTGGTTCGGGCAGTACAGCCAGTTCGTCGCGGACCTGCCGCAGTGGCTGCTGGCCGCGGTGGTGCTCGTGGTGGTCATGGCCACCAATCTGATCTCCGTGAAGGTCTTCGGGGAGATGGAGTTCTGGTTCGCGGTGGTCAAGGTCTCCGCGCTGGTGGTCTTCCTGGTGGTGGGCGTGGCGTTCGTGCTCTTCGGGACCCCCACGGGTGCGCCCACCGGGTTCTCGCTGATCACCGAGAACGGCGGGATCTTCCCCAATGGTCTGCTCCCCGCCCTGGTGGTCTCGCAGGGCGTGGTGTTCGCGTACTCGGGCATCGAGCTGGTGGGCATCACCGCCGGTGAGACCCAGGACCCGCGCAAGACCATTCCCAAGGCCATCAACACGGTGATCCTGCGCATCGCGCTGTTCTACGTGGGCTCCATCCTGCTGCTCACGCTGCTGCTGCCGTACACGGCGTACTCGGCGGACGAGTCCCCGTTCGTCACGTTCTTCAGCTCCATCGGCATCGACGGCATCGGGCCCATCATGCAGCTCGTGGTGATCACCGCGGCGCTGTCCTCGCTCAACGCGGGCCTGTACTCCACGGGCCGGATCGTGCACTCCATGGCCATGGCCGGTTCCGCGCCCAAGTTCACCGGGAAGATGACGCGCTCGGGTGTTCCCGCGGGCGGCATCCTGCTCACGGTGGGCGTGGGGGCGCTGGGCGTCATCCTCAACTACTACGTCCCGGAGGAGGCGTTCAGCATCGTGCTGAACATCTCCGCGATCGGCATCCTGGTGGGCTGGGCCGCCATCACCCTGCCGCACCAGAAGTTCGTGCGGCTCTCCAAGCAGGGCCTCTACCAGCGCCCCGCGTACCGTGCGCCGTTCGCGCCGTACACCAACTGGCTCACCATGGCGTTCCTCGTGGGCGTGATGATCCTCGTGGCGCTGGACTACCCGCTGGGTACCCTCACCGTGGCCTCGATGGCCGTGGTGGTCCCCGTGCTGATCGTCGGCTGGTTCCTGGTGCGGGACCGCGTGCGCGCCATTGCCGCCGAGCGCGAGGGCTACACGGGTGCGTTCCCCGTGGTCGTGGGTCCGCCGGTCGCGGAGGGCGAACGACGCCGCGCGGCCCGCCGCACCGACCGTCCCACCGACGGCACCGGGGACGCGGACGCACAGTAGCCGCCCCCCCCACCCAGCTCACGACGACGCCGTCCCGGTCGCCCCCGGGGCGGCGTCGCCGTCCGTGGGGTCCAGCGGGGACGCCCTCAGCGGCCCCGCAGCGCGGTGGCGGTCGCGAGTGCCACGAGCAGCATGGCGGCCACACCCAGCCCCGAGAAGCCCACCGCGGCGAGCACGGGACCGGCGAGGGCGCCGCCCGCCGCGCCGCACAGGTTCATCACGAGGTCCGAGGTGCCCTGCAGCCCGGGCCGGTCGTGGGCCGCCACGGACTCGGTGACCATGGTGGATCCGGCCACGGTGGACGCGGACCAGCCGAGCCCCAGCAGGACCAGGGCGGCGAGCACGAAACCGTGCTGGTCCGAGCCCAGCCACGTGAGCAGCAGCGCCGCCACGAGCAGCCCCTGCCCCAGCAGCACCGTGCCCACGCGCCCGATGGTGTCCGCGAGCCAGCCGAACACCGGCGAGAGCGCGTACATCCCGGCCACGTGCAGGGAGATGGTCAGGCCCACCACGGACAGCGTGGCGCCGTGGCTGGTCAGGTGCACCGGGGTCATCGACATCACGCTCACCATCACCGCGTGGGACAGCGCGACCACCAGCACGGCACGCCGCGCGGCGGGGACCGTGCGCACGAGGGTGAACCCGCCGGCAGGATCGGGCCTGTTCGCCACCGGTCCGCCCCGGGCGAGCGCCACGGCCAGAGGGTCCGGGCGCAGCCCCACGAAGTAGACACCGGCACCCAGGCACTGCGCGCACAGCGCGATCACGAACCCGCCCGTGAACGGCGGCAGCCCCAGAGCGCGCCCGATCGCCTCACCGGGGCCGAAGAGGTTGGGGCCCACCACGGCCCCCACGGTGGTGGACCACACCACCAGGGACAGGTCCCGCGCCCGCGTGCGGGCGGCGGCCGCGTCCGTGGCCGCGAAGCGGGACTGGAGGTTCAGGGCGGTGCCCGCACCCAGCAGCCCCATGCCCACGAGCAGGACCGGGAGCAGGTCCAGGGTGGCGGCCACCACGATCACGGCCGCGCCCAGGACCGCCACGAGGGCACCGGTGCTCAGCGACACCCGGCGGCCCCGGCGCTGCGCGAGGCGCGCCAGCGGGATGGCCACCAGGGCGGCACCCAGGGTGTTCATCGTGGACGCCGTGCCGGACAGCGCACTGTTCCCGGAGACCTCCGTGATCAGCAGGGCGCCGAGGGTCAGCGTGGCACCGGCGCCGAGCCCGCCCAGGATCTGCCCCAGGGCGAGCACGCTCAGCACCCGGCGCTGGAACCCCGGCCCGGGGTCCTGCAGTTCTGCGCTCGCGGCCCGCGTGGTGGCACTCATGACCGCATCATCGCGGACGACGCCGCCGCGCGCCACCGTGCCGCCCGCACCGGACGCGCATCGGCAGTGGTGCGCAGCGTGCGGGAGCCCCGGCGGGCGGGTGCGCGTGCGGCGTGCGGGTGCGCGTGCGGCGTGCGGGTGCGCGTGCGGGGGAGACCCGCACTCCCGCCTGGGGCGGACGGCGGCACAGGACCCGGTGCGCGGCGTGCGGGGGCTGCGGAGCGGCGTCGTCGTTGCGCGGCCCCGAGCCCGCCCGCATAGGCTGGGGCGCATGAGACAGCCCGGCGACATCTCGTTCCGCACCCGCAAGTGGGTCAAGCCCGAGGACCTCAACGCCAACGGCACCCTGTTCGGGGGTTCGCTGCTGCGGTGGATCGACGAGGAGGCCGCGATCTACGCGATCGTGCAGCTGGGCAACCGGCGGGCGGTCACCAAGTACATGTCCGAGATCGAGTTCGTGTCCTCCGCGGTGGAGGGGGACCTCATCGAGATGGGCCTCACCGCCACCCGGTTCGGGCGCACGTCCCTGACCATGCGTGCGCAGGTGCGCAACATGATCACGCGCGAGCTGATCCTGAGCATCGACAAGATCGTGTTCGTGAGCCTGGACGAGAACGGCGAGCCCGTGCCGCACGGCTATACGGAGATCACCTACGACCGTGACCGCATCCCCGCACCCACCAGCCCGAGGAGGCCGCAACTGTGAACCAGCTGACAGCGCAGAGGATCACCCCGTCCTGGATGCACCACGCCGAGGGGCCGTGCTGGAGCCGGCAGTGGGGCGGGCTGGCCTGGGTGGACATGCTCGCCGGGGACGTCATGACGTTCACCCCGGAGGACCAGCCCCGCCGGCAGCACGTGGGGGACGTGGCCGCGTGCGTGCGTCCCCGGGCGGGCGGCGGGCAGCTCGTCGCCGTGGAGCGCGGGGTGCTCCTCACGGACGCCCACGGAGCGGTGGCGCGGGAGACCACGCTGTGGCAGACCCCGGAGATCCGCATGAACGAGGGTGGTGTGGCCCCGGACGGCTCCTTCTACGTGGGGTCCATGGCGTACGACCAGGCGGAGGGCGCCGCCACGCTGTACCGCGTGGCCACGGACCTCAGCTGGGAGCCCGTGCTCGAGGGCGTGAGCATCTCCAACGGCATCGCGTGGTCCCCGGACGGCACGCTGGCCTACTACAACGACACCCCCACCCACGAGGTCTCCGTGTTCGACTGGAGCGCCGAGGGCGGGCTGCGCAACCGCCGCACGTTCGTGGCCCCGGTGCTGGACGAGCACGCCGCCGCGGCGGCCACTGACCCGGAGGAGAGCTACGAGCCGGGCAGCGTGTCCGTGAGCCCGGACGGGCTGACCGTGGACTCCGAGGGTGCCGTGTGGGTGGCCCTCAACGGCGCGGGCCAGGTGCACCGCTACCTCCCGGACGGCACCCTGGACACCGTGGTCACGGTGGGCGCCAAGCAGACCACCGCGTGCACCCTGGGCGGGGAGGACCTGCGCACGCTCTACATCACGACGTCGCGCGAGAACCTCCCGGAGGACGTCCAGCCCACCGCGGGCTCGCTCTACGCCGTGCGCGTGGCGGTCCCGGGTCAGGTCACCGCAGCGTTCGGGGGCTGAACCGCGCGGCGGGGCGCTGGCTGAGACCGCCCACCAACGACGACGCCCTGGTTCCCCTTTCGGGGAACCAGGGCGTCGTCGTTGCCGCCGGGTCGTCCCGGCCCGGCACAGCGGTCGAACCGCCGGGGTCAGACCGCGTTGATCAGACCCGCACCGGGGATCGCCGCCAGCAGCTGGCGGGTGTAGTCGGTCTGCGGGTTCTCGAACACGGAGTCCGTGGAACCGCGCTCCACCAGCGAGCCCTTCTGCATCACGCACACGTTGTCCGCGATCTGGCGGACCACGGCGAGGTCGTGCGTGATGAACAGGTAGGTCAGCCCGAGGTCGTGCTGCAGCTCGGCCAGCAGGTTGAGGATCTGCGCCTGCACCAGCACGTCCAGAGCGGAGACCGCCTCGTCGCACACCACCAGCTCGGGGTTCAGCGCGAGCGCACGG
The DNA here is from genome assembly GCF_000010285.1 of Kocuria rhizophila DC2201. NCBI lineage: Bacteria > Bacillati > Actinomycetota > Actinomycetes > Micrococcales > Micrococcaceae > Kocuria > Kocuria rhizophila. The sequence goes on along the minus strand of NC_010617.1, from coordinate 2,420,688 downwards.
GCGATCGCCACGCGCTGGCGCTGACCGCCCGAGAGCTCATTGGGGTAGCGCGCGAGCATGGACTGGGGCAGGGAGACCTGGTCCATGAGCTCACGGACCTTCTTCTCCCGTTCCTTGGACGTCCCGACGCCGTGGACCTTCAGGGGCTCCTCGATGGTGCGGTAGATGTTGTACATCGGGTCCAGGGAGCCGTACGGGTCCTGGAAGATGGGCTGCACGCGCCGACGGAAGGCGAACATCTCCTTGCCCTTCAGCCCGGCAACGTCCTGCCCGTCGAAGACGATCGACCCGGAGGTGATCGGCTCCAGCCCGAGCATCATCTTGGCCACCGTGGACTTGCCGGAGCCGGACTCGCCCACCACGGCCGTGGTGGTGCCCCGGGGAATGGAGAAGGACACCTTGTCCACCGCCGTGAAGTCCTCGGAACGGCCCCAGGACCCGCGCAGCTTGTAGACCTTGGTGAGGTCCTGGACCTGCACGAAGTCCTGCTTGAGCGCCGTCTGCATCGCCGTCTTGGGATGTTCGGCCAGCAGGTCCTCGGACTCCACCCCGCGGGTGCGGGCCACCTCGATGCGGCGGGAGGCCAACGAGGGTGCGGAGTCCACGAGCTTCTGGGTGTACGGGTGGCGCGGGTTGCGCAGCAGCTGCAGGGCGGGCCCCGCCTCCACCACGTGACCCTTGTACATCACCACCACCTTCTGGGCGCGCTCCGCGGCGAGGCCGAGGTCGTGGGTGATCAGCAGCACCGCGGTGCCGAGCTTGTCGGTCATCGTCTGGAGGTGGTCCAGGATGGTGCGCTGGACCGTGACGTCCAGGGCCGAGGTGGGCTCGTCCGCGATCAGCAGCCGCGGCTGGCAGGACAGACCGATCGAGATCAGCGCACGCTGGCGCATGCCGCCGGAGAACTCGTGCGGGTATTGCTTCGCACGCTTCTCCGCGTCCGGCAGGCCGGCCTGGCTCAGCACGCGGGCGACGTCCTCATCCTTCGCGGGCAGCCCGTTGGCCTTGAGGGTCTCCCGGACCTGGAAGCCCACCTTCCACACGGGGTTCAGGTTGGACATGGGGTCCTGGGGGACCATGCCGATCTGGCTGCCGCGCAGCTTGACCTTGCGCTTCTCGCTGGCGTGGGTGATGTCCTCGCCGTCGAAGATGATCTTGCCCGCGTTCACGCGGCCGTTCGCGGGCAGCAGCCCGATCGCCGCCAGCGCGGAGGTGGACTTGCCCGAACCGGACTCGCCCACGATCGCCACGGTCTCACCGGGCATCACGGTGAAGTTCGAGTCCTCCACGGCCTGCACCTCACCCGTGGCCGTGGTGAACGCGATCCCGAGATCACGCACTTCCAGCAGGGGGCGGTTGTTCTCCTGGGACATGCTCATCACTTCTTCCGGGCCTTCGGGTCCAGCGCGTCGCGCAGCGCGTCACCGAGCATGATGAAGCTCAGGACGGTCAGCGACAGCGCCAGGCCGGGCCAAAATACGGGCATCGGGTTCGAGCGGAAGGCGTCCTTCGCGTCCGAGATGTCGTTGCCCCAGCTCATCATGCTGGGCGGCAGGCCGATGCCGAGGTAGGACAGAGTGGACTCGGCCACGATGAACGTGCCCAGCGAGATCGTGGCGATCACGATCACCGGCGCCATCGCGTTGGGGATGATGTGGCGCATCAGGATCCCGAAGGAAGACACGCCCAGCGAGCGGGCACTGACCACGTAGTCCGCGTTGCGCACCTCCACCACCGCGCCGCGCATGATGCGCGCGATCTGCGGCCAGCCGAACAGCACCAGCACCACCACCAGGGTCCACACCCCGCGGTTGGCCTTGAAGAACGGCAGCTGCATGACCACCAGGGCACCCAGGATCAGGGGCAGCGCGAAGAAGATGTCGCCCAGGCGCGCGAGAACGCCGTCGATCCAGCCGCCGAAGTAGCCGGCCAGCGCACCGATGATCCCGCCGATGACCACCACACCGATGGTGGTGAACAGACCCACCATGAGCGAGGCCCGGGTCCCGGCGATCACGCGGGAGTACACGTCGCAGCCCTGGGCGGTGAAGCCCATGGGGTGGCCCGCGGAGGCCTTGCCGTTGGAGTTCTCCAGCAGGCACTGCGAGGACGCCGCGGAGGGGTCCTGGGTCCAGAACAGCTGCGGGAAGAGGGCCACCACGATCACCAGCACGATCAGCAGGGCCGCGATGATGAACGTGGGCTTCTTGCGCAGCTGCCGCCACGCGTCGCGCCACAGGCTCACGGGAGCGCCCTCGGCGGAGCGGGAGTCGGTGGCCGAGACCGGGGTCTGGGCCACGTCCGCGACGAAGTGCTCCATCATGATCCCGGTGCTCACCCCGCCGAGGTCCTTCTGGTGGGAGCCGGCCGGGGTGTCGGCGGTCTCCCGGACCTCGCGCACGGCGGCCTCGTGGGAGCGGGCCTCGGGGTTCAGGTCCCGGCCCGCGGCGTCGTTGTTCTCGAAGTTGTTCTCAGGCATAACGGATCCTCGGATCGAGCCAGGCGTAGAGGAGGTCAACCAGCAGATTGGCCACGCAGAAGATGATCACCATCACGGACACCACGGAGACCACCATGGGTGCGTCCCCGAGCGTGAGTGCCTTGTAGAGCTGGTTGCCGATGCCGGGGACGTTGAAGATGCCCTCGGTGACGATCGCGCCGCCCATCAGTGCACCCAGGTCCATGCCCAGGAAGGTGGCCACGGGGATCATCGAGTTGCGCAGGATGTGCACCCGGATCACGCGGCCGCGGGTCAGGCCCTTGGCGGTGGCGGTGCGCACGTAGTCCGCGCTGGCGTTCTCGGCCACGGCCGTGCGGGTCAGGCGCAGCACCTGGGCGAAGGAGACCAGGCCCAGCACGATGCCGGGCAGGATCAGGTCGCTCCAGTCCGCGGCGCCGGAGACGGTCGGCTTGGCCAGCCCCCACTTCACGCCCACGAAGTACTGCATCACGAAGCCGAGCACGAAGATCGGCACGGCGATGACGATCAGGGAGACCACTAGCACGGTGGAGTCGAACCAGCCGCCCTTCTTCAGCCCGGCGTACAGGCCGAAGGTGATGCCGAAGATCGCCTCGAACACCAGGGCGATGATCGCGAGCCGGACGGTCGCGGGGAACGCGCCGGCGAGCACGTCGCTGATCTCGCGTCCGGAGAAGTTCACGCCGAGGTCGCCGGTGAGCAGACCTCCGATGTAGCTGAAGTACTGCACGAAGAACGGGTCGTTGAGGTGGTACTGCGCGGTCAGCGCGGCGGCGACACCGGGCGTGCAGCCCTTGTCCCCGCACAGCGCGTCGAGCGGATCACCGGGGGTCATGAAGACCAGGAAGTAGACCAGCAGCGTGGCGCCGAAGAAGACGGGGATCAGCTGCAGCAGTCTTTTGACCAGATACCAGGCCAAGAGGGGCTCCTCTCTATGACACGTGGTGACAGGGAGGCGCGGACTTCACGCGCCTCCCTGTCACCACGTGTGCATCGGGGTCAGAAGATCAGTTCTTGGTCTTCTCGACCTTGTAGTACTCGGGAACGCCGTCCCAGCCGGTGCCCACGCCGGACACGTTCTCGGACCACGCGGTGTTCGCCTGGTTGTACCAGAGCGGGATGGAGGGGAGGTCCTTCAGCAGCATGGAGTCCGCCTCCTGGAACTTCTTCACCCCGTCCTCGGAGCTCTTGGCCTCGAGACCCTCGTTCAGCTTCGCCTCGAACTCCGGGTTGTCGTACCGGGAGTCGTTGGAAGAGGCGCCCTTGGAGAAGATGGGGCCCATGAAGTTGTACATCGAGGGGTAGTCGGCCTGCCAGCCGGAGCGGGTGGCTCCGGTCAGCTTGCCGGCCTTGGCGTCGGTGCGCAGCTCCTTGAAGGTGGAGTAGGACTTGCCCTCCACCTCGATGCCCAGGTTGTTCTTGACCTGGTTGGCAACGGCGTCCACCCACTTCTTGTGCCCACCGGCGTCGGCGTTGTACGCGATGGTGAGCTTCTGGGACTTGTTGTAGGGCTGCATCTTCTCGGCCTTGGCCCACAGCTCCTTGGCCTTCTCCTTGTCGAACTTGGTGTTCTCGGAGTTGGGGATGCTCTCGTCGTAGCCCTCGATGGTGGGGGCGGTGAAGTCCGTGGCGGGGGAGCGCGTCTCGTTGAAGATCACCTTGGTGATCTCCTGGCGGTCGATGGCCATGGACAGGGCCTGGCGGCGCAGCTTGCCGGCCTCGCCCTTCCAGTTGTCCTGGTACTCGGGCACGGCGAGGGTCTGGATGCCGGCGTAGGGCTTGTCGGAGTAGCGGTCGCCGAGGTCCGACTTGTAGTTGCCCAGTGCGCCGGTGGGGACCTGCTGCAGGACGTCCAGGTTGTTGGAGATCAGGTCCTGGTAGGCGGTGTCCGGGTTCTGGTACAGCTTGAAGGTGATGCCGCCGTTCTTGGCGGCCTCCGGGCCCTTGTAGTCGTCGTTCTTGACCAGGTCGATGCTGGAGTTGTGCTGCCAGGCGCCGTCCTTGGCCATCTTGTAGGGGCCGTAGCCCACGGGGTTCTCGCCGAAAGCCTTCATGTCCTTGAATGCGGAAGAGGGCATCGGGGCGAACGCGGTGTAGCCCAGGCGCTGCTCGAAGTCCGACTGCGGGGAGACCAGCTTGACGGTGAAGGTGTGGTCGTCAACGGCCTTCAGCCCGGACATCTTGTCCTCGGTGCTGCCCTCGGCGGAGACCTTCTCATAGCCCTCGATGGGCTCGAAGAAGGTCGCGGTGCCCTGGGCGTTCTTGGCCGCGGCGCCGTAGTTCCAGGAGTCCACGAAGCTCTGGGCGGTGATCGCCTCGCCGTTGGTGAACTTCATGTCCGGCTTGATCTTGATGGTCCAGGTCTGCTTGTCCTGGGACTCGATGGACTCCGCGAGGTCGTTCTGGGTCTTGCCCTCGGAGTCGTAGCTCACCAGGCCGTTGAAGATCTGCTGGATCACCAGGCCGCCACCGGTCTCGGTGGTGTTGGTGGGCACCAGCGGGTTCTGGGGCTCCACGGAGTCCGCAGTGATGATGGCGCTGCCGTCGGCGGAGCCGTTGGAGTCGCCGCCGCCGCTGCAGGCGGTCAGGGAGATGGCCGCCACTGCGGCGACACCGAGAGTCTTGGAAATGCGGGAGTAACGCATCTCGCCTCCTCAAAAGCGAAGTGGAACGAGGGCTTATGAGGCCAGCGTCCGGGAATTCGAAATGGATATGACGACATCCGGTGATCGGTTGCTGGGGTTGTGCCCCAAGAACACCGCTGAGTGTAGCCCACGTCACCCCGGGTCGAGCGTTGCGCACCGGCGTGTCCGACGCGCTCGCCGCAGGGCCTGCAGACCGGTTCCCGTGCGACTCCGTCTCAATGCGGCTACCCTCGATCCCACAGCCGCCCGTCGTCGTGTGAGGAGACCCAGATGAGTGAGGCCAGCGCCGTCACCGAGGACGTGGTCACGCGCTCCATCCGCATGCTCGCGGACCACGGGTACATGGAGACCACCGTGGAGCAGCTCGCCCAGGCCGCAGGCATCAGCCGGGCCACGTTCTTCCGCAAGTACGGCAGCAAGGAGGACGTCGTCTTCGCGGACCACGCGGCCACCCTGGAGCGGCTGGAGGCCCTGCTGCAGCGCCCGGGACTGTCCCCGCAGGACGGCCTGGTGGAGGGCGCGCAGCTCGTGTTCCGCCACAACCTGGACCACGCGCAGCGCGCGTTCGCCCGGCACGACCTCCTGCAGCGCGTCGAGTCCCTGCGGGACCGTGAGATCGCCATGTCCTCGCGCTACGAGCGGGTCTTCCATGCCTTCCTGCGTGCCGCCCTGCCCGACTCCCCGGACCGCCGCGTCACGGCAGTGGCGCTGCCCGCGGCCACCGTGGCGGTGCACAACGCGTTCCTGCGCACGTGGCTGCGCGGTCCGAGGCCGGGGCAGGGGGAGCAGCTCGCGGCTGCGCTGAGCAGGCGGGTCGTGTGGCTGTGTGCGCTGTTCGGCGTGATCCACCAGGAGACTGCCCCGTCCGGCTCGCCGGTGGACCTCTCGTTCTCGTCCGCACAGGTCTCCCTCGAGCTCGACGACGCCGCGGCGCCCCCGTACGCTCACGGCTCCCCGTCCCCGGCGGGTCGCCCGACCGCGAACGACGCCGCGTCGTCGGGTGCCGGCGCACCCGGATCCTGGTCCCCTGCCGGGGCCACGGCCCCGGCAGGAACCTCGTCCTCGTCGGACGCCTCGGCCGGTGACGCCGCAGCGCCCCCGGGGGCTGCCCCGTCGGGCCCGTCGTCCTCGGGCGGGACCCCGTCCTCTCCTGACGTTTCCGCCGACGACGACGCGGCGACTCAGGAAGCTGCCCCATCGGGCCCGCAGCTGTTGAGGGGGACGCCGTCCGCGCTGTACGCCCCGGCCGAGGACGATGCCGCGACCCCGGAGGCTGACCCGCCCGGGTCCTCGGCCGGTGCGCCGGTCGGGGGCGGGGTGGACACCGCACGCGGGCGTGACGTCGGCGCGGACCCGGACGGGTCTGCGGCGGGACCGGGGGAGCACGGCGAGCCTGCGCTCGCGAACCCGCGCGGCGGCGTCGTGGGCGGGAACCGGACCGACACGGTGTGGGTGGGCGGCGATGCCCCGATCGTGGTGCTCGTGCCCCGTGGCGGGAACCCCGCGGACGTCGCCGAGCGCACGGCACGCTCCGTCTACGAGGCGCTGCGCGGCTGACGCGCGCCCCTCCGCCACGCTGCGGGGCCCGTTGTCGGGCGCGCCCGGGGAGGTGGGGCCGGGATGGTCGGACCGCGGCGGGATGTCTTGACCTGAGACTGCGTCTCAGGGCAGACTTCGAGACGAATCCTGTGGCCCAGGCCACCCCTCACCCAGACTCAGGAGCAAGTGTGAGCGATCAGTCCTTCCCGTCCACCGTGACCATCACCGTGACCCACCCGGTGCTGCCGGGCCGGGAGAAGCCCATCGCGTTGGTGTCCCTGGACTCCACGGCACCCAACGGGCTGGTGATCTGGGGTTCGGAGGCCATGCGGGATCTGCAGCGCGAGCTGTCCGCGATCGACACCTCCCAGGTGGAGGCCGTGGTGGTCACCGGCAACACCAAGTCCTTCGGCGCCGGAGCCAACCTCAAGGAGATCCGCGCGGCCCAGCTCAGCGGCACCTCGGACGAGTACGTGGGCTCGGGCCACGACGCCTTCGGGGTGCTCGCGGAGATGGACGTCCCCACGTTCTCGCTCATCACGGGCGTGGCCCTGGGCGGCGGCCTGGAGCTCGCGCTGCACACGGACTACCGCCTCTCCACCTCGGGCAAGGCACCCATGGGCCTGCCCGAGTGCCACCTCGGGTTCTTCCCCGGCTGGGGCGGCGTCTACCTGCTGCCGCACCTCGTGGGCGCGGAGGCCGCGCTCAGCATCATCGTCACGGACTCGATGCGCGGTAAGAACCTCAACCCCGCCAAGGCCGCTCAGATCGGTCTCGTGGACGCCGTGCTGAACGGTGCCCCCGGCACGGACGAGTGGGAGACCTCGTGGCAGACCTGGGTCGTGGAGACCCTCGAGGGCAAGCACGAACCCCGCCGCACCACCGACGACGAGCAGACCTGGACCGCCGCCGTGGAGAAGGCCGCCGCGAAGGCCGAGAGCGCCTGGCACGGTGCCGCCCCCGGCCCGGTGGCTGCCATCGAGCTCGTGGGCCGCGCGCGCACCGAGTCCCGCGTGGTCAACGGCGAGGCCGCCGTGGAGGCGTTCACGCAGATCGTGCAGTCCGACGCCGCCCGCGCGTCCCTGTACGCGTTCGAGCTCGTGAGCGCGCGCAGCAAGCAGGCCGCCAACGTCCCGGACGCCCCCGTCCGCGAGATCAAGAAGGCCGCCGTGATCGGCGCGGGCCTCATGGCGGGCCAGCTGGCGTCCCTCATCGCCCAGGGCGCGCGCATCCCGGTGGTCATGACCGACCTCGACGACGAGCGCCTGGCCGCCGGTGTGCAGCGCACCCGGGACCGCTTCGCGGCTCAGGCGGAGAAGGGCCGGATGACCCCGGAGCAGGCCGAGCAGCTCGGCTCGCTCATCACGGGCGCCCGGAGTCCGGAGGACCTCGCGGACGCGGACTTCGTGATCGAGGCCGTGTTCGAGGAGCTGGACGTCAAGCGCCAGGTCTTCGCCCAGTGGGAGCCGGTCATCAAGGAGGACGCGATTCTCGCGACCAACACCTCCTCCCTCTCCATCACCGCCATGGGCCGGGACCTGCAGCACCCGGAGCGACTCGTGGGCTTCCACGTGTTCAACCCCGTGGAGGTCACCCCCCTGCTGGAGATCGTGGCGGGCGAGAAGACCGACGACTCCACCCTGGCCACCGCGTTCGACCTCGCGGCCAAGCTGCGTCGCATCGCCGTGCGCGTGGAGGACGCCCCGAGCTTCGTGGTCAACCGCGTGCTCACGCGCATGTTCGACTCGATCGGCCGCGCCATGGACGCCGGGGGAGACCCCGAGACCGTGGACCACGCCCTGGACGCCATGGGGCTTCCCATGACCCCCCTGCAGCTGCTGGACTTCGTGGGCCCCGCCGTGCTGGTGCACATCACCCACACCATGAACGACGCCTACCCGCAGCGCTTCACGCTCTCCCCGTGGCTGGACGCCGTGGCGGACGCCGGTCTCAAGAACACCCTGCCGGCCCGCGGGGAGTCCTCCGAGACCTACCTGTCCGAGGGCGCCAACGAAGCCCTGGAGCGCACGCGGCGCGAGAACGGCGTCACGGCGCAGTCCGGCGACGGCGCCGGCGGCCAGCTGCTCACTCGCGTGCAGGACGCGCTCGCGGAGGAGATCGGCTACATGCTGGACGAGGGCGTGGTGGCCTCGGCCCGGGACATCGACCTCTGCATGATCCTCGGCGCCAACTACCCCTTCCACCTCGGCGGCATCACCCCGTACCTGGACCGCTGCGGCGCGGCCGAGCGCGTCCGCGGTGCCCGGTTCGACGCCGCCCAGCAGTAGCAGCTTCCAGCAAGGATCGAGGAGTCATCATGAGCAAGGACAGCACGGAGACCACCGGCATCACCATCGAGCACCCCGAGGACTTCCCCACGGGCACGCTCGAGCCGCACTACGACCTCAACGAGCCCCTGGCCACGGACGAGGCCGGGATCTACGAGGGTGTCTCGGAAGAGGACCGCGCCCACCAGCTGCGGGCCCGCACATTCGTGCAGGAGGAAGTCCTGCCCGTTATCGCGGAGTACTGGGACCGTGGCGAGTACAACCTGGACCTCGTGCGGCGCATGGGCGAGATGGACCTGTTGCGCGATGGAGTGGAGGTCCCCGGGATGCCCCCCATGTCCAAGATGGCTGCGGGCCTGGTGGCCATGGAGCTCTCCCGCGGGGACGGCTCCATCTCCACCGTGTCCGGTGTGCAGGGTGGGCTGGCCATGCGGTCCATCGCCCTGTGCGGCAGCGAGGAGCAGAAGCAGCGGTGGCTGCCGGACATGGCCACGGGCAAGCTGCTCGGCGCGTTCGCGCTGACCGAGCCGGCGCACGGCTCGGACTCCATCGGGCTCGAGAGCCGGGCCACGCCGGTGGAGGGCGGCTACATCCTCAACGGCGCCAAGAAGTGGATCGGCAACGGCTCCATGGGCGGGATCACCGTGGTGTGGGCCCGCAGCGACGAGGACGGCGCGGTCCACGGCTTCGTGGTCCCCCAGGAGTCCGAGGGCTACACGGGCACCACCATGAAGGCCAAGCTCGCACTGCGCGCCATCCACCAGGCGGAGATCACGCTCGAGAACGTGTTCGTGCCCACCGAGAACGTGCTGCCCCACGCCAAGAACTTCCGCGACACCTCGGCCGTGCTGTTCGCCACCCGCATCGGGGTGGCGTGGGCCGCGGTGGGTCACGCCCAGGCGTGCTACGAGACCGCGGTGCACTATGCCATGCAGCGCCACCAGTTCGGGCGCCCGCTGGCGGCGTCGCAGATCGTGCAGGAGCGGCTCACCCGCATGCTCAGTGAGCTCACCCAGATCCAGACGCTGGTGATGGCCATGGCACGCAAGGAGGAGGCGGGCACACTGAGCGGGCCACAGGCGTCCCTCGCCAAGTACACCGCCACCCGCACGGCCCGCCAGGTGGCCATGAACGCCCGCGACCTGCTGGGCGGCAACGGGATCCTCATGGAGAACCGGGTGGCACGGCACTTCGCGGACATCGAGGCCATCCACACGTACGAGGGCACGGAGACCGTCCAGGCCCTCATCATCGGCAAGTCCATCACGGGGATCTCCGCGTACAAGTGAGTCTCGCGGGGCGCACCCGGCCCGCCACCGATCCAGGAGCACCATGTTCGCGAACACCGAGCCGCTGACCCCCCTGCGCTTCCTGGAGCGCAGCGCGGAGGTCTTCCCCGACCGCCGCGCCGTGGTCCACGGTTCCCAGGAATGGAGCTACCGGCAGTTCGACCGGGACGTCCAGCGCTTCGCCGCGGCGCTGCGTCCTCTACTGGCGGACGCTCCTGCGGAGTCCTCCGGCGCAACCGGCGAGGGCGACCGTTCGAACGGTGCGGGCCGGCGCGCCGCGGAGGAGGACTTCCAGGGGGCCGAGTTCCTGGAACGGGAGTGGCCCACCGTCGCAGTGGTGGCCCCCAACGTGCCGGCGGCTCTGATGGCGCACTACGCCGTGCCCGCGGCGGGGGCCGTGCTGGTCCCCCTCAATCCACGGCTCAGCGCCCGGGAGCTGCAGTACATCCTTGAGCACTGCGGAGCCCGGGTGGTGCTCGCGGACGTCTCGGTGCTGGACACGGTCGCGGAGGCGATGGGCGACCGCACCGGGGTCCGCCTCGTGCAGGTCCCCGACGAGCAGGCCGGGCTGCCGGCCGTCCGTGACGGCGCGGGCGCCGGAGTCCCCACGTTCGAGGAGTTCCTGGACGCCCCGGTACGCCACGCAGGCAGCGCGGAGAAGACCGATGGCGGCGTCGTGCGCCGTGGCGTGGTGGACGAGAACGCTCCCATCACCCTGAACTACACGTCCGGGACCACCGGTCGGCCCAAGGGGGTGCTCTACTCGCACCGCGGCGCCTACCTCAACAGTCTGGGAGAGGTGTTCCACAACGGGTTCACCGGGGACACCCGCTACCTGTGGACCCTGCCCATGTTCCACTGCAACGGGTGGTGCACCACCTGGGCCGTGACGGCGGCGGGCGGGACGCACGTGTGCCTGCGCGCCGTGCGGGCGCAGGACGTGTGGAGCGCGTTCGACGAGCACGCCATCACCCACCTGTGCGGGGCCCCGGCGGTGTGCTCCACCATCGTGGACGCCCAGGAGGCCCACCCGCTCGACCGTCGCATCCGCATCACCACGGCGGGAGCTCCGCCGGCGCCGAGCATCATCGAACGGCTGGAGCAGGCGGGTTTCGACATCGTGCACGTCTACGGCCTCACCGAGGTGTTCGGCCCCATCACCATCTGCGAACCCCAGGAGCAGTGGGCGGAGCTGCCGGCCTCGGAGCGGGCGCGGCAGATGTCCCGACAGGGCGTCGCGATGATCCAGGCGGAGTCCGCACGGGTGGTGGATCCCGAGATGCAGGACGTCCCCGCGGACGGCGAGAGCCTCGGGGAGGTCGTGCTGCGCGGGAACAACGTGATGATCGGCTACTACCGGGACGTCACCGCCACCCGGAAGGCCTTCGACGGCGGGTGGTTCCACACCGGGGACCTGGGCGTCATGCACCCGAACGGGTACATCCAGCTCACGGACCGCGCCAAGGACGTGATCATCTCCGGGGGCGAGAACATCTCCTCCATCGAGGTGGAGCAGGCGCTCTACTCGCACCCGGACGTCCTGGACGTGGCCGTGGTGGGTGTGCCGCACGAGAAGTGGGGTGAACGGCCGGTGGCCCACGTGGTGCGGGCAGGCGGCTCCACCGTGACCGAGGAGCAGCTCCGGGAGCACGTCCGGTCCCAGCTGAGCGGGTTCAAGGTGCCGGACAGCGTCACCTTCACCGATGAGCTGCCCCGCACGGCCACGGGCAAGGTGCGCAAGAACCTGCTGCGGGACTGACCGGCAGGCTGGGGCCCCCGTTTTGCGCAGGTCAGCGGCCGTGTGTAATGTATTCCGAGTCGCCGCAAGGACGGACAGCGAAGAGCTGACCTGGACGGTCGACCAGCCCCCTTCCTCCACAGGAACCAACCGCGTGAGAACGCAGAGTTGCGGACCGGATGAGGAACGGATAGGCTAGTCGAGTTGCCAACAGGACAGCCACGAAGCTTCCGAATCGCGGCAACGCAAACTTCCAATCCAAAGCCCTGGATCAGGGTTTAGATGTGGTGTGTTGTTTGTCAACTCAATAGTGTGTCTAGTTTGTTGATACCAAAAGTTTTATTTTTTGGTTGATGGCCCGATGCCTTTTCAGGTGTTTTCCCGTTTCCTGGGGGTGTTGGGTGTCAGCTGGGATCCTGCCGGCCGCGCTGAGGTGTGGTGGGTGGTTTCTGTTGAATTTTTTGACGGAGAGTTTGATCCTGGCTCAGGACGAACGCTGGCGGCGTGCTTAACACATGCAAGTCGAACGCTGAAGCTTGGTGCTTGCACTGGGTGGATGAGTGGCGAACGGGTGAGTAATACGTGAGTAACCTGCCCTTGACTCTGGGATAAGCCTGGGAAACTGGGTCTAATACTGGATACGACGGCGCATCGCATGGTGTGTTGTGGAAAGGGTTTTACTGGTTTTGGATGGGCTCACGGCCTATCAGCTTGTTGGTGGGGTAATGGCTCACCAAGGCGACGACGGGTAGCCGGCCTGAGAGGGTGACCGGCCACACTGGGACTGAGACACGGCCCAGACTCCTACGGGAGGCAGCAGTGGGGAATATTGCACAATGGGCGGAAGCCTGATGCAGCGACGCCGCGTGAGGGATGACGGCCTTCGGGTTGTAAACCTCTTTCAGCACGGAAGAAGCGAGAGTGACGGTACGTGCAGAAGAAGCGCCGGCTAACTACGTGCCAGCAGCCGCGGTAATACGTAGGGCGCAAGCGTTGTCCGGAATTATTGGGCGTAAAGAGCTCGTAGGCGGTTTGTCGCGTCTGCTGTGAAAGCCCGGGGCTTAACCCCGGGTGTGCAGTGGGTACGGGCAGACTTGAGTGCAGTAGGGGAGACTGGAATTCCTGGTGTAGCGGTGAAATGCGCAGATATCAGGAGGAACACCGATGGCGAAGGCAGGTCTCTGGGCTGTTACTGACGCTGAGGAGCGAAAGCATGGGGAGCGAACAGGATTAGATACCCTGGTAGTCCATGCCGTAAACGTTGGGCACTAGGTGTGGGGAACATTCCACGTTTTCCGCGCCGTAGCTAACGCATTAAGTGCCCCGCCTGGGGAGTACGGCCGCAAGGCTAAAACTCAAAGGAATTGACGGGGGCCCGCACAAGCGGCGGAGCATGCGGATTAATTCGATGCAACGCGAAGAACCTTACCAAGGCTTGACATACACCGGACCGGGCCAGAGATGGTCTTTCCCCCTTGTGGGGCTGGTGTACAGGTGGTGCATGGTTGTCGTCAGCTCGTGTCGTGAGATGTTGGGTTAAGTCCCGCAACGAGCGCAACCCTCGTTCTATGTTGCCAGCACGTGATGGTGGGGACTCATAGGAGACTGCCGGGGTCAACTCGGAGGAAGGTGGGGATGACGTCAAATCATCATGCCCCTTATGTCTTGGGCTTCACGCATGCTACAATGGCCAGTACAATGGGTTGCGATGCCGTGAGGTGGAGCTAATCCCAAAAAGCTGGTCTCAGTTCGGATCGTGGTCTGCAACTCGACCACGTGAAGTCGGAGTCGCTAGTAATCGCAGATCAGCAACGCTGCGGTGAATACGTTCCCGGGCCTTGTACACACCGCCCGTCAAGTCACGAAAGTTGGTAACACCCGAAGCCGGTGGCCTAACCCTTGTGGGGGGAGCCGTCGAAGGTGGGACTGGCGATTGGGACTAAGTCGTAACAAGGTAGCCGTACCGGAAGGTGCGGCTGGATCACCTCCTTTCTAAGGAGCACTGTGGCTGGCCGTGTGGCCGGCACCCACGATCCTCGTCATTTTCGGCGGGGTGTGGTTGATGCTCATGGGTGGAATATCAGCAAGCGGACACGCTGTGCCCTGACACGGGAACACGACCGGACACGAGTTCTGGTGGTGGTGTTGGGGTGGCGGCGTGGTGGCACATTGTTGGGTTGTCGATCAACACGTCAGTGTTGGTTGGTTTCCCGCAGCATCACGAGACTGGGATGGTTGTCCTGGTGAGGTGGTGTTGGTGGGTTGTTGTTTGTCAACTACATAGTGGACGCGAGCATCTTTGACGCCGCGCACCTGGAAGGGTGTGTGGTGTGTTCTTTGATGATTTATTTGTGTTGTGTGGCGTATAAGTTGTTACGAGCACACGGTGGATGCCTTGGCATCAGGAGCTGATGAAGGACGTGGAAATCTGCGATAAGCCTCGGGGAGCTGATAAACGAGCTGTGATCCGAGGGTCTCCGAATGGGGTAACCCGGCTGCGTATTATGCGTGGTCACTCGTATCTGAATTCATAGGGTGCGAGGAGGAACGTGGGGAAGTGAAACATCTCAGTACCCATAGGAAGAGAAAACAACAGTGATTCCGTGAGTAGTGGCGAGCGAAAGCGGATGGTGGCTAAACCGGTTGTGTGTGATACCTGGCGAGGGTTGCATGATCGGGGTTGTGGGATGCGTTGTTCCTGGGGTCGCCACCCTGGGCGCTGTGGCGTGGTGGTAGTCGAACTGGTGGTGAGTGCCAGACCGTAGGGGGTGTGAGTCCCGTAGACGAAACTGTCATTGTCGTGGTGTGACGTTGTTCCCGAGTAGCACGGGGCCCGTGAAATCTCGTGTGAATCTGCCAGGACCACCTGGTAAGCCTGAATACTTCCTGATGACCGATAGCGGATCAGTACCGTGAGGGAATGGTGAAAAGTACCCCGGGAGGGGAGTGAAATAGTACCTGAAACCGTGTGCTTACAAGCCGTTGGAGCCTTTTGGGGTGACAGCGTGCCTTTTGAAGAATGAGCCTGCGAGTTAGTGTTACGTCGCGAGATTAACCCGTGTGGGGTAGTCGTAGCGAAAGCGAGTCTGAATAGGGCGTTGTGAGTGGCGTGATCTAGACCCGAAGCGGAGTGATCTACCCATGGCCAGGTTGAAGCGCGTGTAAGAGCGCGTGGAGGACCGAACCCACTTCAGTTGAAAATGGAGGGGATGAGCTGTGGGTAGGGGTGAAAGGCCAATCAAACTCCGTGATAGCTGGTTCTCCCCGAAATGCATTTAGGTGCAGCGTTGCGTGTTGCTTGCTGGAGGTAGAGCTACTGGATGGCTGATGGGCCCTACAAGGTTACTGACGTCAACCAAACTCCGAATGCCAGTCAAGTGTAAGCGTGGCAGTGAGACTGTGGGGGATAAGCTTCATAGTCGAAAGGGAAACAGCCCAGACCATCAACTAAGGCCCCTAAGCGTGTGCTAAGTGGGAAAGGATGTGGAGTTGCTGAGACAACCAGGAGGTTGGCTTAGAAGCAGCCACCCTTGAAAGAGTGCGTAATAGCTCACTGGTCAAGTGATTCCGCGCCGATAATGTAGCGGGGCTCAAGTACACCGCCGAAGTTGTGGCATGACACCGTTAGCTGAGCCGTTTGTGGTTGAGGTGGTGTTGTGGGTAGGGGAGCGTCGTTGGGGTAGTGAAGCTGCGGGGTGACCCAGTGGTGGAACCTCAACGAGTGAGAATGCAGGCATGAGTAGCGATAGACGGGTGAGAAACCCGTCCGCCGGATGATCAAGGGTTCCAGGGTCAAGCTAATCTGCCCTGGGTGAGTCGGGACCTAAGGCGAGGCCGACAGGCGTAGTCGATGGACAACGGGTTGATATTCCCGTACCGATGAAGAACCGACCCTACTGAGCCGGGGATACTAACCACCCGAGCCACCATGACCGTGACCCCTTGTGGGTCGCGGGGTGTGTGGTGAGGCTGGGACCTGATCCGGGGAGGTAAACGTGTTAACAGGTGTGACGCAGGAAGGTAGCCGAGCCAGGCGATGGTTGTCCTGGTCTAAGCATGTAGGGTGACCCGTTGGTAAATCCGCGGGTTGTGTGCCTGAGATGTGATGGGACTCTCTTAGGTGAGAGAATTCGGTGATCCTATGCTGCCAAGAAAAGCATCGACGTGAGGTTCTAGTCGCCCGTACCCCAAACCGACACAGGTGATCAGGTAGAGAATACTAAGGCGTTCGAGAGAATCATGGTTAAGGAACTCGGCAAAATGCCCCCGTAACTTCGGGAGAAGGGGGGCCCTGTCTGGTGAGCACACGTGCTGTGTGAGCTGGGTGGGGTCGCAGAGGCTAGGGGGAAGCGACTGTTTATCAAAAACACAGGTCCGTGCGAAGTCGTAAGACGATGTATACGGACTGACTCCTGCCCGGTGCTGGAAGGTTAAGAGGACCTGTTAGATCCTTCGGGGTCGAAGCGGAGAATTTAAGCCCCAGTAAACGGCGGTGGTAACTATAACCATCCTAAGGTAGCGAAATTCCTTGTCGGGTAAGTTCCGACCTGCACGAATGGAGTAACGACTTCCCTACTGTCTCAACCATGAACTCGGCGAAATTGCAGTACGAGTAAAGATGCTCGTTTCGCGCAGCAGGACGGAAAGACCCCGAGACCTTTACTATAGTTTGGTATTGGTGTTCGGTGTGGCTTGTGTAGGATAGGTGGGAGACTGTGAAGCCATCACGCTAGTGGTGGTGGAGTCGTTGTTGAAATACCACTCTGGTCACTCTGGACATCTAACTTCGGCCCGTGATCCGGGTCAGGGACAGTGCCTGATGGGTAGTTTAACTGGGGCGGTTGCCTCCTAAAGAGTAACGGAGGCGCCCAAAGGTTCCCTCAGCCTGGTCGGCAATCAGGTGTTGAGTGTAAGTGCACAAGGGAGCTTGACTGTGAGAGTGACAGCTCGAGCAGGGACGAAAGTCGGGACTAGTGATCCGGCGGTACATTGTGGAATGGCCGTCGCTCAACGGATAAAAGGTACCTCGGGGATAACAGGCTGATCTTGCCCAAGAGTCCATATCGACGGCATGGTTTGGCACCTCGATGTCGGCTCGTCGCATCCTGGGGCTGGAGTTGGTCCCAAGGGTTGGGCTGTTCGCCCATTAAAGCGGTACGCGAGCTGGGTTCAGAACGTCGTGAGACAGTTCGGTCCCTATCCGCTGCGTGCGTTGGAAATTTGTGGAGGCCTGTCCTTAGTACGAGAGGACCGGGACGGACGAACCTCTGGTATGTCAGTTGTTCCGCCAGGAGCATCGCTGATTAGCTACGTTCGGGATTGATAACCGCTGAAAGCATCTAAGCGGGAAGCTTGCTCCGAGATGAGATTTCCTGACCCCCTTTGTGGGGTGTGAGGTGCCCAGTAGACGACTGGGTTGATAGGCCAGGTGTGGAAGCGTTGTAAGGCGTGGAGCTGACTGGTACTAATACACCGAAGACTTATACACACACGATCTGTCATCAAGAGAGTGGTGTTCGCGTTCACTATGTGGTTGACCACCAACAACCCCCACCCCGGACGGGGTGTGGGTGTGTGGTTGACAGAGGAATACAGGTTTGACCCGTGGTAGGCACGGGAACCAGGTTTCCGCCCCCGGGTTGTGGGGTGGTGCAGGTTTCCGGTGGTTATAGCGTGGGGGAAACGCCCGGTCCCATCCCGAACCCGGTAGCTAAGACCCACAGCGCTGATGGTACTGCACTCGGTAGGGTGTGGGAGAGTAAGTCACCGCCGGAATTATTGTGAACAGGGTTGAGGCCCCACACCGTACGGTGTGGGGCCTCCCCGCATTTAACACGCGGTCTATGCCGCCTGCTGGCGGGCACCGCCGGCAGAGGGCACATCCCCCCGCCCCACCCGCGATGCGGCCCCGAGAGCCCGGTCCAGATCCGCCAGGTGATCGTCGATGCTCTCCAACCCCACGGACAACCGCACCAGGTCCTCGGGGACCTCGTACGCGGTGCCGACCCGCGAGGCGTGCGTCATGCTGTGCGGCACGCACGCCAGGGACTCCACCCCGCCCAGGCTCACGGACAGGTTGTAGAGCTCTGAGGCGGCCACGAACTCGTGCGCTGCTCGGACCCCGCCGGCGGGCCGGAAGGAGATGATGCCCCCGAAGCCGCCGTGCAGGGTCTGCGCCGCGAGGTCGTGCTGCGGGTGATCCTCCAGGCCGGGGTAGTGGACCTCCACCACGTCATCTCGGGACCGCAGGAAGTGCGCGACCTCCAGAGCGTTGGAACAGTGGCGCTCCATGCGCAGCGGCAACGTCTTGAGTCCGCGGGCGGCCAGGAACGCGTCGAAGGGCCCGGCCACGGCTCCGCACGCGAACTGCTGGAACGCGAGCCGTTCCGCGAGAGTCTCGCCGCGCCAGTGCGCGTCCCCCACCACCACGGCTCCGCCGAGCACGTCCGAGTGGCCGCCGATGTACTTGGTGGTGGAGTGGGCCACGGCGTGGGCACCCAGCGCGAGCGGGTTCTGGAGGGCGGGGGTCGCGAAGGTGTTGTCCACCACGAGCAGCGCGCCGGCGTCGTCGGCCACTCGCGCCCACGCAGCGATGTCCGCCACCCGCAGCAGCGGGTTGGACGGGGTTTCCAGCCACAGCACGGCGGTGCTGCCGGGGCGGACGGTGCGGGCGGCGTCGTCCGCGGAGGCCGAGGGCACGATGCTGTGCGAGATCCCCCAGCCCGAGAGCACCCGGTCGACCAGGCGGAACGTGCCGCCGTAGACGTCCGCGGCGAGCACCACGTGGTCACCCGGCTGCAGGACTGCGCGCAGGAGGGCGTCCTCCGCGGCCATGCCGGAGGAGAACGCGAACGCGCGTGTCCCGTGCTCGAGCGAGGCCAGCTGCTCCTCGAAGCCGTTGCGCGTGGGGTTGGATCCGCGGCTGTACTCGTGGCCGCCCTCGCGGAACTGGTTCACGCCGTCCTGCACGAACGTGGAGGTCTGGTAGATCGGCGGGACCACGGCGCCCGTGGTCGGATCGGGGTGCTGGCCGTCGTGGATCGCCCGTGTGGCGAGGCCGCGCAGGGTGTCGGTGGAGCGTGTCATCGTGGGTCTCCTGGTAGGTGTGGTCCGGGGGCCTCGGTGGCCGCCGGGGTGAAAAATGGTCATCGCGGGCGAGTCGGTTCGCGCGTTCGAGGACAGTCCGTCGCCCGCGCGAACCGACTCGCGGCTCAGGGGGCCGCTACCGCGGTCCCCCGCCCAGCCGCGGTGTCCCACCCCGGGGCGGGCTCCGCAATCACCGAGAGCGCCCGGAACAGGTCCGCGGTGAGCTCCGCCTCGTCCTCGAGCCCCACGGTGAAACGCAGGGTTCGTTCCGTGATGCCGCTGGCCCGGAACTGCTCGGGGGTGAGTCGGCAGTGGGTCATGCTCGCGGGGTGGGCCACGAGCGTCCGGACGTCGCCGATGTTGGCGGCCAGACGGATCAGCCGCAGGGAGTCCACCACGTCCTCGACCTGTGCGGGGGTGCCCGCGAGGTCCACGGAGAACACCCCTCCGGCGCCCCGGTACCCGCCGTGCCTCAGCAGCTCGCGCTGGCGGCCCGTGGCGGAGGCCGGGTGGTGCACCCGTTCCACGGCGGGATGGGCCGCGAGCGTTGCAGCCAGGCTCTCGGCCGTGGCCGACTGCCGCTCCACCCGCACTCCCAGGGTGGCCATGCCCTGCAGGATCTCGTGCGCGATGGTGGCACCCAGGCACGGGCCGAGGTCGTTGAGGTACTTGCACCGCGCCACCCCAAGCACCGCGCGCTCGGCGCCGTAGGTCTCCACGGCGGAGCGTCCGCCCCAGCGGTGGCGCGGTTCGGTCAGCCACGGCCACCGAGCGGGATCATTGGTGGGGTCGAAGCTCCCGGTGGCCACGAGCAGCCCGCCCAGCGGTCCGCCGTGCCCGGCCAGGTACTTGGTGGCCGAGTGCACCACGAAGTCCGCCCCGTGCTCCCCGGGGGTGTACAGGTGCGGGGTGGCCACGGTGTTGTCCACCACCACGGCCGCCCCGTGACGGTGGGCGATCTGCGCGATCGCCTCCAGCTCGGGCAGCTCGGTGAGCGGGTTGGCGATGGACTCCAGGAAGAACACGCGCGTGCCCTCCCGCACGGCGTCCTCCCACTCGCGCGGATCGCGGGGATCCGCGAAGCTCACCTCGAGCCCGGTGTCCGCGAGGGTGTCCGTGAGCAGGTCCACGGACCCGCCGTAGAGCCGTGAGGACACCACGGCGTGGGCGTCCCGCGCCGGTCCCGTGAGCGTGAGCAGGGCCAGCGCCACGGCCGCCTGGCCCGACGACGCCGCCACGGCACCCGCTCCGCCCTCGCGCCGGGCGATCTCGGCCTCCAGGGCCGCGACGTTCGGGTTGCCCGTCCGCGCGTACGTGTACCCACCGGCCCGCTGCGCGAACACGGCGCGGGCGTCCGCGAGGGTGTCGAACGCGTAGGCCGCGCTGTGGTGGATGGGCTGGACGATGGGCGTCCCCAGTGGTGGGGCAGCCGTGGTGGCGCTCATGACATTCTCCGTTCTTCGGTGCCGCGCGGCTCCCGGTGCGGGAGCCGCGCGGGTGGTGCTCCGGTGGTGGGCCGTGCGCCTCAGCGCGTGGCCGCGGCCCCCGCGGGGGCGGTGCCGGGCGGGACGGCCCGGGCGGCGTCGTTGCCCTGGCCGTCCCGGTCCGCGCGGGCGAGCTCGCCGCGCACCGTGACCGCGGCGGCCACCAGACGGTCCAGGGCGGCCCGCGTCTCGGGCCAGGCGCGGGTCTTCAGACCGCAGTCCGGGTTGACCCACACGCGGTCGGCACCGATGGCGTGCGCAGCGTGGCGCACGCGCCCGGCGACCTCCTCGAACGTGGGCACGCGCGGGGAGTGGATGTCCCACACGCCGGGACCCACGTCCCGCGGGAAGTCCGCGGCGGCGAGCCCGTCCACGATGCCCGAGCCGGAGCGGGAGGCCTCCAGGGTGGTGACGTCCGCGTCCAGGCCCTCGATCGCGTCCAGCACCGTCTCAAACTCCGAGTAGCACAGGTGCGTGTGGATCTGCGTGTCCGTGGCGGCGGCTCCGGTGGCCAGCCGGAACGACCCCACGGACCACTCCAGGTACGCCGGGCGGTCCGCCTCGCGCAGCGGCAGCAGCTCCCGCAGCGCTGGCTCGTCCACCTGGACCACGGCGGTCCCGGCGGCCTCGAGGTCCGTGATCTCGTCCCGCAGAGCCAGCGCCACCTGGTCCGCGACCTCCGCCGCGGGGGCGTCGTCCCGCACGAAGGACCACGCGAGGATCGTCACCGGACCCGTGAGCATGCCCTTCACAGGACGGTCCGTGAGCGACGCCGCGTACCCGGTCCAGTCCACGGTGATGGGCGCGGGCCGGGAGACGTCCCCGAACAGGATGGACGGGCGCGTGCACCGCGAGCCGTAGGACTGCACCCAGCCGTGACGCGTGGTCGCGAAGCCGTCCAGGGCCTCCGCGAAGTACTGCACCATGTCGTTGCGCTCCGGCTCGCCGTGCACCAGCACGTCCAGGCCCAGCTCCTCCTGCGCGCGCACCGTGCGGGCGATCTCCCGCCGGATCGCCTCCGTGTAGGCGGCGTCGTCCAGGCGCCCGGCGCGGTGGGCAGCGCGGGTCGCACGGATCTCGGTGGTCTGCGGGAACGAGCCGATGGTGGTGGTGGGCAGCAGCGGCAGCCGCAGCCGCTCGTGCTGCGCCGCCCGGCGCTCGACGGCGGAAGCCCGCACGCGGTCCTCGCCGCGCACCGCGGCGGTGCGCTCGCGGACCTCGGGCCGGTGCGTGGCCGGGTGGGCGGCGCGGGCCGCGCGGATCCGGGCGTCCGTCTCCAAGGTCTGCGTGATCGCCTCCCAGCCGTGCTCGACGCCGCGCGCGAGCTCGACCACCTCGGTGACCTTCTGGTCAGCGAACGCCACCCAGCTGCGCACGTCCGGGTCCAGCCCGGTCTCCTGGGTGACGTCGTGCGGGACGTGCAGCAGCGGCGTGGCCGTGCCCACCGCCACGGGGCCGCGGGCCGCGGCGCGCAACCGGTCCAGGGTGTCCGTGGCGCCCGCCAGGTCCGTGCGCCACACGGTGCGACCGCCCACGACGCCGGCCACGACCGGGCGCTCGCCCCACGCCCGCAGCGCCTCGGCACCGGGGACGTCCCCGCGGTCCAGGTCCACGGCCAGGGCCTCCGCATCCGTACGGGCCAGGGCCAGCAGGGCGTCCCCACCGGCATCCCCGTAGCCCACGGTCACGAGTGCGGCGGGGCGGTCCGCCGGGAACGTGAGCCGGCGGTAGGCGGACTCCACGGCGGCCACGATCTCGGTGCGCTCCACCGCCCAACCGTCCGCGGCGAGAGCGGGCTCGTCCAGCTGCACCCACTGCACACCGGCCGCGGCGAGCTCCGAGAGGATCCGCACGTAGAGACCCACCACGTCCTCCAGGCGGCCCAGCGGATCCACGGGGGCGTCGTCGGTGGTCTCCGGGCGGGAGAGCAGCAGCAGGGTCACCGGACCCACGAGCACGGGGCGGGTCCGCACCCCGGTGCGCCGGAGGGTGTCCAGGTAGCGGGCCACGAGGCTCTCCGGGTGCGCGCTGAGGGGGGTGTCCGGGCCGATCTCCGGGACGTAGTAGTGGTAGTTGGTGTCGAACCACTTGGTCATCTCCAGCGGCTCCAGCCGGTCCGTGCCCCGGGACAGCGCGGTGAGCAGGCCGATGCCCTCGGGGGTGTCCGGGGCGGCGGGGGAGTAGCCGTCCGCAGTGAAGCGGGCCGGGACCGCGCCGAGGGCCAGGGCCGTGTCCAGCACGTGGTCCACGGCGAAGCCCTCGGACGGGATGGCGTGCTCGGCGCCGAGCCCGAGCTCCCGCAGCCGCAGGGTGGTGCGTTCGCGCAGGGCGCCGAGCGTGTCCACCACGGTGCTCGCGGGGTGCCGGGCGGGATCCTTCCAGTGGGCTTCGAGCGCACGCTTGAGCTCGCGGTCCGGGCCGATGCGCGGATAGCCCAGGATCGTGGCGGCGGGCAGGGTGGCGGGGTTCGTGACGGTCATGATCTCTCCTTGCGAGGGTCGGTCCGGGGTGGAAAAGGGTGTGGGGCAGCCGCGCCGCGGGTGGGTCCGCGGCGGGACGGGTGGGTTGGTGACGATGCCGTGCCGGGCACCGGGCCTGCCGGGGCGTCTCCGATGTAGGCGGGGCGCCCGACGCTGCCCGGGTCAGGCCGCGGGGCTGCGGCCCCGGTACTCGCGGGCGGCGTCCCGCACGCGCAGGTGCTCCAGGATGGTCAGCGCCGCGTCCGGGCGGTTGAAGGTGTACAGGTGGAAGCCGGCGCAGCCGAGGTCCAGGAGGTCGTCGATCAGGGTCAGCGTGGCGGCGGTGCCCCGGTGCCGCAGCTCGTCCGGGGAACCCGCGGTGAGGAACCGGGTGAGCCGCTCGGGCACGGGCACACCGGTGATCTCCGTCATCCGCTGCAACCGTTTCGGGTTGGTCAGCGGCATCAGGCCGGCCACCACGGGAATGTGGATCCCCTCGGAGCGTGCCCGCTCGAGGAACGCGGCGTAGTCCTCGGGCTCGTACAGCACCTGCGTGATCGCGTAGTCAGCGCCGGCCTCCTGCTTCTCCCACAGGGAGGCCAGGTCCGCCTCGAAGTCGCGGCCGCGCGCGGGGGAGGGGTAGCACGCCACCGACACGGACAGCGGCCGGGTGCCGGGGCGGAAGCCGTCCCCGAAACGACGCCGCTCGACGTCGCGGATGAGCCGCACCAGCTCCGAGGCCCGGCCGATCCCCCCGGGAGGGGTCACCCACTCACCCGCACCCAGGGGCGGGTCCCCGCGCAGTGCGAGGAGGTCCCGCACGCCGTCGTCCAGCAGATGCTCCACGGAGCGCTCCAGTCCGGCGCGGTCCGTGCCGCCGCACGTGAAGTGCGCCATCACGGGCGTGCGGGTGGTCCGGCGCAGGTGCCGCAGGGCCTCGCGGGAGACACCGCGCCCGCCCGAGTGTCCGTGCGTGACCGAGAAGAAGTCTGGTCCGGCCTGGGCCATGGCGTCGATGCTGCGCCACACGGTGTCCGGGTCCGTGGTGGGGCGCGGGGGGAACACCTCGAACGAGACGAGCGTGGAACGGCGGGGCCGGCGCACCAGCCAGGACGTGCCCGAGGGCGCGGCGCCCGCCGCGGTGAGGTCCTGGTGGACGGCGGTCAGGGGTGCGGACATATGAGAAAACCTCCGGCGGTAGGACGCCGGAGGTCGATTTCCGTGCGCCGTACTTGCCAGCCACGCGGTTGCGTGACGGCCGGATCGTCATCTGGGGCACCCCACTACAGCAGGAGGGTTGCCGCCCGGTTAGCCAGAGCTTTGCACCGGGACTCATGATCCTTTGTTGGCTGCGACAGTAGCACGGGCGGGGAGAGTGTCAAAAGGAGGCCGTGCGGCGTCGTGGGTCGGGGCGGGGGATCAGCGCGGGAGGGCGCCGCGGGTGCTGCCGGTGTGGTGCGGGTCCCGCGTGAAGCCGAGTACGATCCGCTCGGTGTCCAACAGGTCGGAGGAGTCCTCCGGGCCCGGGCACTGGTCCTCGTGGAAGAGCCGCACGAGGGACACGGTCACCGCGCACAGCGTGAACGAACCGGTGGTGACGGCCAGGAAGAACGGGGCATAGGGCGCGTGCACGGACCAGTCCGTGAACAGGAAGGACGCGGTGTAGACGCACGCGGTGAACACGCCGAGCACGGCGGAAAGCTGGTAGAGGCCGTTCTCCAGTCGGTGGTGACGCAGCAGCGGTGTCATGGATCCCTTGCGGTGCAGACGGTGCGGACGGTGTGCCGCGACGACTCGGGGTGACTCCGGAGGACATGAACGAGAACGAGAATGCGCGGGCCGGCAGTGCGCTCATCCTAGCAACCCGGGGTGTCGTCGCACGTGGGGCCGGTGTGGGCCGTTCTGGGGGCGGGGTTGGGCGCGCAACACGTTTTCATGTCTTCGAATGCACTTGGCCGGAGGCGATCCAGCTGTGAGACTCGTCACCATGACGACCTCCCGCGCCCTGCGCTGCCTGTCCGTGGCCACCCTCGTGCTCGCCCTGGGGGCGTGCGGGGCGCCGTCGGGAGGGGACGGTTCTTCTGGGGCCTCGTCCGCCGCGCCGTCGGGGGCCGGGGTCACGAGCGGGGCGACGCCGGGTCGCTCGGGCGACGCCGCGGCGTCGCCGTCCGCCACGAGTGTGCGGCCCAGCCCCTCGCCGGAGGCGGCGCAGGCCGCCGAGCTGACCCAGAGCTTCACCACGCCGGACGGGAGCATCGGGTTCCGCTACCCGCAGGGATGGACGGTGGGCGCACCGGACGCCTCGACGCCCGAGACCAGGGCGTGGCTCCTCAAGGACGCCGAGGGCGCCACCGTACTCATGCTGGCCATCCGGCCGGACGGGCAGATCGCGAGCCCCGTGACACCCACGAGCACCACGTCCCACGGCACCCTGCCCGGCGCGCTGGACTCCCACGGTGACCCCGTGCGCATCGCCGTGGGGCCCTACCCCGGGCAGTCCGCGGGGGCCAACATGCTGGTGGCCTACGGCATCACGTCGAACACCGGGGCGGACCGGCTGTTCGGTCACATCTCCCGCGGGGACGGCACGATGGTGTCCTTCCAGGGCACCCAGCAGGGCGGGATCAACACCTCGGTGGACATGGCGGCGGAGGCGGACGCGTTCTCGAAGAGTCCCCGGTTCCGCGAGGAGATCCTCCCCGTGCTGTCCTCCTTCACCATGCGGCCCGTGGGCGCCACACCCGCCGCGACGGCGGCCCCCACCGGGGGCACCGGCGCGTGCCGGGGTGGGTCCTACGAGTACAGCGGGCTCGAGGGTGTGGACTGCGCCGAGGCGACCGCGATCCTCCAGGAGGTGGAGAGCGCCGGGCGCCCCGCCGGTGCCCGCGGCAAGGAGACGGACCGGTACCACTGCTTCTGGTCCAGCGCGGGGGAGAAGAGCTCCGGGGCACCGGACGTGCAGTGCAATGCGCAGACCTCCGGGCGGCACCTGTTCGAGGCGAACGTGCGCTGAGCCCGCGCGCCCCAGCCCGTCGGAGGGCGGTGCTACACATGAGCCATGGCACACCTGGATGAGCTTCCCCCGGATCTCGTGACCGAGCTGCGCGTGAGCGCCGCGCATCCCCTGAGCGGAGGGGACAGCGCCAACGCGTTCCGCTTGGACACCCCGGACGGGCCCCTGTTCGCCAAGACCATGAGCTACGCCCCCGAGGGCGTGCTGCCGGTCGAGGCCGCCGCGCTCGAGGCCCTGCGCGCCGTGGCCCCGGACGAGGTGCGGATCCCCGCGGTGCGGCACGTCAGCGAGGATGCCCTCGTGCTGGAGTGGATCGACGAGGTCCAAGGAGAGCGCACCCGCGCCACCGAACGGAGCCTGGGGGTGGGCCTGGCGGGCATCCACCGTGCCCGGGCCCCGCACGTGGGGTGGCTTTCCCCGCAGCTGCCCGAGCGCATCGGGTCCATGACGGCGGACCTCACCCCCACCGACGACTGGGCGGACTTCCTGCTGGAGCGGCGCATCGAGCCCCTGCTGCGCGCGGCGGTGGACGCGGGCAACCTGGACCCGGCCGCCACCGGGGTGCTCGCGGAGCTCGCACCGCGCGCCGCCGAGCTCGCCGGGCCGCCCGAGCCCCCGAGCCTGCTGCACGGGGACCTCTGGGCGGGCAACCGGGTGGTGGACTCCGCGGGGGCCAACTGGCTCATCGACCCGTCCTCGTTCTACGGCCACCGCGAGTACGACCTCGCCATGATGCAGCTCTTCGGCGGTTTCGGACGGGACTGCTTTGCCGCCTACGACGACGCCCACCCCCTTGCCGACGGCTGGCAGCAGCGGGTGCCGTGGTACCAGCTGCCGCCGCTGCTCGTCCACGCCCTGCGTTTCGGCGGCGGGTACGGCGGGTCGGTCATGCGGGCGCTGCGCCAGCTCGCCTGAACGGTGCGAGCGCTCCCGCGCCCGACACGGCCCGTGAGGTTGGACACGCCACGCGCACGTACAGCATGATGCTAACTAGACGATCTAAGTACCCGGCAGGCGGGCACTCGGGAGTCGATTTCCGGAGAACTCAGGACGCGTGAGGCGAGGTGGGCAGTGGACGGCACCGAGCACGAGCGCGCCGCGGAGTCCGGGGCGCCCTCCTCCCACGTGGTTGCCGGACCGCACTCGCGCGCCCTGCGGCGGGTGGTCACGCTGAACCACGAGATCGGGTACCAGCTGCGGCGGATCATGGGTCTCAAGGACACCGACTACTCCGCCATGGCCCTGCTCATGCGCCACCCCATGGGACCCACGGACCTGGCGCGGGCCCTGCACATCACCACGGCCTCTGCCACCGCCATGGTGGACCGGCTGGTCCGCGCGGGCCACGTGGTGCGTGAACCCCACCGCGCGGACGGCCGCCGGATGACCGTGCGCGCCGTGGACCACTCCAGGGCGGAGGTCACCCGGCACGTGATGCCCATGGTCGAGATGGTGGAGGCCGAGCTCGCGGCCCTGGACGAGCGGGGCAGGCAGGCCGTCCTGCAATTCCTCACGGGCACGGCCGCGCGCATGGAAACCCACCTCACGGACCTGTGCGAGCGCCCCGCCCTGGACGCCTCCGACACTTCCGACGCCCACGGATCCGCCGAGGCCGGGCGCGGCACCGATCCGGGCAGAGGCGCCGGTGCGCCCGCCACGGGTCCCGGTCGCGCCGATGCCTCCCCCGGGGAGCCCTCATGAGCCGGGCCGTGCCGAACGCCTCCGCGTGCGCCGAGGAGCAGGGCGGGAGCCGCTCCACGCTGCCCCGCGAGGACGCCGAGTGGAGCGCCTTCCGCGCCGCGGTCACGCGGGAGCTGGAGGAGTTCTTCGCCGCCCCGACGCACCGTGTTCCCCGGAGCCCGGGCTTCCCGGTGCTGTGGGAGCGCACGGCCCAGCAGCTGGCGGGAGGCAAGCTCATCCGGCCCCGCCTGACGCTGATTGCGTGGCGCTCCTTCACCGCACCGGCCGGTGGGGCCGTGCCCTCGGTGCCGGACGCGCAGTGCGTGCGGCTGGCGGCGTCGTTCGAGATGCTCCATGCCGCGCTGCTCGTCCACGACGACGTCGTGGACCGTGACTGGCGCCGGCGCGGCCGCCCGACCGTGGGCGAGCTATTCCGCCGGGACGCCGCCGCCGCGGGCGCGCCGGCCCACGAGGCCGAGCACGCGGGAGAGTCCGCCGCGATCCTCGCCGGGGACCTGCTGCTCGCGGGCGCGCTGCGCCTCGCGAGCACGTGCACCGGGGACCCCGCCACCTCGCGCGCGGTGGCCGACGTGGTGTTCGAGGCGGTCACCGCCTCGGCGGCCGGCGAGCTGGACGACCTGTTGCTGTCCCTGCACCGCTTCGGCGCGGAGCACCCCGGTGTGCAGGACATCCTGGACATGGAGCGGCTCAAGACGGCCACGTACTCCTTCGAGGCGCCGCTGCGGGCGGGGTCCCTGCTCGCGGGGGCGTCCGCGGAGGAGTCGGAGCAGCTCGCGCACGCGGGCGCACTGCTGGGTGTGGGCTACCAGGTGGTCGACGACGTCCTGGGCACCTTCGGGGACCCGGCGCTTACGGGCAAGTCCGTGGACGCGGACCTCCGGTCGGGCAAGGCCACGGTGCTGACCGCCCACGGGATGCAGGCCCCGCACGCCCGCCGCGTGCTCGAGGACCTCGCGGCGGGTGCCACCACGGTGGAGCGCGCCCGGGAGGCGCTCGCGGCGGCCGGTGCGCGGGAGGCCGCTGTGGACCTGGCCACGGACCTCGTGGACCGGGCCCGCGAGCTGCTCGACGGACTGCCCCTGCCCGGCCCGCAGCGCGAGCAGCTCGACGCGCTGTGCCACCACGTCCTGAACCGAGACTCGTAGTGAGGACCCCCATGAAGCTTCCGGCCGAGCGCGCACACACCCCGCTGCGCCTGTACACCGGGACGGCGCTGGCGTCCTCCGGGGTGGTGATCGGCGAGTACTCCACGTCCTTCTCGCTCGCGTGCCGCACCCTGCCCGGGCCGGTGCGCCGGGACATCGCCGGGATCTACGCGCTCGTGCGGGTTGCGGACGAGATCGTGGACGGCACCGCCCGCGCCGCCGGACTGGACGACCGCGCGGTGCGCCGGGCGCTGGACGGGTACGAGGCCGCCGTGGACCGGGCGCTCGAGACCGGGTTCTCCACGGACCTGGTGGTGCACGGCTTCGCGGACGTCGCCCGCCGCCACGGGTTCGGGCGGGAGCTCACGGAGCCGTTCTTCGCGTCCATGCGGGCGGACCTGGAGGTTGCGGAGCACGACGGCGCCTCGCTGGAGGACTACATCTACGGCTCCGCGGAGGTGGTGGGTCTGATGTGCCTGGAGGTGTTCACGGACATGCCCGGAACCCGCGCGCAGACCCCCGAGCAGCGGGAGATGCTGCGCTCCACGGCCCGCCGCCTGGGAGCCGCGTTCCAGAAGGTCAACTTCCTGCGGGACCTCGGCGCGGACCACGACCAGCTGGGGCGCACCTACCTCCCGGGAGCTGATCCCGCCCACCTCACCGAGGACCGGAAGGCCGCCCTGCTCGCGGACCTCGACGCGGACCTCGACGCCGCCGTGCCCGGCATCCTCGCCCTGGACCGCCGCGCCCGCCGGGCGGTGTCCATGGCCCACGGGCTGTTCACCGAACTGGCCCGGCGCATCGAACGCGTGCCCGCGCGCGAGCTGAGCACCCGGCGGGTCAGCGTGCCCACCGCGGTGAAGCTGCAGATCGCGGCGCGCGCCATCGCGGACACGGAGGTCACGGCATGACGGACGGCAACCGGACGACCCGGCACCCGACCCGCCCGGAGAACGCGCACCGGGGCAGCCCGGACGGGGGCGCCCCGCGCACGGTGGTGGTCGGTGGGGGCTTCGCGGGCCTCGCCACGGCCGGGCTGCTCGCGCGGGACGGACACCGGGTCACCCTGCTGGAGCAGCGGGACACGCTCGGCGGGCGCTCCGGGCGGTGGTCCGCCGAGGGGTTCACGTTCGACACCGGACCCAGCTGGTACCTCATGCCCGAGGTCATCGACCGGTGGTTCACCCTCATGGGCTCGAGCGCGGACGAGCAGCTGGACCTGCGCCGCCTGGACCCCGGCTACCGCACGTTCTTCGAGCAGCACCTGGACGAGCCGCCCACGGACGTGCGCGCCGGGCACGCGGAGGAGCTCTTCGAGCGGCTGGATCCCGGGTCCTCAGAGGCGCTGCGCGCATACCTGGGTTCCGGCGCCGAGGTCTACGACCTGGCCAAGAAGCACTTCCTCTACACGAACTTCTCCCGCCCCACGGATCTGGCGCGCGCCGAAGTGCTGCGCAACCTTCCGCGGTTGGGCGGGCTGCTGAGCACGTCCATGCAGCGCTACGTGGCCGCACGGTTCCGGGATCCCCGGCAGCGCCAGATCCTGGGCTACCCCGCGGTCTTCCTGGGCGCCTCCCCGGACACCGCGCCCGCGATGTACCACCTGATGAGCCACCTTGACCTCACGGACGGGGTGCAGTACCCCGTGGGCGGGTTCGCGGCGCTCGTGGACGCCATGGAGCGGCTCGTGCGCGCGGCCGGCGTGGAGATCGTCACGGGCGCGGAGGTCACCGGCATCGAGGTCGCCCCCGCCCCAGCCTCGTTGCGCTCCCGCGTGGGGGCCGCCCGCGCACGACGCCGCTCGGCCGGCTCCGTCACGGGCGTGACCTGGCGCGCGGCCGCCCCGGAGGAGGGGGTACGGGCCGGGCAGGACGGCGCGGCGGGCGCCCCCGGCGCACGAGGTGCCGTGAGGGACGCGGACGGGCCGGGCGGCGTCGTCGAGGGACCGGGCGTTGTTGCTGAGGGGCGGGGCACCCGAACCGACGCATCCGCCGAGGCGCGGGGCGCCGGAACAGATGCACCCGCCGGGCAGCCGGGGGACGGCGAGGAGCGCACGGTTACCGCGGACGTGGTGATCGGCGCCGCGGACCTGCACCACCTGCAGACCCGGCTGCTGCCGGACGACTTCCGCGCACCGGAGTCCCGCTGGACACACCGTGACCCGGGCCCGTCCGGGGTGCTCGTGTGCCTGGGCGTGCGGGGGAAGCTGCCGCAGCTCGTGCACCACAACCTGCTGTTCACCGCGGATTGGGACGACAACTTCGGGCGCATCGCGGACGGCACCCCGCTCGCGGAGCAGACCTCGATCTACGTGTCCATGACATCGGCCACCGACCCGGGCACCGCCCCGGAGGGGGACGAGAACCTGTTCATCCTGGTGCCCTCGCCCGCCGTGCCGGAGTGGGGCCGGGGCGGGGTGCGCACCCCGGACACGGACGAGCCGGGCTCCCCGCAGGTGGAGCGGGTGGCGGACGCCGCCATCGCGCAGCTGGCGCGCTGGGCGGAGATCCCGGACCTCGCGGAGCGGATCGTGGTGCGCCGCACCTACGGTCCCGGGGACTTCGAGGCGCAGTTCAACGCGTGGCGCGGCTCCATGCTGGGCCCGGGCCACACGCTGCGGCAGTCCGCGCTGTTCCGCCCCGGCGTCACGGACCCGGGGATCGAGGGCCTCTACTACGCGGGGTCCTCGGTGCGACCGGGGATCGGTGTGCCCATGTGCCTGATCTCCTCCGAGGTGGTGCGGGACGCCGTCCGCGAACGCGGGGGCCGCTGATGTACCTGGTGCTGCTGCTCGTGCTCCTGGGCTGCTTCGCGCTGATCGACCGCCGCTGGGCCCTGTGCTTCTGGTCCGGGCGTCCGTGGCGCGCGCTGCTGGTGCTGATGGCGGGGGTGGCGTTCTTTCTCGCGTGGGACCTGGTGGGGATCGCCAACGGACTGTTCTGGCACGGTGAGAACTCGCTCACGCTCGGCGTGTTCGTGGCACCCGAGCTGCCCCTGGAGGAGGTCTTCTTCCTCGCGTTCCTGGGCTACCAGACCCTCGTCTACGTGCAGGGCGCACCCGTGCTGTGGCGCTGGCTGCGGTCCCGCGCGGCGGGGCACTCCAGCGGTCCCACGGGGCACGGGGGCCCGACGACGCCCCGGGGCTCGGAGGCATCCGCCGCTCCGACCGCCGCCGGTGATCCGGCAGCCCCCGGCACGCCGGCCACCCCCGGTGATCCGGTCCCCGCCGGTGGCCCGGGGCGGAGCTCGCCGCAGCGAGAGGGCTCTCGCACTGGAGCCGTGGACACTGGCGAGCCGGCAGCCGGGGCAGCCCGAGGGCCGGAGAGGGGGGACGTCTCGTGACGTACTGGGGTGTGAACGCGATCTTCCTGGGGATCGCCGTGGTGGTCCTCGCCGTGGCGGTGCTGCTGCGCCGCCCGGGGCGCCTGTTCTGGGGCTCGCTCGCGGGGGCCACGGTGCTGCTCGTGGTCCTCACGGCGGTCTTCGACAACGTTATGATCGCCTCCGGGATCATGACCTACACGGAGCACAACATCTCCGGGGTGCGGATCGGACTGGCCCCGCTCGAGGACTTCGCCTACCCCGTGGCCGGGGTGCTGCTGCTGCCCGCGCTGTGGCTGCTGCTGGGCCGGGAACGGGCGGGGGCGGCGTCGTTCCCCGGTGCCGAGGAGGGAAGTGGACGTGCTCACTAGGCTGTTCTGGGCCTCGCGGCCCCTGAGCTGGGTCAACACGGCCTACCCGTTCACCGCCGCGGTGCTGCTCACCGGCGGGCTGCCGTGGTGGCTCGTGGTGCTCGGCACCGTGTTCTTCCTGGTGCCCTACAACCTGGCGATGTACGGGATCAACGACGTCTTCGACTACGAGTCGGACCTGCGCAACCCCCGCAAGGGCGGCGTGGAGGGGGCCGTGGTGGACCGTGCGGCGCAGCGGCCCGTGCTGCTGGCCTCGTGCCTGGTCCCCGCGCCCTTCGTCCTGGTGCTCGGGGGCTACGCGGTGGTCACGGGCAACTGGGTGTCCATCGCGGTGCTCGCGGTCTCGCTGTTCGCCGTGGTGGCGTACTCGTGGGCCGGGCTGCGGTTCAAGGAACGCCCGTTCGTGGACGCGATGACGAGTGCCACCCACTTCGTCTCGCCCGCGGTCTACGGCCTGACGCTGGCGGGCGCCACGTTCACACCGGGACTGTGGGCGCTGCTGATCGGGTTCTTCCTGTGGGGCATGGCCTCCCAGATGTTCGGCGCGGTCCAGGACGTGGTCCCGGACCGGGAGGGCGGACTCGCGTCCGTGGCCACGGTGCTTGGTGCCCGGCCCACCGTGTGGGTGGCCGCGCTGCTCTACGCCCTGGCGGGCGGGCTCATGGTGTTCACCGAGTGGCCGGGCCAGCTCGCCGCACTGCTCGCGGTGCCGTACCTGCTCAACGTGCTGCGCTTCAGCGGTGTCACGGACACCGATTCCGGGCGGGCCAACGCGGGATGGAAGACCTTCCTGTGGTTGAACTACCTCACCGGTTTCCTGGTGACCATGCTGCTCATCTGGTGGGCCGCGATGCGCCCGGTGTGACCCCGGCCGGTCGCTCGACGCCGCTCGTCCCCTCGCGGGGGCGGGCGGCGTCGTCGTTCTCGTCCTGTTCCGATCCGTGAACCCTTGACCGCCTCGCCGGTTATGTGGTTCCTTAGTAAAGTAATGAACCAAGGAGCTGGAAGTTCTCCATGACACCCAGACAAGACGGTCGCCCGATCTTCATGGTCCTGGCCGATCAGATCGCGGACGACATCCTCCAGGGCAACTACCCGGTGGATTCCGCCGTGCCATCCACCAACGAACTCGCCGCGTTCTACCGCATCAACCCCGCGACGGCGGGGAAAGCGCTGGGACGCTTGGTGGATCAGGGAGTCTTGGAGCGGCGTCGTGGGATCGGGACGTTCGTGGCCGCGGATGGCCCGGACATCCTGCGAGCGCAGCGCCGGGAGGCGTTCCACGAAGACTTCATCCGACCTGCCGTGGCCGAGGCCCGGAGGCTCGGACTCACACTCGACGACATGGTCGCACTCATCAGCAAGGACTCGCCATGAGTTCTCCCGTACGACACACGGATCACCGCGAGAGCGCGCCGGGGCAGGCGAGCGGGTAGGGGATCCGGATCAGGAACCTGAACAAGTCCTTCGGTAAGAAGCACGTACTGCGGGACATCGCCGTGGATTTCGCGCCCGACCGGGTGCACGGGCTGCTCGGGGCCAACGGCGTGGGCAAGACCACGCTGATGTCCGTGATCCTCAATCACACGTTCCGCAGCTCTGGTGAGGTGCTGATCGACGGTGAGGATCCGCGGGAGAATGCGCGGTTGCTCGAACGCACGTGCTTCATCCACGAGGACCAGAAGTTCCACGACGACGACACACCGGCCTCTCTGCTGCGCATCCTGCCCACGTTCTACCCCGCGTGGGACACCGAGCTGGCCGAGCGCCTGGCGTCCCGGTTCAAGCTGCCGATGAGCACGCGCACCACCAAGCTCTCCCGCGGGCAGCGCAGCGCGCTGGCGATCGTCATCTCGCTGGCCGCCCGGGCGCCGTACACCTTCATGGACGAGCCGTACCTGGGGCTCGACCCCGGGCACCGTGCCCTGTTCTACGAGGAGTTCGCCCGCGCCCTGGCCGAACACCCGCGCACCGTGATCCTCTCCACGCACCTGATCGACGAGGTGTCCGACCTGCTCGAGGACGTGGTCATGATCGAGGACGGCCGGGTCACGGTGGACGCGGACATCGACGACGCCCGGGACAGCGCGTTCGTGCTGCGCGGACTCGAACCCGTGGTCCGTGACGTCGTGGGCGCTCGCAGGGTCTTGCGCGAGCACCGACTCGGCAACATCCTCTCCGTCACCGTGGACGGTACCGCGACCGCCGAGGACCGGCGCCGCGCGGACGCCGCCAATGTCTCGGTGGAACCCGTCACCTTGCAGGAACTCGTGGCCGCGCGGGGCATGCGCGGCGCCGACGACGCAGAAATGAGTGTGTAATGCAGTACGCCCGCCGGAACCTCGCGCTGTACCTGACCAACCGACTCAACTCCTTCGTGGTGGCCCCGGCCATCCTGGTCCTGGTCGCGATCCTCACGGTCGTGATCGGGCTGATCATCGGCATCCGCACCGGTCTGCCCCTACCGCAGCCGGTTCAGGACGGATTCCGAGCCAACCTGGCTGTGTTCTGGGCCCTCCCGGGCTTCTTGATCTCCCACGGCGCGCTGACCGTCAACCGGTGTTTCGCCGGCGCACTCGCGTTCGGCAGCACCCGCCGGAACTTCTGGGCGGGCACGGCCATGGGGTTCATGATCACGTCCCTTGTGGTTGCAGCCGTGGGTCTCGTGATCCTGGCCGTCGAGGCCGCGACCGGGTTCGGGCTGGGGATCAGTTTCCTCACCATTCACGCCTTGGGCGACGGCAGCCCCCTGATCGTGGCCGTGACACTGTTCCTGCTGAGTCCCATGAGCCTCTTCGCGGGCATGAGTTTCGGCGGGTTCTACCGCGCGGCCGGGGTGACCTGGACCGTGATCTCGATCGTGGCCGTGGTACTCGTGGCACTGGGTCTGCTCGCCGCGATCGTGGCCTGGCCGGACTTCTGGTTGGACCTCGCGAGCGAGCTCGGACGGTGGGACATCCCGCTCGGCCTCGTGGTCGTCACGCTGATCGCCGGTATCGCGAGCCGCGCGGTGGTGCGGTACGCGGAGATCTGAGCTCCCGGTACGACGCCGCTCGCTCCCTTCCCCGGGGTGGGCGGCGTCGTCGTGTGTGGGCTGTGTCGTGCGGGCGGTGCGTGGACTGCATCCCTGACATCACCCGCTCCGGGGCCCACCCCACCTGGCATCATGGCCCCATGAGCCGATCGGCATTCATCACGCACACCGCCCACGTCAACGACACCGAGCTGGCCTACACGGACGAGGGCCGGGGCGAGCCCGTGGTGCTGCTGCACGGCCACGCGTACGACCGCTCCATGTGGGACGGGCAGGTCGCGACTCTCACGGAGCAGGCTTGGCGCGTGATCGCCCCGGACCTGCGCGGGTTCGGCGAGTCCCAGGTCACCGAGGGGATCGTGTACACCGAGGAGTTCGCCGCGGACATCGTCGCGCTGCTGGACGAGCTCGTCCTGGAGACCGTGATCCTGTTGGGCTTCTCGATGTCCGGGCAGGTGGCCATGCAGATCGCCGCGTCGTACCCCGAACGGGTGGGCGCGCTGATCATCAACGACACGGTGCCCACGTCCGAGGACGCGGCGGGGCGGCGTCGTCGTCATGTGGCGGCGGACGGGATCATGCGGGACGGCATGGGGACCTACGCGCAGAACGTGCTGTCCAAGATGATCGCGGAGGAGAACGTGGAGCGGCTGCCGGAGGTCGCCGAGTGCGTGCGCGAGATGATCCGGACCGCCCCGCTCGAGGGCTCCACCGCGGCCATGCGCGGGCGCGCCGAACGCAACGACTTCACCGAGACGCTGCGCGCGTGGGAGAAGCCCGCGCTCGTGATCGTGGGGGACTCGGACGCGTTCGACAACGGCGCGGGCCAGGCCATGCGCGAGCTGCTGCGCCACGGTGAGCTCGCGGTGGTCCCTGCGAGCGGGCACACACCCAACATGGAGAACCCCGCGGAGTACGACGCCGCTCTGGGCGCCTTCCTCTCCCGCCTCGTCTGACCGGGCGGCTCGCGGGTGCCGCTCACGGGCGGAATGGCGGGCGAACATCTGAGTCCCGATAAAGCATCGGAATCGCGATCCGGGTGCTTTATCGGGGCATGGATGCACTCGGGGATGCCCGGCGCTCAGTTCCAGTTGTCGGCGAGCAACTCCATGGCTGTGAGGACGTCCGGCTGGCGGGTCGCCGTGGGGGAGATCATCAGCTCGTCCGCATCAGCGTGTTCTGCGAACCGGTGCAGGTAGTCCACCACGGTGTCCGGGGTGCCCGCGCCGGTGTAGCTGATCATGTGCAGGATCTGGGCGGCAGCGGGGGAGGCCATGACCATGTCCATCTCCTCGTCCGTGAACTCCCGGCCGCGGCCCACCATGGCCTTGACCCGGGAGCGCTGGGTCGCTTCCAGCTGACGGGCGGCGTCCTGCGCGTCCTCGGAAATGATCACGTTCACCGCGGCGATCACGTACGGCTCCGCGAGCTGTTCGGACGGCTGGAACTGGGACCGGTACGCGGCCACGGCGTCCACAAGGGCGTCCGGGGCGAAGTGCGATGCGAACGCATAGGGCAGCCCGTAGGCCGCGGCCAGCTGGGCCCCGAACAAGGACGAGCCCAGGATGGTCAGCGGCACGTCGGTCCCCGCACCCGGCATCGCCTGCACACCCGGGATGAGTGAGTTGCCGCTCAGGTAGCCCCGCAGTTCCTTGACGTCCTGGGGGAAGCTCTCGGCGGATTCGGGGGAACGACGCAGCGCGCGCAGCGTGCGCGGATCCGTCCCGGGAGCGCGGCCGAGCCCCAGGTCGATCCGGCCGGGATGCAGCTCCGCGAGGGTGCCGAACTGTTCCGCGATCGTGAGTGGGGAGTGGTTGGGCAGCATGACACCGCCCGAACCCAGCCGGATGCGTTCCGTGTGCGCGGCCACGTGGGCGATCAACACGGCCGGTGCGGAGGACGCGATCGTGGGCATGTTGTGGTGCTCCGCGTACCAGACCCGCGTGTATCCCAACCGCTCCGCGTGCCGGGCAAGGGTCACGGAATCCGCGAAACTCTCACCCACCGATTGGTTCTCGCGCACGGTGGCGAAGTCGATGACCGATAGGGGCAGTGCCATGAATGAAACCCTTTCCAGAGAAAACTTTCTGTGGGAATAACGGGCTCACGGGGCCCGATATTCCGCGGGCCGCTGCTCTCCCGGGTGTGCTGAACGGGTTGCTCGGGGTGGGAGGGGATGAGCGGGGGAGCGGGATGAGGGAGCGTCTACCGGCAGACTCGGGGCCACCACCGGACCCGGACTTGCCGGTTCAGTTCTCGGGGCGCCCTGCTCGGATCGCCCCAGCCGGCGCCCGGCGGCGCGCCTTGTGGGTGTCGGGGGTCGGTCATAGGCTCACGGGCATGGCCGAGTACGAGGTCACCGAGCTGTTCACCGTCCCCCGCGAGCCCATCGTGCTCGCGCCCGGGGCCGTGCACGTTCCCGATTGGCTCCCCGTCGCCCGGCAGCACGATCTCGTGGCCGCGTGCCGTGACTGGGTGCGCTCGGCCCCCATGCGTCACCAGGTGATGCCGGGCGGCGGTCGGATGTCCGTGCAGTCGGTCATGCTCGGCGTGAATCGGACCCCCTACCGCTACGGGGCCACCGGGGGAGCGGAGGTCGCGGCCCTGCCGGACTGGCTCGTGGACCTGGGTGCGCGGGCCGTGGCGGACGCGTACGGAATGGTGGACGCGGGAGATGTGGGCGTCCCCGAAGTCGAGGACGTCGTCCGCGGTTTCGTCCCCGACTCCGCGCTGGTCAACTACTACGACGGCGCCGCGCACATGGGGATGCACCAGGACAAGGACGAGTTCTCGGCGGCGCCCATCGTGTCCCTGTCCCTGGGGGACACGTGCACGTTCCGTTTCGGCAACACCGAGACCCGCACGGCTCCGTACCGGGACGTGGAACTGCGCTCGGGGGACCTGTTCGTGTTCGGCGGACCCTCCCGGTACGCGTTCCACGGCGTGCCCAAAGTGTTCCCCGGCACGGGTGGCCTGCACCTGGGGTTGAAGAACGGCGGGCGGTTGAACATCACGCTACGCATGACGGGTGGACACCGGCGAGCACACTGACGTGCTGAGAGCGACCCCGTCTGCCGGCACACGGGGTCGGGCGCCCCGCTCGAACGCGAGGGTCTGCGCGCGGCTCGGCCACGAGAACCGGTGCCCCGCTCGGACCCGGGGCCGCGACGGGCGCGATGACACACTGGGGTCATGCAGAACAAGACCCTGGATCCCCGCCCCACGGACGTGCAGGTGGAGCGCTACCGCACCCTGGCCGCCGATCACGCGGTGGGGGTGGGCGTGGTGTGCTCGCGCTACCGGGGCAAGGACCACGCGATCACCGTCACGGCGTTCGCGGACGTCTCCTACGATCCGCCCACCATGCTCGTGTGCCTGTACGACATGGGGCGAATGTGCGAGGCCGTGGAGAGCTCCGGGTCCTGGACCCTGTCCCTGCTGAACGCGGATCAGCGGTCCGTGGCGAATTGGCTCGCGAGTCCGGGCAACCCCGTGGACGGACTGCTGGACACCGTCCCGTTCCACCGCACCGAGCGCACGGGGACACCTGTGATCGACGGGTGCCTGAGCTGGTTCGAGCTGGACTCCGTGTCCACCCACACCGCGGCAACCCACCTGGTGGTCGTGGGGCGTGTCACGGCCATGGGCCGAGGGGTGGACGCGGGTGCCGCGGACCGTCCCCTGATCCATTTCGCGAGGGAGTACAAGAGCATCGGGTGATCCCGGCCGCGGGTGGGCGTACGGTGAGAAGTGGGGGATCGCTCGTCGCACGGGGCGCAGCGGTGGTGTCCCCCAATGTGACGTCTCATTGCGCCGTGTGGCCCAGAATGTGGACTACGAAACCATGTGTTGGACATGGGATGCCTGGCAGGATTTAGCCTGTCCGGATAACGGCAGCCGGACCGCCAATCCGGGAACACAGCCGTGTGAGAGGACCCACCATGCCGGACCGCGTCAGCCAGAACACCTCAGCAGATCCCGAGACCCCCGACTCCGCTCAGGGGTTGGACGGTGTCCCGGCATCCGGGGGTGAGGCAGAACGGGTCGCCGCACAAGCCGTGGACCTCGTGGCCCCCACGGAGGCGCTGCACAGCGATCCGCGCCTGACGGAAGGGTTCAAGTCCGCGTTCGGTCAGCATCCCGCGGGCATCGCGATCATCACGGTCGCCGGGCCGGAAGGCCCCGTGGGCCTCACGGCGTCCTCCGTCTCCTCCATCTCCGCCGACCCCCCGATCCTCGGCTTCTCGCTGCAGGCCAAGCGCGGTTCGGCGGCCGTCGTGGCAACGGCCGATTCCTTCGTGGTGCATTTCCTGGATTCCGACAACGTGGAACTCGCACGTTCCTTCGCCATTTCGGGTGCACCCCGTTTCGGGGACGACATGGAGTGGACCACGCTGCCCACAGGCGAGCCCCGCTTGCTCGGGGTGCGCCGCGTGCTGCGGGCCATCCCGCTCGCGCGGATCAAGGCCGGGTCGGCGCTCGTGTTCAATGCCGCCGTCGTGGAGGTCCTGGGTGAAGAGGGCTCGGGCAGCCCGCTCGTGTACCACCAGCGGCAGTTCCACGGCCTCAGCGACAGCTCGGTGCTGGACCTGCACCTCTGACGGGCGGCCCTTCGCGGTACCGTGTGTGACGCTGTTCACCCAAAGTTTTCTTCAGAATAGGTTGACGCATCAAACAGCGGGTCGTAAATTAGTTTCCGAAGCAACCAATTGGGCCGCCCGACGACGGCCCGCCCGATGCCAAGGAGAAACGAATGACCACGCTCGAAGGTATGACCCCCGGAACCTGGACCCTGGACCCCGCCCACACGGAGGTCGCATTCTCCGTCCGCCACGCCGGTATCTCCAAGGTGCGCGGTGTGTTCAGCGACGTCTCCGGTGAACTCAACGTGGCCGAGGACGCTTCGCAGTCCAACGGCCAGGTGGTCGTGGGGATGAACTCCGTGGACACCAAGAACGAGACCCGCGACAACCACGTGCGCTCGGCCGAGTTCTTCGACGTGGAGAACCACCCGCAGATGACCTACAAGATCACCGGCCTGGAGCTCAACGACGGTGAGGGCACCGTGACCGGCGAGCTCACCCTGCGTGGCGTGACCAAGCCCGTGAAGCTGGACGCCGAGTTCAACGGCGTGGCCGTGGACGCCTTCGGCACCACGCGCGCGGGCTTCACCGCCTCCACCTCGATCTCCCGCAAGGAGTTCAACGTGACCTGGAACGCCGCCCTCGAGGCCGGCGGGGTCGTGGTCTCCGACAAGGTGCGCATCGACCTGGACGTGGAGTTCACCGCTCCGGAGTCCGCCAACTGAACGACTCGCACCTGAGCATCTCGCGCCCGAGCGACTCGCTCCCCACGTGAACAGTGCCCCACCGGTTGTCCGACCGGCGGGGCACTTGCGTTCCGTGGGGCAGGGGCGCGGCTAGTGCAAGGACTGCACGATGAAGTAGATCAGCGGGACCAGCACGAGCCCCAGCAGGGCGATGCGGCGCACCCGCACCTCCATGCGCGCGGGGTTGATGTGGTGCCTCTCGCGGCCGCTCCGCTCGCTGTCCGCAGGCTGGGCGGCGTCCTCCGCAAGGGGGCCGGGGCGCTCGCCCTGCGCGCCCGCGGGAGCCGCGGCGCCGTCCGGGGTCCGCCCTGGCTCCGAGCCCGGGAAGGACGAGGGTGCCGGGTGCTGCCCCGCGTGCCGTCCCGGTTCCTGCGGGTCCTGGGCCGGGCTCTCGTGCGGGCCGGGTGCCCGGTTCATCGCCACTGCGTGGTCATGATGAGCCCGGAGAGCATGAAGCCCAGCCCGATCACGAGGTTCCACACGCCGATCCCCGGGATGGGGACCACGCCCTGGAACAGGTAGTAGGTGATGATCCACAGCAGACCCAGGATCATCAGCCCGATCATGATCACCTTGAACCACAGCGGCGTGGGCTGGTAGTCGTCCGCGCGGCGGGCACGGGCCTCGGCCTTCGCGGCCTTGGCCTCCCGGCGCTCGGCGTCCCGGCGTGCCTTGATGCGGGCCTTCGTCTGCGCGGGGGTCTCCTCCGGCGCGTCTGCGGGAGAGGTGGCCTCGCCCGCGGG
Source organism: Kocuria rhizophila DC2201 (assembly GCF_000010285.1). Classification (NCBI taxonomy): domain Bacteria; kingdom Bacillati; phylum Actinomycetota; class Actinomycetes; order Micrococcales; family Micrococcaceae; genus Kocuria; species Kocuria rhizophila. The sequence continues at coordinate 2,379,024 of NC_010617.1, read as the reverse complement.
AGCCGGTGCGGCGGCGTCGTGCTCCGCAGCGGACGACGACGACGCCGTGCCCGCCGCACGCGCCGCCCGGCCGCGCTTCTTCCGGGAGGCGGACTGCGCGTCCGGTGCCCCGTCGGTCTCCGGGGCGTCGTCGAGCTCCGTGGTGTCCTCGGCGGGGGCCGTGTCCGTCACCGCGTCCCGCGCGGCCACGGAGGTGGAGCCGGCGTTGCGCGTGGCCGTGCGCTCGAACGAGGCAGCGGCACTGTTGCGGGGCAGGATCTCGGCGGCCAGCGCCGCGAGCTCACGGTCACGCTCCGTGAGGGTGAACTGCTGTGTTTCGTCCGGGGCGTTGCGGGATCGACCGAAGCGCTTCTTGGGCTGCGACACTGCTGATCATTCCTCCTGGGGGGCCGGGAACGGCCCGGCGCCGTGCGGGCGGAGCCGCGCGCTGCGCGGGCCCCGCCGGTGTGTTCCGGGGCCCTGCCCCGGCGTGACATCGGCGTTCAGTCTATCCGTCCGCGCGGGCGTAGACTTGCGCGAGTTCTTTCAACCGGTGAACCCGCAGGAGTTCTTGAGTGTCTGTGAAGATCCTCGTCGTGGACAACTACGACAGCTTTGTCTACACGCTGGTGGGCTACCTCCAGCAGCTGGGCGCCCAGACCACCGTGGTCCGCAACGACGACCTCGACGTCCCCGCCGCCACGGCCCTCGCGGGCGAGCACCAGGGCGTGCTGCTCTCACCGGGGCCCGGAGCCCCCGCGGACGCGGGCGTGTGCTCGGACCTGATCCGCTGGGCGGAGCGCACCCGCACCCCGCTGCTCGGGGTGTGCCTGGGCCACCAGGCCCTGGGCGAGGTCTACGGCGCCCGCGTGGGCCACGCCCAGCAGCTCATGCACGGCAAGACCTCCCGGCTGGTGCACCAGGGGGAGAGCGTGTTCGCCTCCGTGCCCTCGCCGTTCACCGCCACCCGCTACCACTCGCTCGCGGTGGCCGCGGACACCGTCCCGGACTGCCTGGAGGTCACCGCCACCACGGACGACGGCGAGGTGGTCATGGGGCTGCGGCACCGCACCGCGCCGCTGCACGGCGTGCAGTTCCACCCCGAGTCCGTGCTCACCGAGGGCGGCTACCTCATGCTCGGCAACTGGCTCGAAGAGGTCGGCCAGCACGGCGCGGCCGCTGCCGCCGCGGGGCTGTCCCCGCTCATGACTGCCTGAGACCCCCCGCCCGGTCATCGGCGGGTGCGGGGGCCGGGGCCCGGGCTCACGGGGCGCACGCCCAGCCAGTCACGGCTCACCTCCCCAGGAGGTGCGACGCAACACCCTGAACGGCTCAGCCGTGGTCCCCGCGCGTCTTCGAGGCGCCTGCCGTGGGCCGGGGCTCCGGCGTGGCGGTGGCCGTCTCCGCCGGAGCGCTCGGCTCCGTGGTCTCCTCCGGGGTCCGTGACGGCGTGGGAGTGGGGGAAGGCGCCGTCTTCCTGGCCACCGTGATGGTGATCGTGGAGCCCTGGCTCACCGAGGACCCCGCGGGGGCGGACTGCTCCAACACCGTGCCGGTCTCGGCGTCCTCCGTCTCGCGGATCTCCACGGCGGCGTTGAGCCGGACGTCGTCCGCCCGCAGGGCCCGCTCCGCGTCCGCGCGGCTGCGGCCCACGACATCCGGGACCGTGACCTTGCCCGTGGACACCTGAAGCTTCACCGCGCTGGCCCTGGCCACCGAGCTCCCGGGTGCCGGGTCCGCGGAGATCACCGCGTTGGCGGGCACCGTGGCGCTGTTGACCGTGCTGACCGGGCCCACCGTGAGTCCCGCGTGCTGGATGGACTCCCGCGCGTACTCGAGGGACTGGCCCACGATGTCCTCGGGGACCGTGACCGTGGCCGGGCCCTCGGAGACCACCACGGACACCGTGGCGTTGCGGTCCACCTCGGTGCCGGCGGCGGGATCCATGCGGATCACGTGCTTGTCGGGCACGCTGTCGCTGTGCTCCTTGGTGAAGGTGGGATTCAGCCCGGCGTCCCGCAGCGTGTTCTCCGCGGTGGTGCTGTCCATGCCCACCACCTGGGGGATGCTCACGCGCGCCACCTGCTCCACCTGCGAGCCCTGCCACCACTGCACTCCCAGCACCGTGCCCACACCCAGCAGCGAGAGCAGCAGTACCAGCGCCAGTGCGATCACCCAGCCGCGGCGACCCCGCGAGGGGGCTGCGGTGGCGGGCTCGGGGGCGGCGGCGTCGTCGTCGTCCGGCTCGAAGGGGCCGGGCTGGACCGGGGAGGTCTCGGTGGTCTCCGTGTCCTCGCTGCGTCCGGCGGCGGTGACGGCCGCGGCAGGGGCGCCCGTGCCCACGGCGGGCAGGGTCTTGGTGTGGGAGTCCACCGCGGTGGCGGTGCCGATCGGCTGGGTGGCACCCAGGTCCGAGGACAGCTGCGCCTCGAGCTCGCGCAGGGCGCGGCGCATCTGCCCGGCGTCCGCGAAGCGGTCCTGCGGGTTCTTGGCCAGCGCCCGCTCCATGAAGCGGTCCACGGCGGGCGGCAGCTGCGGGTTCAGGGCCGACGGCGCGGGCGGCGCGTCCCGCACGTGCTGCGCGGCGATCGCCACGGAGGACTCGCCCACGAACGGCGCGCGCCCCGTGAGCATCTCGAACAGCACGCACGCCGCCGAGTAGAGGTCCGAGCGGGGGTCCACCGCGGCCCCGCGGGCCTGCTCGGGGGACAGGTACTGCGCGGTGCCGAGCACGGCCTGGGACTGCGTGAGCGCGGCCTGGGTGTCCTCCACGGCGCGCGCGATGCCGAAGTCCATGACCTTGACGCCGCCGTCCGGGGTGACCTTGACGTTCGCGGGCTTGATGTCCCGGTGCACGATCCCCGCGCGGTGGCTGAAGGACAGCGCGTCCAGGATGCCGAGCATGTACTCCACGGCTTCGTGGGGCGTGACGCCCGGTCCGTGGATGAGCTCCCGCAGCGTCTGCCCCGGGACGTACTCCATGACGATGTAGGGCCGCAGCACACCGTCCGGGCCCTGAGGCCGGATCTCACCGGTGTCGTAGATGGCCACGATCGAGTGGTGGTTCAGGGACGCGACCGCGTGGGCCTCGCGCTGGAAGCGCTCGTGGAAGGACTCGTCCGCCGCGAGCTCGGGGCGCAGGATCTTGATGGCCACCCGGCGCCCCAGCCGCACGTCCTGACCCACGTGCACCGTGGCCATGCCACCGCGGCCGATGACCTCACCGACCTCGTAGCGCTCGTTGACCAGCTCCGGGAGCTGAGGCGACCCCATGGCCCCTACCCGTCCGAACCGGTGGCGGGGGACGGCGCCGCCACGGCGCCGGAGTCCTGCGGGGCGGTGGAGCCCTCGGTGGTGCCGCCGGCCTGCGCGCCCTGGTCCCCGGTGCCGGCCGAGGGCTCGTTGCCGGGTGCCGCGCCCTGCGTGGCGCCGTCACCGTTGGGGGCGGCCGGGGGCACCGAGTTGCCGGGGATCGAGGGGCCCGGCTGCTCGGGCGCCTCGCTGCGCTGCGGGGTGGACGACGGCGCACTGCCGCCGTCCGTGCCCGTGCCCTTGCTGGGCTGGGCGGCGGGCTCCCACGCGACGTACATGACCACGGTGGAGCCGACCTCCACCTCCGTGCCGCCGGCGGGGTCCGAGGAGACCACCGTGTTCGCGGTGCGCCCGGTGTCGCGCTGCAGACGCTTGTCCACGTTCACGCCCAGGGCCACGATCTCGTTGGAGACCTGGTCCGCGTCCTTGCCCACGATGTCCCGGGGAAGGGTCACGGTGCTCGCCCTGGTGGGGCTCACGGTCGAGGAGGTCACGGTTCCCGGCGCGGGGGAGTCCTCGGTGTCCCGCGTGGTGAGGAACCACACGCCCGCCACGGCCGCGACCACCAGCAGCGCGAGCAGCGGCAGCAGCCACGCCCACACGGAGCGCTTGGACGTGCCCGACGCCGCGGAGCCGCCGGTCCGCCGGGACTGGTCCACGGCGTCGAACTGCGCGGTGGAGGGGTGGGCGCTGTACTCGGGGTCGGGGCGCGCAGCGGCCGCCGCGGAGCCCGTGCCCACGGTCGAGGACACGGCGGTGCCGGGCATGGCACGCGTGCTCGGCCCGGACACCGGCGCCATCGCCTCGGTGGGCTGCTCGTCCTGCGTGCTGGCCTCCGAGAGCCACGGGGCCATCCCGGGCACCATGGCCACCGCGGACTTGAGGTCCCCGCGGCGCAGCGCGTCCACGGCGTTGGCGAGCTTGCCCGCGTTCTCCGGACGGTCCTCCGGGTCCTTCGCGAGCATGGACATGATCAGCGCACGCACCGGCTCCGGCACGGAGTCCGGCAGGGGCGGGGGGTTGTCGTTGACCTGCGCCAGGGCGATCGCGATCTGCGACTCCCCGGTGAACGGCCGGCGCCCCGCGAGCAGCTCGTAGCCGATGATGCCGAGGGAGTAGATGTCTGAGGAGCCCGTGGCGGTCTGCCCGGTGGCCTGCTCGGGAGCCAGGTACTGGGCGGTGCCCATCACCTGCCCGGTGGCCGTGAGCGGCACCTGGTCCGCGAGGCGCGCGATGCCAAAGTCCGTGACCTTGACCCGGTTGTCCGGGGTGATGATCAGGTTCCCGGGCTTCACGTCCCGGTGCACCAGGCCCTGCGCGTGCGCGGCGGCCAGCGCGCGGGCGGTCTGGCCGATGTAGTTGAGCACGGTGTCCGCGTCCCGCGTCTTCTGCCGGTCGATGATGTTGGACAGCGGCTCACCCGGGACCAGCTCCATGACCAGGAACGCGGAGCCCTCGTCCTCGCCGTAGTCGAAGACGTTGGCCACCCCGGGGTGGTTGAGCAGGGCGGTGTGCCGCGCCTCGGCACGGAAGCGCTGCAGGAACGTGGGATCGCCGTTGTACTCGTCCTTGAGGATCTTCACGGCCACGATGCGGCCCAGGACCTGGTCCTTGGCCTTCCACACCTCGCCCATGCCACCGATGGCAATTCGTTCCGTGAGCGCGTAGCGACCGCCCAGAATGGTGTTCGACGATGGTCTCACTTGTTCAACACCGCCTCGAAGAGTTGCCGTGCGCTGGGGCTGGTCAGGGTGGACCCTGTGGTGACGTCCACGTCCTCGATCACCACGGCCACCGCCAATTGGGGGTCATCGGCGGGCGCGAATCCAGTGAACCACGAATCGTTCAATCCGTCCTTGCCGATCTCCGCCGTGCCGGTCTTGCCGGCCACCTTGACACCCGGGACGGCGGCACCGTGGGCGATGCCGTTGTCCACCACGGAGGTCATGAGGTCGGTGACGGTGTGGGCGGTGTCCGCGTCCGTGGAGCGGCGCAGCTGCTCGGCCTTGAACTGGTCGATCACGGACAGGTCCGAGGAGCGCACGTTCTTGACCAGGCTGGGCTTCATCATCACGCCGTCGTTGGCGATCGCCGCGGACGTCATGGCCACCTGCAGGGGAGTGGTGCGGACGTCGTACTGCCCGATGGAGGACAGTGCGAGCTGCGCCTGGTTCATGTCCTGGGGGAACACGGAGGGGGTCACGTCCAGCGGAATGCTCAGCTTCTGGCCGTAGCCGAAGTTCTCCGCGGTCTGACGGATCTTGTCCTGGCCGAGGTCCATGGCCAGCTGCGCGAACGGCGTGTTGCAGGACTGCTCCAGGGCGAACTGCAGGTTCACCTGCGTGCGTGCGGAGCAGCCGCCCTGCCGGTAGTTGGGCAGGGTCACGGTGGTGTCCGGCAGGGGCAGCTCACCGGGGTTCTGCAGGGTGGAGTCCGTGGTGTACTTGCCGGACTCCAGGGCCGCCACGGTGTCGATGAGCTTGAACGTGGAGCCCGGGGAGTAGAGGTCCCCGCCGATCGCTCGGTTCACGAGCGGCTTGTCCGGGTCCGCGTTGAGCTGGTCCGCGGCGGCCACCACCTTGTCAGTGTTGTGGGAGGACATGGCGTTGGCGTCGTAGCTCTTGCGGGAGACCATGGCCTTGATCTCGCCGGTCTTGGGGTCCACGGCCACGATCGAGCCGTTGTGGCCCTCCAGGGCGTCGTAGGCCACCTTCTGCAGCGTGGAGTCCAGCGTGAGCTCCACGGAGGCGCCCTTGGGCTGGTCCCCGGAGAACAGGGACATCACGCGGTCGTAGAACTGGTCGTCCGAGGCCCCCGAGAGCTCGTCGCCCAGGGTGGACTCGAGTCCGGTGGCGCCGTAGACCAGGGAGAAGTAGCCCGTGAGGTTGGAGTACAGCGGGGAGTCCGCGTACACGCGCTGGTGCTCGAAGTCGTCGTCCGCGGGAACGGACTTGGCGATCTCCTTGCCGTCCACCAGGATCGAGCCGCGGTCCTGGCCGAACTGCTCGTACAGCGTGCGGTTGTTCCACGGGTTGGCCTGCAGGGCGTTCGCCGCGAAGAACTGCACGTAGGTCAGGGTCAGCAGCAGCACCATGACGATGGCCGCGACCATCAGCCACATCCTGCGGATCGCCTTGTTCACGGGGTCCCCCCTTCCTGCTCGGCCGCGCCCTCGGCCGGCTTCGTGCTGCTCCCACGGGACTCGTCCCCGGACGACGACGCCGCCCCGGTGCCCGCTCCACGCGCGCCGTCCTGCGCGCCGGACCGGCCCGCGGAACGCTCACCGGAGCGTTCCCCCGCACCCGGCGCGCCGGAGCGGTGGGTGATGCGGGACATCACCTCGGTGGCCGAGCCAGTGTCCGAGGACTCCAGCGGGGAGGCGTGCTCGGGCACGCCGGAGGAGGTCAGAGAGGTGGCTGGCGTGAGCTCCGTGGGAGCGTCGGCGTCCGCCACGGCGGGGCCGTTGTCCCGGTCCGGGGTGCGGTCCTGGGCGCGCTGCTCCTCGCGGGCGCGGCGGCGTCGTTCGAAGGAGGCGAGGTCCTCGTCCGTGGCGGGGCCGGTGGCCACCGGGCGGCGGGCGCTGTGGGAGATGGCCAGCAGGATGGCCACGATGATCCAGTTGGACAGCAGGGACGAGCCGCCGGCGGACATGAACGGCGTGGTCAGACCGGTCAGCGGCAGCAGGCGGGTCACGCCGCCCACCACGATGAACAGCTGCAGCACCATGAGCGCGGACAGCCCGGCCGCGAGCAGCTTGCCGAACGCGTCCCGGGTGCCCAGGGCCGCGCGCAGCCCGCGCGTGGCGAAGAGCAGGAACATCACCAGGATCGCGCCGAGCCCGATGAGCCCGAGCTCCTCACCGAAGGCCGTGATGATCATGTCCGAGTTGGAGTAGGAGACCAGGTCCGGGCGGCCCTGGCCCAGGCCCTGGCCGAACAGCCCGCCCGAGGCGAGGCCGAAGAGCCCCTGCACGATCTGCGCGGAGCCGCCGGGGGAGCGGTTGTAGACCTCGGGGTCGAACGCGTCGAGCCACGCGTCCAGGCGCAGGCTCACGTGGGAGAACACGCGGCTGGCCGCGAAGCCGCCCACGAGCATCAGCACCACGCCCAGCACGATCCAGCCGAGGCGACCGGTGGCCAGGTAGATCATGGCCAGGAACAGGCCGAAGAACATGATGGCGGTGCCCATGTCCTTCTGCAGCACCAGCACGCCGATCGCGATGACCCACGCGGCAAGCATGGGCGCGACGTCCTTGAAGCGGGGCAGCCGCACGGGGCCGATCTTGCGCCCGGCCAGCAGGATGAGGTCCCGGTTGGTGGAGAGGTAGCCCGCGAAGAACACGGCCAGCGTGATCTTGGCGATCTCACCGGGCTGGAAGGTGCGCCCGGCGATCGAGATCCACAGCCGCGCGCCGTTGATCTCCACACCGAGGCCCGGGACCATGGGCAGCACCAGCAGCACCGCGGAGAGCAGCAGCATGGTGTAGGTGACGTTGCGCAGCCGCCGGTGGTCCTTGAGGAACCACAGCACCACGCAGCACACGGCCATGGCCACGGCGGTCCACACCACCTGGGTGTTGGCGGCGGTCTGGCCGGTGGAGAGGTCGATGCGGTGGATCATCGCCAGGCCCAGCCCGTTGAGGGCCACCGCCAGGGGCAGCAGGTAGGGGTCCGCGTAGCGCGCGCGGATCCACAGCACCACGTGCACCAGCAGGGCGCCCACGCCGAGCACGGAGCCGCTCACGATGATGTGCCCGGGATCCTTGTCCAGCTGCTCGGGGTCCACCAGGATGTTCGCGCCCACCCCGATGCACAGGGCGAGCAGCAGCAGCAGGAGCTCGGTGACCCGGCGCGGCCGGGGGCGCACGGTGCGCTCGTGACCGGGTGCGGCGGCGGGGTTCGCGGCGGGCCTGCTCACGAGTCACCACCTCCCGAGGCGGACGCGGAGGGGCTCGGGGAGCCTGAGCCGCTCGCGCTGGACGAGGGGTCCGGGGTGGGGGTCGTGACGGTCACGCGACCGGTGGGGTGCGGGCCGGGCCCGCTGGAGGTCTTCAGCTCGGACACGATCTTCTCGGCCTCGTCCCGGCTGCCCGCCGGAATCGTGGCGCGCACGCGCTCCTGGGCGTACTGGGACAGGGAGTCCACGCGCACGTCCGTGGTGGAGTCCAGATCGCTCAGCGAGATGGGCCCGAGGCTCTGGGAGACGCCCTGGTACACGGCCACCCTGCCCTGGTCCTCGCCCACGTAGTACTGGGAGGAGGTCCAGGCGCGGGCTCCCCAGCCGCCCAGCATGAGGGCCACGGCGAGCACCACGGCGCCCGCCACCCACACCGCACGACGCCGCGTGGACGCCGGTGCGGGATCCTCGCCCTTGCGCCGCAGCAGGCTGCGGACCTCGGCGGGATCGGTGGTCTCGTCCAGGGTGGACGTGGAGAGCATGGTGGCGCGGCGGGCCATGGCCGAGTCCGAGACGGTGGGGATCCGCCCGGTCTGGGTGGCGTTGGCGGCCGCGCCCACGAGCAGGTGGGGGCGCTCGGCCAGGTCCTGGCGCAGCACGGAGGCCGAGGACTGCGCGGGTTCCGGCGGTGCCGGCGGCTCCTGGCGGCCGGGTTCACGGTAGTCGACGCCGCCCCCGGCCACGGGGGAGTCCATGGGGCCGTCCCAGTGCTCCTCGACGGTCTCCACGCGCAGCCGCTCGTCCGAGGTGCGGGACTCGTCCGGGATGGCGCCGTGGCCCTCGCCGGTCATGGGGTGCGCCTCGTCCCCCGGGGGGATCTCGTCCACCTGCACGACCACCACGGTCACGTTGTCCGGGGCGCCCCGGTCCAGGGTGAGCTCCACGAGGGAGTTCACGATCTGGTTGAGGTCCCCGGTGGAGCGCATCACGTTCTCGATGGTCCGGGCGTTGACCACGGCGTTGAGCCCGTCCGAGCACAGCAGCCAGCGCTCGCCCACGGCCGGGCGGACGACGCGGACCTCCAGCTCGGGGGAGGCGTCCACGTCCCCGAGCACGCGCATCAGCACGTTCTTGTGGGGGTGGGTCTCCGCCTCCTCGGGCTGCAGCCGGCCCTCGTCGATCAGGCGCTGCACGAAGGTGTGGTCCGTGGTGACCTGCTGGAAGCCCTCCGTCTCGGAGAGCCGGTAGGCGCGGGAGTCCCCGATGTGGGCCACGGAGATCTCGTCCCCGTCGATCAACAGGGCGGTCACGGTGGTGCCCATCCCGCCCAGGCGGGGGTTGGACTGCACGAGCTTCGCGAGGTTCTGGTTCGCGTTCTGGATCTCGTCCGCGAGCACGGTCTCGGCCTCGCCCCGGTGGCCCGCGTGGTCCAGGTGGGTCAGGTCGATCACCGCGGACGCGGAGGCCACGTCACCGCCCACGTGCCCGCCCATGCCGTCGGCCACCACCGCGAGGTAGCGCCCGGCGTAGGCGGAGTCGTCGTTCTTGGAGCGCACGCGGCCCACGTCGGAGCGCGCGGCGTAGCGGAAGGCGATGGGCATGGGCTACGGCCTCAGTTCCATCACGGTGCGGCCCACCCGGAACTGCACGCCCGGGTCCACGGCGGTGGCGCGGGAGAGCTTCTGGCCCTGCACGAACGTGCCGTTGGTCGAGCCGAGGTCCTCCAGGAACCAGCGGGAGCCCTGCGGGAACAGCCGGGCGTGGCGGCCGGAGGCGTAGTCGTCCTCGAGCGGGACCGTGGCCTCGGGGGAGCGCCCGAGCATCACCGGGGCCGAGCCCAGCTGGTAGCTGCTGCCCGCGAGCGGGCCCTCCAGGACCACGAGCTGCTGGGGCCGGTGGCGCGAGCCGCCCGTGGTCGGTGCGGGCTGCCGTGCGGGTTCGGCACGGCGTGCCTCGGGCTCCTCGGGGACCACCGCGGTGCGCGTGCGGCCGCGCGAGGCGGAGCGGGCCCTGCCGCTCACGGTGAGGTCACGCGCCTGGGAGAAGACCACGGCGGCGATGAAGATCCACAGCAGCGCCAGGAAGCCGAAGCGCAGCAGGGTCACGGTCAGTTCGGACACGTCAGCGCCTCTCCTTCGGGACGAGCAGGCGGAAGACCAGCCTGGTGCGTCCCATGGTGATCACGGAGCCGTCCACGAGCTGCGCCCGCCCCTGGATCCGCTGGCCGTCCACGTACGAACCGTTCGTGGAGCCGAGGTCCACGGCCAGGAAGGTGGGGCCCTGGCGGCGGATCTCCAGGTGCTTGCGGGAGACCCCGGTGTCCTCCACGGTGATGTCCGCCTCCGCGGAGCGGCCCACGCTCACGCTGTCCGCGTTGAGGGAGAACCGCTCGGTGCCCACCTCGATCACGGGCACGCGGGGCACGCCGTCCGAGGGGGCCGCGGTGCCCGGCCGGTCGTGCTCGCCGGGGAGGGGCTGCCGGGGCTGGCTGGTCCGGGCGTGCGGGGCGGGAGCCGGGGGCTGCGGCGCACGCGCGGAGGTCCCGGCGTCCACGGGGGCCTGCGGGGTGCTCGTGCGCTCGAACGAGGACAGGATGCGGAACTCCCCGGCCTCCAGCTCGGACTGGCGCACGAAGCTCACGCGCACCGCGCCCTGCAGCGTGTAGGCCTGGGAACGGGCGTGGCGGATGACCACATCGCACAGCTCCTCGGCCAGCTGCACGCCCCACTCCTGGGCACGCGGGAAGTCGTCGTCGGAGAACTCCACCGTGAACACGTTCGGGGCCATGGTGCGCCCGCCGGAGACGGTGAAGGACTCCTGGTCCAGCTCGCGGCGCAGCGCACTGGCGATCTCCACGGCCTCCACGCGCTTGCGGGAACCTGCGGTGAAAGCGGTGCGGACGGCCTTCTCGATCCCGTTCTCGAGCCCGGTCCAGAAACCCATCCCGCCTCCTTCCTCGGTCAGCCAGCGGCGGTGTGCTGCGTGCTGCCGCTGGGGGAGCGGTGCGGCACGCGGTCGTGGACAGTTCCCTGAATACTAACCGGCTCGGCTGGGTGGGCGGTGACAGCGCGGACGACGACGCCGCGCGCGCTGGGCCTCAGGGCAGGGACGCGGCGAGCTCCACGGCCTCCTTGATGGCCCGCTTGGCATCGAGCTCCGAGGCCACGTGCGCGCCTCCCACCACGTGCACCGGGCGGTCCCCGGTGAGCTCGGACGCGAGCTCTGCGCGGGACTCCTGCCCCGCGCACAGCACCACGGTGTCCGCGGGAACGAGCAGCTCCACGAGGCCGGGCGCCTCGGCCACCACGGTGGCCTGCGCCCCGCCGGGGGCCTCGTGGCGGGCGGCGGGCGCGCCACCGGAACGCGGCGGCGTCGTGCCCCCGGACGCACGGGAGGCCGCCGCCCCCTGCGGTTCGGCGGGCTCGGGCGCCGGGACGAGCACGTGCACGCCCTGCTCGTCGATGCGCTGGTACTGCACGCCCGTGACGAACTCGACGTCCGCCATGCGCAGCTCGGCGCGGTGGATCCACCCCGTGGTGGTGCCCAGCCGCGCGCCCGGCTTGCCCGGGGTGCGCTGCAGCACGGTGACCCGGCGCAGCGGGGCCGCGGGTTCGGGGCGCAGCAGCCCGCCCCGCGCCTCGAGCGTGCGGTCCACGCCCCACTCCCGGTAGAAGTCCGCGTGGGGGTCGTGCGTGAGGAAGTGGGCGACGTCGAATCCGATGCCGCCGCCGCCGATGATCGCCACGCGCTCGCCCACGGGCGCTCCCGCGAGCACCTCCTTGTAGCCGAGCACCGAGGGACCGTCCTCACCGGGGATCCCGGGGACGCGCGGGCTCACGCCGGTGGCGAGCACCACCCGGTCCGCGAAGTCGAGGTCCGCGGCCGTGGCGGTGCGGCCCGTGTGCACAGTGACCCCGAGCTCCGCGAGGCGCGTGCGGAAGTAGCGGATGGTATGGGCGTAGTCCTCCTTGCCCGGGATGAGCCGGGCGAGCTGGAACTGGCCGCCGATCTCGGTGTGCTCCTCGAAGACAGTCACGCGGTGCCCCCGCTGGGCGGCCGCCTCCGCGAAGGCCAGGCCCGCGGGGCCGGCGCCCACCACGGCGATCCGCTCGGCGGTGCGGGTGGGGCCCAGGACCAGCTCGTCCTCGCGCATGGCCCGCGGGTTGACCAGGCAGGACATCCGCTTGCCGGAGAACGTGTGGTCCAGGCACGCCTGGTTGCACGCGATGCACGTGTTGATCTCGTCCGGGCGCTCGGCGCGGGCCTTGGCCACGAACTGCGGGTCCGCGAGGAACGGGCGGGCGAGGCACACGAGGTCCGCGTCCCCGCGCTCGATCACTGCCTCGCCGATCTCGGGGGTGTTCATGCGGTTCACGGCCGCCACGGGCACGCTCAGGTGCTCGCGCAGGGCACGGCTGACCCACGTGAAGCCCGCGGGCGGGACGCTCGTGGCGATCGTGGGGATCCTGGCCTCGTGCCACCCGATGCCGGTGTTGATCACCGACGCGCCCGCCGCCTCGACCTCCCGCCCCAGGGCCAGCACCTGGTCGAACTCCTGGGCGTCCTGGACCAGGTCCAGGGCGGAGAGCCGGTACATGATGAGGAACTCCGGTCCGGTGGCCTCGCGCACCCGGCGCACGACCTCCACCGCGAAGCGCCGGCGGGCCTCGGGGGAGCCACCCCAGCGGTCCGTGCGCCGGTTGGTGTGCTCCACCAGGAACTCGTTGATCAGGTACCCCTCCGAGCCCATGATCTCCACGCCGTCGTAGCCGGCCCGCTGCGCGAGGAGTGCGGCGTGCGCGAAGTCCTCGACCGTGCGCTCGACGTCCTCGGTGCTCAGCTCGCGCGGGGTCACCCTGTTGATCGGGGCGCGCACGGGCGAGGGCGCCACGGCGTCCGCGTGCATCGCGTACCGGCCGCTGTGCATCAGCTGCAGGGCGATCAGCCCGCCCTCCGCGTGCACGGCGTCCGTGACGGTGCGGTGCGGGGGCAGCTGCTCCTCGGCGCTCAGGTGGGCCCCGCCCTCGCGTGCGGCGCCCTCCTCGTTGGGGGACACACCGCCCGTGACGATCAGCCCCGCGCCGCCGCGCACGCGCTCCACGTAGAAGCGTGCGAGCTCGTGCTCACCGCCCGGGGTCTCCTCGAGGCCCGTGTGCATGGAACCCATGATCACGCGGTGCGGAAGGGTCAGGGAGCCCGCGCGCAGCGGGGATAGAAGATGGGGGTAGGCGCTCATCCGATACTCCAGGTCTCAGGTATTTCTCCCCACCCTAGGGCTCGTGAGCTGGATCACCAATCCCGGGGAGGGGCGGGACGTCGTGCGCATCCTGGTGCGCTCGCCGTCGGCTTGTTATTCTGAATTCATCACATAAGTCGGGCCCGGTGCGATCCCGCGCCGGTGCACGACCCACCAGGAGGTTGTCATGGCCAAGAAGTCCACGCGGACCGCCGCGTTCACCGTCCCCGGTCTCTCCACCGAGCAGGGCCACGCCGTGGCCGAGATCCTGCAGCAGCGCCTGCACGCGCTCAACGACCTGCAGCTGACCCTCAAGCACGCCCACTGGAACGTGGTGGGCCCCAACTTCATCGCGGTGCACGAGATGCTGGACCCGCAGATCGACGAGGTCCGCGGCTACGTGGACGAGCTCGCCGAGCGCATGGCCACCATGGGCGTGTCCCCCAACGGGCTCCCCGGGGCCATCGTGGCCGAGCGCACGTGGGACGACTACGACGTCAACCGCGCCCCGGGCGTGGAGCACCTCGCGGCCCTGGACCTCGTGTACGACGGCGTGATCACCGACCACCGCGAGGCGCTCGCCCGCGTTAGCGACGTGGACCCCATCACCGAGGACATGCTGATCAGCCAGGTCCGCGGCCTCGAGCTGTTCCAGTGGTTCATGCGCTCGCACATCGAGTCCGGCTCGGGCGTGCTCGAGCACGCGGGCGCCCGCACCGAGAAGGCCGCGGCGAAGTCCGTGGCCGGTGGCAAGGGCGCCGCCAAGAGCTCCCGCGCCTCGGGCAAGGCCTCCAAGAAGAAGTAGGTCCCCCAGGTCCGCCCAGGACCCGCCACGGCCCCGGGAGTCGCCCCGCGCGACCCCGGGGCCTTCGCGTGCGTGCACGCCCGCGGAACGGGCTGCACGCCCCGCACTGCCTCGCGGGGCCTCTCTCCCTGCACCCCCTGCCCCCGCGCGCACGGGCCGGCTGGTCTCCGTGCGCGCCCCGGCCCCGGCACGCCCCCGCGCCCCGCACGACGACGCCGCCGGGCACCCGCAGATGCGCGGCGGCGTCGTGGGCCCGGCGGGACGGGCTCAGAAGGCGAGGCCGAAGACCCACACGCCGAGCGTCATGGTGGTGATGGTGATCAGCACCAGCGCGATGAGGTTGAGCCACGCACCGCCGCGGATCATCTGACTGACCGCCACGTACCCGGAGCCGAACGCGATGGCGTTGGGCGGGGTGGCCACCGGGAGCATGAACGCGCACGTGGCGGCCAGTGCCACCGGGATGGCCAGCAGCATGGGGTCCACGCCGATGCCCATGGCCACGCCGCCAGCCACCGGCAGGAACGTGGCCGCGGTGGCCGTGTTGGACGTGAGCTCCGTGAGCAGCAGGATCCCGCCGGCCATGAGCAGCACCAGCAGCACCACGGGCAGCCCGCCCAGGCCCTGGGCCTTCTCCCCGATCCACTCGGTGAGCCCCGAGCCCGAGAACTGCGCGGACAGCGCCAGGCCGCCGCCGAAGAGCAGCAGCACGCCCCACGGCAGCTTGACCGCGGACTCCCAGTCCAGCAGTCGCACGCCGGGGGCGGCACCGGCCGGGCACAGGAACAGCAGCAGGCCCACGACCATGGCGATCCCGGCGTCCGAGATCATCGGCTTGTCGAACAGCACCGGCACCAGGATCCACGCGAGGGCCGCGAGCACGAACAACGTGAGCACACGCTTCTCGCCGGAGGACATGGGGCCGAGCTTGTGCAGCTCCTCCGCGATCAGCTCACGGCCGCCGGGGATCTCGCTGATCTCCGGCTTGAACAGGACCCGGGTGAGCAGCAGCCAGCACAGGGCCAGCAGCACCACGGCCAGCGGGACGCCCACGAGCATCCACTGCCCGAAGCCGATGGTGATCCCGTGCGCGTCCGAGAGGTAGCCCGCCATGAGCGTGTTGGGCGGGGTGCCGATGATCGTGCCGAGCGAGCCGATCGACGCCGCGTACGCGATCCCCAGCATCAGCGAGGTGCCGAAGTTGGACTTGACCACGTCCTCCTTGACCTGCTCGTCCTGCAGGTCCACCTCACCGGCCGGGCCGTCGACGCCGCCGGGGCCGATGGTGCCGTCCGTCCTCGCGGTGCCGTCCGTCGTCGCGCTGGCCTCCCCGCCCGCGGCGGGGGAGGCCTCCGTGGCGTCCCCCGAGCCGATCCTGGTGACCAGCAGCAGCACGGACACGCCGATCGGCAGCATCATCACGGCCGTGGCGGTGTTGGAGACCCACATGGACAGGAAGCCCGTGGCCACCATGAACCCGGCGACCATCTGGGAGGGTTTGGTGCCCATGACCTTGACGGTGAGCAGGGCGATCCGGCGGTGCAGGTTCCAGCGCTGCATGGCCAGGGCCAGCAGGAACCCGCCCATGAACAGGAAGATGATGTTGTTGCCGTAGGAGGCGCCCACCTTGTCGAAGGTGATCTCCTCGCCGAGGGTGGGGAACACCACCAGGGGCAGCAGCGCCGTGGCCGGCAGGGGCAGGGCCTCGGTCATCCACCACGCGCCCATCAGCACGGCAGTGGCCGCGGTGAGCTTGGCGTTGTGGGGGACCTCCTGGGGCATGAGCACGTAGATCAGCGCGGCGAGGGCCGCCCCGCCCAGCAGCCCGAGCAGCCGGATGGTGCGGGTGTGGCGCTTCTCCGCCGGTGCCCGCTCCCCGGGGGACTGGAAGTTCACCTCCTCGCCGCGGTGCGGGTCCGGGTCGAGGTTCTTCAGGTGCGCGCCGGGCACGGATGGATGGCTCATGGCCGCCTCCACATCGTCGTGGGGAAAGGGGATCCCCTCCAGCGTAGGGGCGCACGGGGGAGGGGCCCCGCGGAGCGCGCCGGGCGAGGCCCTCGTGACAGGTTGTGAACGCGCCGACCCGGGCGGCGGTGCACTCGGAACAATGGCCCGGCCGGAGGCCGACCGCGCCCGCCGCCCGTGGGCCCGCGGGTGCCGCGGCCGGGTGAGAGGGCCGGGAGGTGCCTGCGAGGCAGGGCGGCGCCCCCATGAACGGACCCCGCCGCCCGGGGTCGGGCGACGGGGTCGCGGTGCGCGGGCGGCGTCGTGCGCGGTGTCAGGAGACGGTGGCCACCCGGACGGTCTCCGGCAGGGCCTTGACCGCGGCCACGACGTCCTCGGTGACCCCGTTGCCGCAGTCCGTGACCAGGTAGCCCATCTGGGCCTTGGTCACCAGCTGCTGGCGGTCCACGTTGATCCCGTGCTCGCCCAGCACCGAGTTCACGCGCGCCAGCACACCGGGCACGTTGCTGTGGACGTGCAGCAGGCGGGTGCCGTGGATGGTGGGGTCCAGCTGCACCTCGGGGAAGTTCACGGACAGGCTGGTGGTGCCGTAGCGGCAGTAGTCGATCAGCTTGCCCGAGACGAAGCCGCCGATGTTCTCCTGGGCCTCCGCGGTGGAACCGCCCACGTGCGGGGTGAGGATCACGTTGGGCAGGCCCTGCAGCTCGGAGACGAACGGCTCGCCGGCCGCCTTGGGCTCCGAGGGGTAGACGTCCAGCCCGGCGCCGGCCAGGTGCCCGGACACGAGGGCCTCGTGCAGGGCCTCCAGATCCACCACGTGCCCGCGGGAGAGGTTGAGGAAGATGGAGCGCGGGCGCATCCGGCGGAACTGCTCGCGGCCGAACATGGCGGTGTTGGACTCCCGCCCGTCGACGTGCAGTGTGACCGTCTCCACCGTGGTCAGCAGCTGCTCCAGGGAGTCGCACTTGGTGGCGTTGCCCATGGCCAGGCGGTCCACGATGTCGTAGTAGTAGACGTCCATGCCGAACGCCTCGGCCACCACCGAGAGCTGCTTGCCGATGTTGCCGTAGCCCACGATGCCGAGCGTGCGGCCGCGGACCTCGTGGGAGCCCTCGGCGGACTTGAGCCACACGCCCTGGTGCATGGCGGTGTTCTTGTCCGTGAGGTGGCGGGCCAGGGCGATGATCTCCCCGAGGGTCAGCTCCACCACGGAGCGGGTGTTGGAGAACGGGGCGTTGAACACGGCCGTGGCGGTGTCGGTGGCCGCCGTGAGGTCGATCTGGTTGGTGCCGATGCAGAACGCGCCCACGGCCAGCAGCTCGGGGTGGGCCTCCAGGACCTCGCGCGTGACCCGGGTCTTGGAGCGGATCCCCAGCAGCTCCACACCGTCCAGCGCCTCGACCAGCTCCCCGGGGTCCAGCGCGCCCTTGCGGGTCTCGACCTCGAATCCCCGGCTGCGCAGGGCGTCGACGGCGTCCGAATGGATGTTCTCGAGCAGTAAGGCCTTCACCCGTCCATCCTAAGGCCAGGGTTCCGGGCCCCCCCCGGCGTGGGTCCTCCTGCGACAGTGCGGGGCCACGAGCATCGGGCGGGGCGCGACGTCCCGCCCGGGTGGGACGGGCTCGATCAGCCGGCCACCCCGAAGGCCTTCAGAAAGTCGAGCACGATGCCGGCGATGGTGCCGAGGTTCTGGATGACGGAGGTGAAGATGTCCATGGTGCGTGTCCTTCTTGTTGGTCGTCCAGTGACAGTCACCGGGTCACCCCGCGAGCGGAGGCCGTGCGGCATCCGTTCCGACCCGGTGGTTACTACGCTACGGAGCCACCGCCGCCCTGCGACACCGCCGAACGGCCAGACCTGCGCTGGACTGTCGACCAGGCCTTTCCTGGCCGATCGCCCAGCCCCCTGTCCCCGCTCGGGGGACGTTTTCCGACCGGTGGGTCGGGAATGGTGCGCTCAGTCGCCGTACGCGGACAGCAGCCGCTCCACCACGGCGCCCATTCCGTACTCGCGCGCAATGGTCTCCCGGGCCGTGCGGCCCGTGCGTCGGCGCAGGTCGGGATCGGAGAGCAGCTCGGACAGGGCGCGCTCGAGGTCCTGCTGCGAGTCGTCCACGATCACCCCGGAGCCCGTGCGGCGCACCGTGTCCGCCAGACCGCACGTGTCCGTGATCACCACGGGCAGCCCCGAGGACATGGCCTCCAGCACGGACATGGGGTACGGCTCGTCCACCGAGGGCAGCACGTAGAGGTCCGAGTCCCGCATCCACCGCGCGGCACCGGCCGAGTCCACCGGCCCGGCCCACGTGAGGCGGTCCCCCAGGGCGGCGTCCTCGATGGCGCGGCGCACCGCGTCCCCCTGGCCCTCGTCCGGGCCCACCAGGGTGAACGTGGTGTGCGGGAAGCGGTCCGCGAGCGCCCGGGCGGCGGCCACGAACGCGAGCGGGCGCTTGCGCTCCTGCAGCCGGGCGAGGAACAGCACCCG